>NZ_JANRHB010000004.1:111155-300209 GCF_024733855.1 Gordonia sp. GONU
CGAATGAGCCGCTCGACGGGATGAGCGTTCCTTCGCCCGTTGAGCGTTCCTGCGCCGGTTGCGCGTTCCTTCGCCGGTTGAGCGTTCCTTCGCCGGTTGAGCGTTCCTTCGCCGGTTGAGCTTGTCGAAACCCCCCTCTCCCCTCCCCCACCGGGCCTTCTGGCCTCGCTCCGACGGCCGCCCCCCGGATATGGCACGGTGGACACCATGCGCCGGTTACGTCATCGTGGTTCCGGCCTGTCCCAGATCACCCGTGGGATGGGCACTCTGGACGCCGAGATCTATGACACGATCGCCCGCTCGCCGAGTCCGCTGCTCGACTCCACGATGCCGGTGCTGACCCACGCGGCTGATCACTCGAAGCTGTGGATGGCGATCGCCGCCGGATTGGCCGTCTCCGGCCGGCCGTCACTTCAGCGCGGAGCGGCCCGAGGTATCGCCTCGCTGGCCGTTACCAGTCTCGTGACCAACCAGGCCGCCAAGCGAATTCGACGCCGACCACGTCCGCATCCGGGACTCATCCCCGACCCTCGACGCGCCCGCAGACAGCCGACGTCGAACTCCCTGCCCTCCGGACACTCCGCGAGCGCTGCGGCCTTCGCGATCGGTGTCGCCGTCGAGAACCCACCCGCGGGCCTCGTGCTGTCCGGGCTGGCCGCCCTCGTCGGACTCTCCCGGGTCGCCACCGGCGCCCACTACCCCGGCGACGTGGTCGCCGGGCTGAGCATCGGGGCCGCCGTCGCGACACTGGGCACCCGTGTCGTGCCGCCGATCGCCCGGCCATCCCTGTCGCTCGCCGATCCGACACTCGTCGAGGCCGAACCTCGACCCGACGGTGCCGGTCTCGTCGTGGTGGTGAACCCGGCTTCCTCGGACGGGCGCGGACGTCGTGTGCTTAAGGACATCCAGACGGCGCTCCCCGCCGCCGAGATCGTCGAACTCGACGACAAGGACGATGTCGCCGCGGTGTTCGCCGATGTCGCGACGCGCGCGTCGATCATCGGCGTCGCGGGCGGGGACGGCACGGTGGCGTGCGCCGCAGGCGCGGCGGTCGACGCGGAACTGCCGCTCGCGGTGTTCCCGGCGGGCACCTTCAATCACTTCGCGCGTGACATCGGTTGCGGGACAGTCCAGGACACCGTCCACGCCATTGCCTCCGGGTCGGTGTCCAAGGTCGACGCGGTGTGGCTCAACGATTCTCGACTGATCCTGAACACCGCCAGCATCGGCGCCTATCCGCATTTCGTCCGCATCCGGGAACGCCTGCGGCGGCGCATCAGCCGTCCACTCGCCACCGCCACCGCGATCATCCGGGTGCTCCGCGAGGACGCCAACGTACGGATCGAGGTCGACGGCCAGGTGCTCGACGTCTCCCTGTTCCTCCTCGGGAACTCGATCTATCAACCCACAGGATTCCTGCCCACACGACGCCTACGGCTCGACGACGGGCTCCTCGATGTCCGGATACTCGAGATGGGACATCGCTGGGCAACCCTGCGGCTGCTGGGATCTCTCGCCGCCGGCCGCCTGGAACGGTCCCGGCTGTACCACGAGATGCAGGTACCCGAGTTCCGGTTCACGGCCGTCGACGGTCCGGTGGCGGTCTCCCACGACGGCGAGGTCGAGGAGAGCTACTCGACCGCGCACTTCCGCGCCGACTACCGCCGGCTGAAGGTGTACGGCCCGGTTCGCTCCAGGCGGATCTGAAGGGCTCGCCCGGACACGAGACAAGAAAAGACGACGCCCCACCGCATGGGTGGGGCGTCGTCTGTTGTCGGTTCTACCGAAGGCTCAGTGCTTCTCGGGTCCGACGTGGTACTCGAAGACGAGTCCGGCCGCGGTACCCAGGATCACCGCCACGGCGAAGATCGCGAGCCAGAAGTTGCCGGATGCGAACCCGACCGCGAAGGTCGAGGCGCCCAGGGCGATCAGGATCGGCCACCACGAGTGCGGGCTGAAGAAGCCCAGCTCGCCGGCGCCGTCCTCGATCTCGGCATCCTCATAGTCCTCGGGGCGGATCTCGACGCGCCGCGACACGAACCGGAAGAACGTGCCCGCGATCAGCGTCAGACCCCCGGCGAAGAACAGGCCGACGACGCCGACCCACTCGATGCCCTTGCTGGTGAACGCGGTGAACAGCGTGTACGCGACGCCGGTCAGCACGAAGAAGGCTGTCAACATCTCGAAGAGGCGTGCTTCGATCTTCATCGTCAGCTCTCCTTCTTGGTGCAGTTGGCGAGGGTCGGGTCATCCGGGTTGCCGGTGGCACCCACCGAACCGTCGGTCTTGCGACGGGTGTCGAACGGAACCGTGGTGACGGCTTCCGGTGCCTGGCAGATCGACGCGAGCGCCTCGGCGTTGGTGGCCTCCGGATTCGACTGGCGGAATCGGATGTAGCTGTCGAAGTCCTGCGGTGAGACCGCGCGGACCTCGAAGTTCATCATCGAGTGGTAGGTGCCGCACATCTCGGCACAGCGGCCGACGAAAGCTCCGGTCCGGTCGAGCGAGCCGATCTGGAAGATCGGGTCGGTCGAGTTCTCCTTCGGGAACGGCATCACGTCGCGCTTGTACAGGAACTCCGGCACCCAGAACGAGTGGACGACGTCGCCCGAGGCGAGATTGAACTCGATGCGCTTGTCGGTCGGCAGGACCAGGACCGGGATCTCGCTCGACGAGCCGACGGTCTCGATCTTGTCGAACCGCAGGTAATCGCGGATGTCGTCGTCGCGCCCACCGGCCGGACCGGGCAGCTCGCCGCCGTGCTCACCCTCGACAGCCGGCTCGGGCTCGACCTCGCCGCCCTTCTGCTGCTGCAGTTCGAACGGGTTGCCGTCGGCCTCGAAGCCGTCGTAGGTCGAACCGTCGCTGAAGACGACCTTGTTGTAGCCGAACTTCCAGTTCCACTGGAAGGCGGTGACATCCACCACGACCTTGGAGTCGTCGTTCTTACGCTCGACGTCGTTCTGCACGATCACGGTGAAGTAGAACAGCACCGCGATGATGACGAACGGGATCGCCGTGTAGGTGAGCTCCAACGGAACGTTGTACGCGGTCTGACGCGGGAACACGCCCTTCTTGGCGTCGTTCGCGCGGTGGAACGTGATCGTCCAGAAGATCAGTGCCCAGACCAGAATGCCCATGACGAGTGCGGCGATGACGGACCAGGTCCAGAGATCGACCATCTTCTTACCCTCGGGCGTGACGCCCTCGGGCCAACCGAAACGCATCGCCTCATTGGCGTCGCATCCCGACATCAGCAGCGCGCCGAGTCCGAGAGCGACGACGATTCCCAGTCGCTTCATCGTCTGCGACGCGGATGAGACACGCCGCGCTCGGGGCCGTCCACCGTGTGCCAATTTCACGCCTTCCTGCTCGCTCACCGGCGCCCTTGCGCCGCAGTGAGTGCATGCCACATGACCTGCACAGGGCAAGTACCCGTCGTGGACACACAACGAAGTCTTGCACCTAGTACTACGCAGCGTAGACCAACCCGGCGAAGCTTTCGTGATCGGGGTTTGATCCGGCCGTGTCCGAGCACTCCAGGTCGGAATCCCGCTGGTGGCTCAGGCATACTCGGACCCGACCCGACGCCCGTCGGGACCTGTACTCGCGACGAGATTGGGGAGAAGCCAACGTGTGTGGTCTGCTCGGCCTTCTGACATCCGACCGGACGGCCGCCGAGGTCGTCGACGCGGTGGCGGTGGCCTCGCACTGCATGCGGCATCGTGGCCCCGACGAGCCCGGCACCTGGCACGACGAGAACATCGTCTTCGGCTTCAACCGACTCTCCATCATCGACATCGAGCACTCTCACCAGCCGCTCCGCTGGGGCCCGCCGGAGAACCCCGACCGCTACGCACTGGTCTTCAACGGCGAGATCTACAACTACCTGGAGATCCGCGCCGAACTGGCCGAGGACGAGGGTGCGACCTTTCGTACCGAGGGGGACGGGGAGGCCATCGTCGCCGCGTTCCACCACTGGGGTCCCGACGCGGTACGCCGCCTCCGCGGCATGTTCGCCTTCGCCATCTGGGACACCGAGAACCGGTCGCTGTTCCTGGCCCGCGACCCGTTCGGCATCAAGCCGCTGTTCGTGGCATCGGGACCCGGTGGCCTGATCTTCGGCAGCGAGAAGAAGTCCCTCCTCGACCTGATCGAGCGCGTCGGCCTGTCCAAGGACCTGGACCCGCGGGCGGTCGAGCACTACACGGTGTTGCAGTACGTCCCGGAGCCCGAGACCATCCACGCCTCGATCCGCCGGCTCGAGTCGGGCTGTCACGCCACCGCCTCCCCCGGCAGTCCGCTCTCCATCCGCCGCTACTTCACGCCGCAGTTCGGGGTGCGTCCCGTCACCGACGCCACGCGCCAGAAACGCTATGACGAGATCGCCGACGTTCTCGCGGACTCGGTCGCCAAGCACATGCG
The DNA here is from genome assembly GCF_024733855.1 of Gordonia sp. GONU. Classification (NCBI taxonomy): domain Bacteria; kingdom Bacillati; phylum Actinomycetota; class Actinomycetes; order Mycobacteriales; family Gordoniaceae; genus Gordonia; species Gordonia sp. GONU. Next base: position 115,581 of record NZ_JANRHB010000004.1, read on the forward strand.
TGCCGACGTCACCGTCGGCTCGTTCCTGTCCGGCGGCATCGACTCGACGGCCATCGCCGCGCTGGCGATCCGCCACAACCCCGACCTGATCACCTTCACCACCGGGTTCGAGCGCGAGGGTTATTCGGAGGTCGATGTGGCCGCCGAGTCGGCCGAGGCGATCGGCGCGAAGCACGTCGTCAAGGTCGTCGGACCGTCGGAGTTCATCGAGGCGTTGCCGTCGATCGTCTGGTATCTCGACGACCCGGTCGCCGACCCGGCCCTCGTCCCGCTGTACTTCGTCGCCGCCGAGGCACGCAAGCACGTCAAGGTCGTGCTGTCCGGGGAAGGCGCCGACGAACTCTTCGGTGGTTACACCATCTACAAGGAACCGCTGTCGCTCGCGGCCTTCGACCGTCTCCCCCGCCCGCTGCGTCGGGCGGCCGGCAAACTGTCCGACCGCATCCCGGAGGGCACTCGCGGCAAGAGCCTGCTGCACCGCGGCTCGCTCACGCTCGAGGAGCGCTACTACGGCAACGCCCGCAGCTTCGACGACGCCAGGCTGCGTGCGGTACTCCGCGACTATCGCCCGGAGTGGACCCACACCGACGTCACCGCGCCGATCTACGCGATGAGCGAGGGCTGGGATCCGGTTGCCCGCATGCAGCATCTCGATCTGTTCACGTGGCTGCGCGGCGACATCCTGGTGAAGGCCGACAAGATCACGATGGCCAACTCGCTCGAGCTGCGCGTGCCGTTCCTCGACCCGGAGGTCTTCGCGATCGCCGAGCAGCTGCCGCACGACGAGAAGATCTCGCACGGCACCACCAAGTACGCGCTGCGCAAGGCGCTCGAGCAGATCGTTCCGGCGCATGTCCTGCACCGCAAGAAGCTCGGCTTCCCGGTCCCGATCCGCCACTGGCTGGCCGGCACCGAGATGTACGACTGGGCGCACGACACGATCACCGAGAGCCAGACCGACCACATCTTCGACAAGAACGCCGTGATCGCGATGCTGAACGAGCACCGGGAAGGCGTGGTGGACAACAGCCGTCGCCTCTGGACGGTGCTGATCTTCATGATCTGGCACGGCATCTTCGTCGAGGGCTCGATCGTGCCGGAGATCGTCGACCACACCTACCCGGTCCGCCTCTAGCGCCCGCCCTCCCCGGTCCCGAAAAACGCCCCGGAAAAGCGCCCCTGGAAACGACCCTCTCCAGGCTCGCCGACGACATATGGACGTCGGCGAGCCTCAGGAGGGCGCTTGCCAGGGGCGCTTTTCAGTGATCGGGCGCGAGGTCAGTGCGCCAGTTTGAGGCCGATGACCCCGCCGACGATCATGAGCAGGAAGAACACCTTGATCGCCGAGACCGGCTGCTCACCGGTGGCCATGGCGAAGATGACGGTCAGCACCGCACCGATACCGACCCAGACGGCATAGGCGGTGCCCACCGGGAGGTCACGCATCGCGAAGGCCAGACCGCCCATGCTGGCGGCGAGGGCCACGAAGAAGACCACGGACGGCACCATCTTGGAGAAGCCGTCGGACTTGCCGAGCGCGGTGGCCCACACCGCCTCGAGAACACCGGACAGCACGAGTATCAACCACGACATGACAGCCTCCTGCGGGCCGTCTTGTCGCACACCGGGTACAGCACCCCTCGTCCGGGAGTCCAGGAGAGCGGACTCTGCCTCCACGTTGTCACATCACCGATCACGACGGCAATGTCAGACCGGTCACCGACCACTGACGAGCGAAAACGGGTGGTGCAGACCATTGCCCGCACCACCCGTCAGCGAAAGACGTTGTCAGAAAGCCGCTTTGATCTCGGCGGCGGCATTGGCGCCGTAGGCACCCTCGATGCGTGCGAGTGCCGACTCGACGTCCCAGGTCCAGTCCTGCGTCGACACGGTCTCGAGGACGAGGACGGCAACCATCGAACCAACCTGTGCGGCGCGTTCGAAGCCGAGACCCTTGGACAGCGCCGACAGGAAGCCGGCCCGGAAGCCGTCGCCGACGCCGGTCGGGTCCACCTTCTCGGTCTCCGGAACGACCGGGACATGGAGACGGGTCCCGTCGCGCTCGACGATCTCGACGCCGTCCTTGCCGAGGGTCGTGACGCGCACTCCGACCATCTCCGCGACCTGCGTCTCGGACAGGCCGGTCTTCTGGCGCAGCAGGCCCCACTCGTACTCGTTGGTGAACAGGTAGGCGGCGCCGTCGATCAGCGTGCGGACCTGCTCGCCGTCGAGACGGGCGAGCTGCTGGCTCGGGTCGGCGGCGAACGGGATTCCCGCGGCGCGGCAGGCCTCGGTGTGGCTGAGCATGCCGGCCGGGTCGTCGGCGCCGATCAGCACGAGTTCCGGCGTACCGGTCTCGCCGATCACGTCGGCGAGCGAGATGTCGCGGCTCTCGCTCATGGCGCCCGCGTAGAAGGTGGCGAGCTGCGCCATCGTCTCGTCGGTCGTGCACATGAAGCGGGCGGTGTGATGGGTCTCGGAGACCCGCACTCCCCGGCAGTCGACGCCGTTGGACTCGAGCCACTTGCGGTAGTCGTGGAAGTCCGAGCCGACCGCCCCGACGAGCACCGGGTTGCCGCCGAGCTGTCCCATGGCGTAGCAGATGTTGCCCCCGACACCGCCGCGGCGGACGACGAGGTCCTCCACGAGGAAGCTGAGAGAGATGTGTTCGAGGTGGTCGCCGAGCAGCTGCTCGGAGAACTTGCCGGGGAACTTCATCAGATGGTCGGTTGCGATGGAGCCGCATACAACGATTGCCACTGGCGCTCTCAGCCCTTCAGTTGTTTGGTCGGACAGCTGTCCACGCTACCCACTGCCCCGACATACGACACCGGCCGCATCCCGATAAGGGGATGCGGCCGGTGCCGGAAGACGTGTTCGACTCAGTTGAACGAGTCACCGCAGGCGCAGCTGCCGGTCGCGTTCGGGTTGTCGATGGTGAAACCCTGCTTCTCGATGGTGTCGACGAAGTCGATCGTGGCGCCCTGGACGTAGGGAGCGCTCATCCGGTCCACGGCCAGCGTGACGCCGCCGAAGTCCGAGGTGATGTCGCCGTCGAGGGTGCGGTCGTCGAAGAAGAGCTGGTAGCGCAGACCAGCGCATCCACCCGGCTGCACGGCGATGCGCAGCGCGAGGTCGTCGCGACCTTCCTGGTCGAGCAGTGCCTTGGCCTTGCTGGCGGCTGCGTCGCTCAGGATGACGCCGGTGGCAGTGCCCGTTTCGTTCTGCACGGTCATTGATGCTCCTGTAGTGGTGTGGTCCCGGTGTGACGTGGCCCGATAGCGTCGCGAGACCTGCTGCCCGCGCATGATCGGGAAACACCCCGCTCGCCGGGAGGTCGACCGGTTGTGCCCGTGCGTACAACCGTACTCCTTCGAGCTGTATTCCCGCCTACTCGGACGTGCGTTTCCCCCAGTGCGCTGGGTAGGAGCCGGCGACCGTCTCCGCGAGTTTCACGAGTTGGTTCTCGGCGTCGTTCATGGCGACCTCGACCGACCCGGCCACGTCGACGATGGCATGCGCTCCCGCGATGCCGGCCTCCTCGATCTCTGCCGCCGACAGCGCGACCTGTCCGGCGAGGACCAGGGTCCGCGCGCCGGCACCGGATGCACCCGCGGTCGACGCCGCATGGTGCAGGGCCGAGACAACTTTTCCGCGGAGTGTCTGGGAGTCGAACTTCCCCTCGCCGGTGATGACGAGGTCGGCGGCCGCGACGTCGGCGGTCAGGTCGGTCGCCTCGGCGACAACCGTCGCCCCGGACACACGACGGCCACCGAGGGCGATCAGCGCGGCGCCGAGCCCACCGGCGGCGCCGGCACCGGCGTCGGCGGTGATGTCCCGGCGGGCGAGCCCGTTCAGGGTCGCCGACCATTCGGTGAGGCGCTCCTCGAGCAGTTCGACGGTGTCGGGGTCGGCACCCTTCTGCGGCCCGAACACCGTCGCGGCACCGAGCGGGCCGAGCAGCGGGTTCTCCACGTCCGACGCCACGACGATCTCGATGCCGGCCAGCCTCTCTCGCACCCGCTCCGGCCCGCCCAGGGCGTCGACGAGTCCCGCACCGCCATCTGTCGTCGAGCTGCCGCCGAGTCCGACGACGAGCCGTCGGGCCCCGCGTGCCAGTGCCGCCGCCACGAGCTCACCGACACCGTGCGTGGTGGCCGCGACCGCGGTCCGCGGAGTCGGTCGTCCGCCCAGTTGATGGAGACCACACGCCTGCGCACATTCGACGTAGGCCGTCGACGAGGCGTCGTCGAAGAGCCAGCGCGCGGTGACACCCGCGCCGAGCGGACCGTGCACGTCCGCGGTGACGAGAGTGCCGAACCGCGCGGCCAGGACGTCGACGAAGCCGGGTCCGCCGTCGGACTGCGGGGCGAGGACGAGTGTGTCGCCGGGTCGGGCTTCCGCCCATCCGCGGGCGATCGCGGTCGCGGCCACCACGGCCGACATGGTGTCGCCGAAGGAATCCGGCGCGATCAGAACGTGCAAACGCCGACTTCCGTCCCGGGTCATGGGCACGAAGTATAGGGACGCGGTGGCCACCCGGCAGCGTGACCGATTGGGCGACCGCAAGGGTCCACCGAAAAGCGACGACCACGCGTTTCGACCGCAATCACGATCACCTACGCTCGTAGGCGTGAAGCTGCCATGGAAGAAGGACGAAACGTCGGAGGATTCCGGCGAGAGCTCGGTGACCACGTACGCCGCCGACGACGCGGCCACCGAGGACTCCGCGCCGGCCAAGGGCAGCAAGACCACCCCCGGCAAGGGCCGCCCGACGCCCAAGCGTCGTGAGGCCGAGAACCGTCGCCGTGGTCCCGTCGCGCCGCCGCCGACCACCCGGTCCGAAGCGCGCGCACGCAAGAAGGAACTGAAGAACACCCTTTCGAAGGAAGAGAAGAAGCAGCTCTCCGCGGAACGGCGCGCCAAGCGCCTCGAGCAGCGTGAGCGGATGATGGAGGGCGACGAGGCCTACCTCATGCCTCGCGACAAGGGCCCGGTCCGCCGCTACACCCGCGACCTCGTCGACGCGCGCCGCAATTTCGCCGGGCTGTTCATGCCGTTCGCGATCGTGCTGATCGTGCTGATGTTCATGGTGCCGCGGGCGGCCGCACTCACCAACCTGATCCTCGTCGCCTTCGTCGTCCTGATGGCCGTCGACGGCGTGATCCTCGGTCGTCTCGTGAACCGCCGTGTCGCCGAACGCTATCCCGATTCACAGGACGGCGGCTTCAAGCTCGGTTGGTACGCGTTCACCCGAGCCATGCAGCTCCGGAAGATGCGTGCGCCCAAGCCGTCGGTGTCGCGCGGCGACGAAGTCTGATCAATGGCCGATCGCGCTTCGCGCACACTCGTCCTGGGTGGTGTGCGTTCGGGAAAATCCGCATACGGCGAGTCGCTGCTCCGCGCGCATCACCAGATCCGGTACCTGGCCACCGGCCCGGTCACCACGTCGGACGCCGAGTGGACGGCGCGGGTCAACACCCACCGGCAGCGTCGCGATGATCGCTACACGACCATCGAGACCACCGATCTCGCCGACGCCTTGCGCGCGGCACCGGACATCCCGGCACTCGTCGACGACCTCGGGAGCTGGCTCACCGCCCGGATCGACGCCGTCGACGGCTGGGACTCGGGTTCGGAGATCGATCTCGACGCCGAGATCACGGATCTCTGCGAAGCACTGCGGACCATGAACGCCGACGTGGTGCTGATCAGTTCCGAGGTGGGGCTCTCCCTGGTTCCCCCGACCCCGGCCGGCCGGCTGTTCCAGGATCTGCTGGGCACCCTCAACGCCGCGGTGGCGCATGCGTGCGACCGGGTGTCGCTCGTGGTCGCGGGCCGGGTGCTCGAGCTACCGCGCGACGCGGTCGCCGACGACACCTCCGGCGCAACGGTGGCGGCAGCCGCACCGGCCCCCCACCCCGCCATGACTGCTCCGGTGGTCACACCAGCCCCCGTCACGCACGGCCACGTTGTCGAGCCCACCCCCGTCACGACCGCCGGCGAGCTCCCCGATCCCACCGACGCCGAGGTCTTCGAACCGGTCACCCCGCCGAGCGAGGCGATCGCCTTCGAGGCCCGCGAGCGCCAGGCGACGCTCACCAAGCCGCCGGGTTCACTGGGACGCCTCGAGGAGATCGGCGTCTGGATCTCGGCGTGCCAGGGCCAGTGCCCACCCGCACCGATCACGTCGCCGAGCGTCGTCGTCTTCGCCGGCGACCACGGCGTCGCCCGCGGCGGCGTCTCGGCGTTCCCGCCCGAGGTGACCGCGCAGATGGTCGCGAACATCTCCGCCGGCGGCGCCGCGGTCAACGTGATGGCCGCACGTGTCGGCGCCTCGGTGACGGTCGTCGACATGTCCGTCGACGCCGACACCGCTCCCCACCTGTCGACGTTCAAGGTCCGTCGCAGCAGCGAGGACCTGCGTACCACCGACGCGATCACCCTCGCCGAGGCCCGCGCCGCGCTGGCCGCCGGTCGGGCCATCGCCGATCGGCTCATCGACTCGGGTAGCGACCTGCTGATCGCCGGCGAGATGGGGATCGGAAACACCACCCCGGCGACTGTCCTCGTCGGTGCGCTCACCCGCCGCGAGCCGGTCGAGATCGTCGGGCGCGGAACGGGTGTCGACGACCATGGCTGGATGCGGAAAACTGCCGCGATCCGGGACGGCATGCGCCGCGCCCGCAAGGTGGTCCACGACCCGCTCGCCCTGCTCGCCGCGGTCGGCGGCGCGGACCTGACGGCCACCGCGGGATTCCTCGCCCAGGCCGCACTCCGTCGCACGCCGGTGATCCTCGACGGCGTCGTGATCACCGCGGCCGCGATGGTCGCCAACGAACTCGCACCCGGCGCCCTGCGCTGGTGGATCGCCGGACATCGCTCGATCGAGCCCGCACACCAGATCGCGCTCGACCATCTCGACCTCGAGCCGGTCCTCGACCTCTCGATGCGACTCGGTGAGGGCAGCGGTGCGGTTCTGGCGTTGCCGGTCGTTCAGTCGGCCGCCGACATCCTCATCTCGATGGCGACCTTCGCCGAAGCCGGGGTGACCGACCGCGACGACTCGCCCGTACCCGAACCCGTCCCCGAGTCGTCCTGACCGCATGACACGGCCGGTTCAGCGTTGATCTCGCCGTCTCGGGCGGTCCGGACCGCGCTGTGCTGGATGACCGTCCTTCCCGTCGGCACGGATACCGACCCGGACGAGGCGCCGGATCGCGCGCTGGGCGGTGCGGTGATGGCCGCACTCCCCGTCGTCGGCATCGTGGTGGGTGCCGCGGCGGCGGCCCTGGCCGCCGGACTGTCGTTCACCGCCCTCCCGGCCGCGCTCACCGGCATCCTCGTCGTCGTCCTGACAGCGGCGCTCACCCGGGGAATGCACCTCGACGGCCTGGCCGACACCGCCGACGGGCTCGGGTGTTACGGACCGCCGGAGCGCGTCGCCGAAGTGATGCGGAGCGGGACCGTCGGCCCGTTCGGGGTGGCGACCCTCGTCCTCACACTGGGTGTGCAGACCGCCGGATTCACCGGCCTCGTGGGCGAATCCCGCTGGTATGAGATCGCTTTCGCGGTCGCGCTGGGCCGGCTCGGGGCAGTCGTCGGCACCCGGACGTCGATCTCGCCCGCTCATCCGAACGGTTTCGGCGCCCTCGTCGCCGGCACCCAGCGGCTCTCGATCCCGGTGTGGTGTCTGGTCGCCGCAGCGGCGACCGTCCCGATCGGACTGCGCGACAACGGGTCCGGAATCGACCTCGACCTCGCCGCAGTGGCGCAGGGACTCGTCGTCGTCCTCGTGATCGTGGTGTTCGCATGGGTCTTCACCCGGCACTGTGCGCGTCGTATGGGCGGACTGAACGGCGACGTCCTGGGCGCGACCATCGAACTCGGTGTCGCGCTCGCCGTCGTCGGTCTGCTCGTCTAATCCCGCACACAACAGTTCTGGCGCCACGATCCGCCGACCGTGACGCCAGAATGTCTGTGCCGCAGGAGATCCCGGGGACTCAGGCCCGGTACAACTCCGTCATCCACCCGTGGGTGTCGGCGAAGGTGCCACGCTGGATACCCGTGAGGGTGTCGCGCAGGGCCTGGGTGACCTCACCGGTCTCACCGTTGTTGATCGTGTAGTCCTCGCCCACGCCCTTGACGCGGCCCACCGGGGTGATCACCGCGGCGGTGCCACAGGCGAAGACCTCGGTGATGTCACCCGAGGCGACGCCCTTGCGGAGTTCCTCGGTGGTGATCTTGCGCTCCTCGACCGCGAAGCCGGCGTCGGTGGCCAGCGTCAGCAGCGACGACCGGGTGATGCCCGGCAGCAGCGAACCCGACAGTTCCGGGGTCACGAGGCGTGCATCGGCACCGGAGCCGAACACGAAGAACAGGTTCATGCCGCCCATCTCCTCGATGTAGCGGCGCTCGATCGCGTCGAGCCAGACGACCTGGTCGCAGCCCTGCTCGGAGGCCTGACGCTGCGCGAGGAAGGCCGCGGCGTAGTTGCCGCCACACTTGGCGAAGCCGGTGCCACCGGGAGCGGCGCGCACGTATTCGGCGGACAGCCACACGCTGACGGGCTTGATGCCGCCCGAGAAGTACGCACCGGCCGGCGAGGCGATGACGGAGTAGATGTACTGCGACGAGGGCGCGTTGACACCCAGACCGGCCTGCGAGGCGAACATGAACGGACGCAGGTAGAGCGCCTCCTCACCACCTGACGGGGGAACCCATTCGTGGTCGGCGGCGAGTAGCGCCTCGAGCGAGGCGATGAAGTCCTCGACGGGGAGCGCCGGCATCGCCAGCCGCTCGGCACTGAGCTGCAGACGCGCCGCGTTGGCCTCCGGGCGGAACGCCGCGATCGAACCGTCGGGTTGCCGGTAGGCCTTGAGACCCTCGAAGACCTCTTGACCGTAGTGCAGGACCATCGCCGAGGGATCGAGCGCGATCGGACCGTACGGACGTACCTGCGCGTTGTGCCAGCCCTTGTCCGCGTCGTAGTCGACCATCACCATGTTGTCGGTGAAGTAGCGGCCGAATCCCGGGGCGGAGAGGATCTCCGCGCGACGGCTGTCCGACACCGGATGGGGATGCTCGGTACGGTTGAACTCCAAGGTCATGCGGCCCATGGTACCGCTGGCCGCAAAAGCATTATCGAGCCCGTCCGCGAGGCGTGAGACGGCCCACGGAGCAGCGTCACACCGCGGGGTCACACGTGGGAGGGCACGAACGGCGGGATGACGACCTCGCACGTGAGATCACGCCCCCGCACGTCGACGACCACCTGATCGCCCTTGGCGACGCCCGACGCGGTGTCCAGCAAGGCCAGTGCGATGCCCTGCTTGAGGGTCGGCGAGAACGTCCCGGACGTGCACACGCCGATCGGGTTGTCCCCCAACCGGACCGCGCAGTCGGCGCGCGGCACGCCGCGGCCGGTGGCCTTGAGTCCGTAGAGCCGACGCGCCGGGCCGGCCTCCTTCTCGGCGAGCAGGGCGTCGCGCCCGAAGAACGACGGCTTGTCCCAGCCGACCGCCCAGCTCGAACGCGCCTGAACCGGGGTGATCTCCGGGCTCAGTTCGTGACCGTGGAGGGCGTAACCCATCTCGGTGCGCAGGGTGTCACGGGCACCGAGACCGGCGGCCTGTCCACCGGCCGCGGTGATCGCCTCGAGCAGCACGTCGAAGACGGCGCCGGCGTCGTCCCACCGCGGCAGGAGCTCGTAACCGCGTTCCCCGGTGTACCCGGTGCGGCACACGCGGACCGGCTTGTTCCCGTCCGCCGTCGACAGCTCGGCGTCGACGAAGGCCATGTACTCCATGTCGGCGGGCAGGCCCAGTGCGGTGAGGACCTCCGGCGAGCGCGGGCCCTGCACCGCGAACACCGCGAGGTCGCGGTGCTGGTCGGTGATCGAGATCTGTTCGGGCGCAACGGCAGACATCTGTGCCACGACGGCCGCGGTGTTCGCGGCGTTGGGGACCAGGAACACCTCGTCGTCGCTCACGAGGTAGGCGATCAGGTCGTCGACGACGCCGCCGGAGGAGTTGCAGCACAACGTGTACTGCGCCTTGCCGGGAACGATCTTGCCGAGATCGTTGGTGAGGGTGGAGTTCACGAACTCGGCGGCGCCGGGTCCCGACACCAGCGCCTTGCCGAGGTGGCTGACGTCGAAGATCGCCACGGCCTCCCGCACCGCGGTGTGTTCGGCGACGGTGCCCGCGTAGGACACCGGCATGTTCCAGCCGCCGAACGCGGCGAAACTCGCACCGAGTGCGGCATGACGGTCGGCGATGGGTCCGGCGAGGAGTTCACTCATGGGCCATACGCTATCGGGCCACGCACGCCGACCGGAGCGGTCCCGCGGTCGCCGCCGACATGCGGCGCGCTGTGGCAGAGTTGAGCGGGTGAGCAAGAACGACACCGTCGACCGCGTACGCGGCCCCGAATTCGACCTGTCCACCTCGATCGGCAAGGGCGACACCGTCCTGGTCATCGGCCTGATCAGTGCGCCGGAGGGCGACGAGAAGGCCGGCGGCAAGGAGGAGTCCACCGCCGAACCGACGCTCGCCATCGGTGACGGCGTCCTCGACGACGCGCAGGCGGTCGCGATCACCGCAGCCCTGACCGCACTCGGGGCCACCGGTTCGCACGGCGAGGTGACCCGTCTGGCGGCACCCGAGTCGCTGCCGGTCGACCTCGTCGTAGCGGTCGGTCTCGGCGACGCCGACGATCTCGACGACGCCGATCAGGTCCGTCAGGCCGCGGGCATCGTCGCCCGCGAACTCGACGGCTTCGAGTCGGTCGCGACCACCCTGTCGTCGGTGGACCTCGCCGCCGCCGCCGAAGGCCTGTTCCTCGGCGCCTACCGGTTCGACGAGTTCCGCTCCGAGTCGTCGAAGCCGAAGAAGACGCCGCCGCGACACATCACATTGCTGGTCGAGTCGAAGTCCAAGGAGGCCAGGGCCGAGCTCGACCGCGCGATTGCGGTTGCCGACTCCGTGGCCATCGCCCGCGACTTCGTCAACACCCCACCCAGCCACCTCTTCCCCGAGGAGTTCGCGGCCCGCGCCCGCACCCTCGGCAGCAAGGCCGGTCTGAAGGTCGAGATCCTCGACGACAAGGAACTCGAGGCGCAGGGCTACGGCGGCATCATCGGTGTCGGCAAGGGCTCCGCGCGCCTTCCGCGCCTGGTGCGGCTGACCCACACCGGCAAGAAGCCGGCCAAGAAGGTCGCCCTCGTCGGCAAGGGGATCACCTTCGACACCGGCGGCATCTCCATCAAGCCCGCCGCGAACATGGACCAGATGACCTCGGACATGGGCGGGGCCGCTGCGGTCATCGCCGCGACCATCCTGGCCGCCCGCCTCGACCTCGACGTCTCGGTCACCGCGACCGTGCCGATGGCCGAGAACATGCCGTCGGCCACCGCCCAGCGTCCCGGTGACGTGCTGACCCAGTACGGCGGACGCACGGTCGAGGTCCTCAACACCGACGCCGAGGGCCGGCTGATCCTGGCCGACGCGATCGTGCGCGCGGCCGAGGACGACCCCGACTACCTCATCGACACCGCGACGCTGACCGGTGCGCAGATGGTCGCGCTCGGCACCCGCACCCCGGGCGTCATGGGCACCGACGAGTTCCGCGATCGGGTGGCCGCACGGTCGGCCGAGGTCGGCGAGAACGCCTGGGCGATGCCGTTGCCCGCCGAACTGCGTGCCGACCTCAAATCCCGTGTCGCCGATCTGGCCAACATCACCCCGCATCGCTGGGGCGGGATGCTCGCCGCGGGCATCTTCCTCAAGGAGTTCGTGCCGGAGGATGTCCAGTGGGCCCACATCGACATCGCGGGACCGGCGTTCAACACCGGCAGCCCGTGGGGCTACACCACCAAGGGCGGCACGGGCGTACCCGTCCGGACCATCGCCGCCGTGCTCGAGGACATCGCGGCCAACGGCTGACATGACCGGCATCCCACGCTTGAGAATCGTTACCGCCGAGTACGAGCCGAATCCAGTCGGCGACGCGGCGTACGGGTAGGGTGATCCGCGGGGATGAGTGGCTGACCCGCCCCTCATCTCGGCGGTCCCCTGACCGCTTCCCACCCCCGTGCCCACGGAGCACACACCGACGGGCCACATCCACAGACCACCACGTCGAGTTCAGGAGTTCACAACGATGGCCTTCTCCGTCCAGATGCCCGCCCTTGGTGAAAGTGTCACCGAGGGGACAGTCACCCGGTGGCTGAAGGAGGAAGGCGACACCGTCGAGGCCGACGAGCCCTTGCTGGAGGTGTCGACCGACAAGGTCGACACCGAGATCCCGGCTCCGACCGCGGGCGTGCTGACGAAGATCATCGCCCAGGAGGACGATGTCGTCGAGGTCGGTGGTGAACTCGCACTGATCGGCGACGCCGACGAGGCCGGCTCCGACGATTCCGGCTCCGACGATTCCGCGGGGGGCGACGAACCCACCGACGCTGCCCCCGAGCCCGAGCCCGAGCAGGCCGCCGAGGAGCCCTCCACCGAAGAAGAGGCGCCGGCCGAGAAGCCCACCGCCGACACCGGTTCGGGTTCGGCGGAAGGCACCGACGTGCTGATGCCCGAACTCGGCGAGTCCGTCACCGAGGGCACGGTGACCAACTGGCTGAAGGCCGTCGGTGACGAGGTCGCCGCCGACGAACCGCTGCTGGAGGTCTCCACCGATAAGGTCGACACCGAGATCCCCTCCCCGGTTGCCGGCACCCTGCTCGAGATCCTCGCCCAGGAGGACGACGTCGTCGAGGTCGGCGGCAAGCTGGCGGTCATCGGTGACGCCTCGGCGGCCCCGGCGAAGAAGGAGCCCGAGCCGGAACCCGAACCGGAGCCGGAGCCGGAGCCCGAGGCCAAGTCGGAGCCGAAGGAAGAACCCAAGGCAGAGCCGAAGGAAGAACCCAAGGCGGAGCCGAAGCAAGAGCCCAAGGCAGAGGCCCCCGCGAAGTCGGCCCCGCCGACCGTCGAGTCGACCCCGTACGTGACCCCGCTGGTGCGCAAGCTGGCCGCGGAGAACGACATCGACCTGAACTCGATCAAGGGCACCGGGGTCGGCGGCCGCATCCGCAAGCAGGATGTGCTGGCCGCCGCCGAGGCCGCCAAGAAGCCGGCCGCCGCGCCGGAGAAGAAGGCCGAGCCGGCCGCCGCCGAGGCTGCGCCGTCGGCATCGCCGGAGATCCGACCCGAGCTCGCCGAGCTGCGCGGGACCACCCAGAAGATCAACCGCATCCGTCAGATCACCGCCAAGAAGACCCGCGAGTCGCTGCAGCAGAGCGCTCAGCTCACTCAGGTCTTCGAGGTCGACATGAGCAAGATCGTCGGCCTGCGCAAGGCGGCCAAGGACAACTTCAAGGCTTCCGAGGGTGTCAACCTCACCTTCCTGCCGTTCATCGCCAAGGCCGTCGTCGAGGCGCTGAAGGTCCACCCGAACGTCAACGCGTCGATCGACGAGGACGCCAAGGAGATCACCTACTACGACAAGGTGCACCTCGGCATCGCCGTCGACACCCCGCAGGGTCTGCTGTCGCCGGTCATCCACAACGCCGATGACCTGTCGGTGGCCGGTCTCGCCCGCGCCATCGCCGACATCGCTTCCCGTGCACGCTCCAACGGCCTCAAGCCCGACGAGCTCGCCGGCGGCACCTTCACCATCACCAACATCGGCAGCCAGGGCGCCCTGTTCGACACCCCGATCCTGGTCCCGCCGCAGGCGGCGATGCTGGGCACCGGCGCGATCGTCAAGCGTCCGGTCGTCATCACCGGGGAGGACGGCTCGGAGTCGATCGCGGTGCGGTCGATGTCGTACCTGCCGCTGACCTACGATCACCGTCTCATCGACGGCGCCGACGCGGGCCGTTTCCTCACCACGGTGAAGAAGCGCCTCGAAGAGGCCTCGTTCGCCGCGGACCTCGGTCTCTAGGTACACGACGACGTCGAGGCGATCGATGCGCATAGCCGTCGCAGGTTCACAGGGGCTCATCGGAAACGCCCTGGTCAACTCGCTGCGCGCGGCGGGCCACACGGTCATCCGTCTGGTCCGCCGCGAGGCACTCGCCGATGACGAGTTCAGTTGGGATCCCGAGACCATCGGGATGCCCGCCGAGAGTCTCGACGGCGTCGACGCGGTCGTCTCGCTCGGCGGGGTCGGCGTCGGCAACGGTCGATGGACCGGGCGGTTCAAGCAGGAGTTGCGCAACTCCCGCATCACGCCGACCGAAGTACTCGCCGAGGCCGTGCGCGACCTGGGCATCCCGACGTTCATCAGCGCCAGCGCCACCGGTTTCTACGGTGACACCGGGACCCGGGCGGCGGTCGAAACCGATGGTCCCGGTGAGGGATTCCTCGCCGGGCTGGTCGTCGACTGGGAGCGCGCCGCCACCGCCAACGCGGGCCCCGACACCCGGGTCGTCCTGCTGCGGACCGCGCCGGTCCTCAGCGCGCAGGGTGGTCTGCTCGGCAAGTTGCGGCCGCTGTTCAAGCTCGGGCTGGGCGGTCCGATCGGCAACGGCAAGCAGTACTTCTCCTGGATCAGCCTCATCGACGAGGTCAGGGCGATCGAGTTCCTCCTCGACTCCCCCGGCATCGCCGGCCCGGTCAACCTGAGTGCTCCGGGATCCCTGCCGTTCGGCGAGTTCTGCAAGGCCCTCGGCAAGGCCGTGCACCGTCCCGCGGTACTGCAGGTGCCCGAATTCGTGGCACGCCGCGTCGGTGGTGAGATGGCGGAGGAAATGATTCTGTTCAGTCAACGCGTTGAACCCCGCGTGCTCACCGAACACGGATTCACGTTCAACCATCCCGAGATCCGCCAGGCCCTGACCTACGCGATGAAGCCGGCGACATGACCCACCGTTCCGTCCGCGCCGACTCGGCTCCGATCGAGGTCCGGCGCCTGGGCATCGTCGACTACCGTGCGGCCTACGAGATGCAGCACCGTCTGGCGACCGAGCGCGCCGACGGCACGCTCGACCACGACGTGCTCCTCCTGCTCGAACACCCGTCGACCTACACGGCCGGCAAACGCACCGAGGACGCCGACCGGCCCACGAACGGCGCGCCGGTCATCGACGTCGACCGCGGTGGGCGCATCACCTGGCACGGACCGGGACAGCTCGTCGGCTACCCGATCGTGAAGCTGGCGGAGCCGCTCGACGTCGTCGAATACGTGCGGCGCCTCGAGAGTGCCCTCATCTCCGTGTGCGCCGACCTCGGGGTCACCACCGGGCGCGTCGAGGGACGATCCGGAGTCTGGATCGACGACGACGCGGGTGAACGCAAGCTCGGCCAGATCGGCATCCGCGTGGCGCGCGGGGTCGCGCTGCACGGGTTCGCCCTCAACGTCGATCCCGACATGTCCGCCTTCGAGGCCATCGTGCCGTGCGGGATCGCCGACGCGGGCGTCACCTCGCTGGCCCGTGAACTGGCACAACCGCTTTCGGTCGCGTCCCTTCTCGACGCCACCGCGACCGCGGTTCTGACTGCCCTGGACACCCCGCGGGAGGCCGACCCGACGGCAACCGAAGCCGCCACGACCGCGAGCGTAGGATCGGTCCGGTGACCGCGTCCCCTCTCACCCCCGGACCCGGTGCCCCCGACGCCACACCCCCGGCCTCGGCCACCGCACCGGAGACCACCGCTCCCACCTCACCGGCTCCCGAAGGCCGCAAACTTCTGCGACTCGAGGTGCGCAACGCGCAGACCCCGATCGAGCGCAAGCCCAGCTGGATCAAGACCCGCGCGACGATGGGCCCTGAGTTCACCGGACTCAAGGGACTCGTGAAGCGCGAGGGCCTGCACACGGTCTGCGAAGAGGCCGGTTGCCCCAACATCTACGAATGCTGGGAAGACCGCGAGGCCACCTTCCTCATCGGGGGTGAGCAGTGCACCCGACGCTGCGACTTCTGCCAGATCGACACCGGCAAGCCCGCCGAACTCGACCGCGACGAGCCGCGTCGCGTCGCCGAGAGCGTCCAGGCCATGGGCCTGCGCTACTCGACGATCACCGGCGTCGCCCGCGACGACCTGCCCGACGAGGGCGCCTGGCTCTACGCCGAGACCGTCCGCGCCATCCACCGGCTCAACCCGGGCACCGGCGTCGAGAACCTGATCCCGGATTTCCACGCCAAGCCCGACCTGCTGGCCGAGGTCTTCGAGGCCCGGCCGGAAGTGTTGGCGCACAACCTCGAGACGGTGCCCCGCATCTTCAAGCGCATCCGTCCGGCGTTCCGGTACGAACGCTCCCTCGAGGTCATCACCGCCGCCCGGGATTTCGGCCTGGTGACCAAGTCGAACCTGATCCTCGGCATGGGCGAGACGCCGCAGGAGGTGCAGTCGGCCATCGTCGACCTGCATGAGGCCGGTTGCGACATCCTGACGATCACCCAGTATCTGCGTCCCTCGCCGCGACACCATCCCGTCGAGCGGTGGGTCAAGCCGGAGGAGTTCGTCGACCACTCCGAGTTCGCCCAGGAGGTCGGGTTCGCCGGGGTCATGGCCGGTCCGCTGGTGCGGTCGTCCTACCGTGCCGGTCGGCTGTACGCGCAGGCCATGGCTCACCACGGCCGCGAGATCTCGCCCGCCCTGGCGCACCTCGCCGCCGAAGGTTCGGCCAGCCAGGAGGCGTCGAGCCTGATGGCACGGCTCGCCCGCTGACGCATTCGTAGCCGCGCCCGCCGACCATGCGGCAGGTCGCCCGACGACCGGACGTAAACTGGCCATATGGCAAAGGCGCAGTCCGTGAGCAAGGAAGCAAAGGCCGCGAAGAAGCAGGCCCGCAAGGCTGCATCGAAGGAACGGCGCCAGCAGTTGTGGCAGGCGTTCCAGATGCAGCGCAAGGAAGACAAGCGACTCATCCCCTACATGGTGGGTGTGATCGTGCTGTCCATCGCGGTGTTCACGGCACTCGGCTTCCTGCTGGGCTCGCCGTGGCTGCTCATCCCGCTCGGCGTCGTGCTGGGCGTGCTGGGCGCGTTCATCCTGTTCGGCCGTCGCGTGCAGAAGAACGTCTACACCAAGGCCGAGGGCCAGCCCGGTGCCGCCGGGTGGGCGCTGAGCAACATGCGGGGTCAGTGGCGCGTGGCCCAGGCCGTGTCGGGTACCTCGCACCTCGACGCCGTGCACCGCGTGATCGGCAAGCCGGGCGTGATCCTCGTCGGTGAGGGCTCCCCGACTCGCGTGAAGTCGCTGCTGAACCAGGAGAAGAAGAAGGCCGCGCGTGTCGTCGGAGACACCCCGATCTACGAGATCATGGTCGGTAACGACGACGGTCAGGTCCCGCTGTCGAAGCTGGAACGCCACCTCAACAAGCTGCCCAGCAACATCGACCGCAAGCGCATGGAGACCCTCGAGGGTCGTCTCGCCGCACTCAGCAGCAAGGCTCCCGGTCCCGGCATGCCGAAGGGCCCGCTGCCCGGGAACGCGAAGATGAAGAGCATGCAGCGCACCGCGCGTCGTCGCGGCTGACCAACTGCGCAAACCCACCCTTTATGGAGAGATCCACCACCGATCGGGTGGTGGATCTTTCCATTGGTGGTGGTTCTGCGGGGTGGGGCTCAGCGTGTGCGGAGGATCGCCGTCCCGGTCGCGCGATCGTGCAGGGCGCGACCGTTGTAGTCGTTGATCAGGGCCGGCACGAGGAACACCATCAGCAGCTGCCGGAAGAAGGCGCGCACGATGCCGACGGCGGCGGGGCTCTCCTTGCCGGTGGCCTCGGCGGTGTTCCGTTCGGGCCCGTAGTCGACGCGGGCCACGCGCATTCCGAGGACGTACTGGCCGGGGGTGAATCCGAAGAGTGACACCGCGAAGATGCCCATCACGAACCAGATGCCGAGCTGAGTGGTGCCCAGGATCGACGAATCGAAGCCGACGAACAGGATCGCGAGCCCGCCGGCGATCAGCCAGTCGACGAGCAACCCGGCCACGCGCGGCCATCCGGTGGCCAGCGACCCGGGTCCGGACGCGGGCAGACCGAGGTCCTGACCGCGGAAATCATTGTCGACGCCTTCGCCGGGACCGATCTGCGGTCCCGACAGCCAGGAACCGGTGACTCGTCCCATCGTGATGACTCCTCTCGCGACCGCGGCGTCATCGTCGACGACCGCGGCGTTCACTGGTGTCCATCGTAGTCGTGGGCGTCACCCCTTCGGTCTTCCCCGGTCGTCCCAGCGGGCTAGGGTGGGATTCGCCGAGTGCGTTCTCCGAGGTATGAGCCGTGTGTCGCCAAGAACACCGGGTGTGTAACACGGGGGAAACACGGACTTGACGCCTGGGCAACTTCGCCTCCATACGGTTGCCGCTGAGATCCGCTGCTGTTTCTCGGCGGCGGATGTGTGTGGCGTGTCAGTACCACTGACCACCCGATCACGAAGGAGTCACCGCACGGTGTACAGCAGTAAAGAAGAACTACTCGAGGGCATCAAGAAGGAAGGTGTCGAGTACGTCGACATCCGATTCTGCGACCTGCCCGGTGTCATGCAGCACTTCTCGATCCCCGCTTCGGCGTTCGACGAGGACGTGTTCGAGGACGGTCTGGCATTCGACGGTTCGTCGGTGCGCGGCTTCCAGTCGATCAACGAGTCGGACATGATGCTGCTGCCCGACCCGGCCACCGCGCGGATCGACCCGTTCCGCAAGGCGAAGACGATGAACGTCAGCTTCTTCGTCCACGACCCGTTCACCCGCGAGGCCTACAGCCGCGACCCGCGTAACGTCGCGCGCAAGGCCGAGGACTACCTTGCCTCGACCGGCATCGCCGACACCTGCTTCTTCGGTGCCGAAGCCGAGTTCTACATCTTCGATTCGGTGTCCTTCGGTTCGGAGATGAACGGCACCTTCTACGAGATCGAGTCGGAGTCGGGCTGGTGGAACACCGCCTCGCCGAGCGACCCGGACGGCAGCCCCAACCTGGGCTACAAGGTCCGCCCCAAGGGTGGTTACTTCCCGGTTGCTCCGTACGACCACTACGTCGACCTGCGCGACGAGATGTCGACCAACCTGACCAACTCGGGCTTCGAGCTCGAGCGCGGCCATCACGAGGTCGGTACCGCGGGCCAGGCGGAGATCAACTACAAGTTCAACACGCTGCTCCACGCGGCCGATGACGTGCAGCTGTTCAAGTACATCATCAAGAACACCGCATGGCAGAACGGCAAGTCGGTCACCTTCATGCCGAAGCCGCTCTTCGGTGACAATGGCTCGGGCATGCACGCCCACCAGTCGCTGTGGAAGGACGGCAAGCCGCTGTTCCACGACGAGGCCGGCTACGCAGGCCTGTCGGATCTGGCTCGCTACTACATCGGCGGCATCCTGCACCACGCGCCGTCGTTGCTGGCGTTCACCAACCCGACGGTCAACTCCTACAAGCGTCTGGTCCCGGGTTACGAGGCCCCGATCAACCTGGTCTACAGCCAGCGCAACCGTTCGGCCTGTGTGCGTATCCCGATCACCGGCAACAACCCGAAGGCCAAGCGCCTCGAGTTCCGCTGCCCGGACAGCTCGGGTAACCCGTATCTGGCGTTCGCTGCGATGATGATGGCCGGCCTGGACGGCATCAAGAACAAGATCGAGCCGCACGAGCCGGTCGACAAGGACCTCTACGAGCTCCCGCCGGAGGAGGCCAAGTCGATCCCGCAGGCCCCGACCTCGCTGTCTGCCGTCATCGACCGCCTCGAGGAGGACCACGAGTACCTCACCGCCGGTGGCGTCTTCACCGAGGACCTCATCGAGACCTGGATCGCGCTCAAGCGTGAGAACGAGATCGAGCCGGTGCAGATCCGTCCGCACCCGTACGAGTTCTCGCTCTACTACGACTGCTGATCCGGGCAATCGCCTACGACCGCCCCGTCCGCGTTCTCGCGGGCGGGGCGTTCGTCGTCCAGAGCCATCGCGGCGATGTCTCTACTGCGACACGGCGCCGGTTCGCGCCCGGGGTAGCCCGCCTGGGATCGCGGTGACGTCTCGTCCTCCACGATCCCCCTGCCACCCACCGCGAGGTAGTAAAACGTTTCGTTGCCGTGAACTGAACATCCGCTTATGTGATCTGCCGCACAAATGTGACCTCTTGCTCTGCCAAGCCACACTGTCCGGCCTTAATTTGGTCGTATGACCAGAGATGTTTATGTCGAAGATCTTGTCCCCGGGGACCGCATCAGCCTCGAAGGCACCCCGCGCGTGGTTCGCACCACCAGCCGCCTCGACGACAATCAGTTGCGCATCGAACTGGTCAAGGGCCGCGACGACCTCCACGAGGTCGTGCTGGATCGCACCGTCAAGCTCCAGGTGAACTAGAACCCCGACCGAGCTGTCCTGTCACTCTCAGGCGGCGTCGGCCCCGTCGAGATCGCCGAAGACCGCCTGATTGTGGTCGAATGCCGCGATGGCCTCCTCGACGAGTCGTTCAGTGGCCGCGGCGTCGAGCGGCAGGGCGTCGAGTCTCGCACGGTAGGCATCCTTGTAGCGCTTGAGCTTCTCGATGCCGTCGAAGCTGTAGAAGCTCAGAGCCGAGGCATCGACACCGTAGTGCTCACGCATGCGATGGGCCACGACCTGTCCCCCGCTCAGGTCTCCCAGGTACCGCGTGTAGTGGTGTGCCACGAATCGAGCCGGGTCATCTCGCGTGGCCTCGATGGCCTCGACGTACCGCGCGACGGCCGGCAGCGGCGCGCACGACCTCGGGTCGATGCCGAACGACGCTAGATCTGCTCCGAGCCTGGGCAGCCGGCGCAACTTGTCGTCGACGACGGCGCCCGCGACCGGATCATCGGCGAGACCGTCGCCGACGGCTTCGAGGGCTTCGTAGACGAAGTACAACTGCACGGCCAGCCGCTGGTAGTCACCGCTGTCGAGACGACCGGACATGAGGTCGTCGATGAATGGGGCGTGCTCCGCACGCTGGTGGGCGACGGAGGTGGCCTCGCGAAGGCGTTGGGAAATACTGGGGCCCGCGGTGCCGGGTCCGGAGATGCTGGCGCTCATGATGCAACCAGTGTTACCACCAGCGCCCGATGATCGGAACCGGGCAGGTGATGACTGTCCATCGACGTGGCCACAAATCCGCGCAGGATGACCCGATCTATGGCGACGAGCGGGCGGTTGCCGATCCGCTTGTCGGTCGGATATGTCGGCAGGAAGCCCGCACCCGCCACGTCGGTACCGTCGACGAGCCCGTTGCCCAGCAGTTTGCGATACGTCGCGTGGTTCCAGGTGGAGTTGAAGTCACCGATCGCGAGAACGCGCCCCGCGGGCAGTTTCGCGAAGTGGTCGGCCAGGATGCCCATGTCGTGGAACCAGCCGTCCTTCTCGCCCCACAGCGGTGCGGCCGGGTGGATGGCGAGGACCTGCGTCCCGGGCGCACCGGGTAGATCTGTGCGCGCCTGGAGATTGTGGAGGATGGTGTCGGGGATGTTGAACTGCTCCGACAGCGGCTGCCTGGTGAACAACGCGGTGCCCGCGGCCTGCGGATACGGGATCGCGAACTCGTTCGGCAGCCGGCGCGCGATCTCACTCCCGCGAATGCGTTCCAGCGCTTCGGGAGTCACTTCCTGTAGGGAGACCAGGTCGGGGTCCGCGTCGGCCACGATCTTCTCCAGCACGCCGATGTCGCCACCACCGAACAGCAGGTTGGCGGAGACGACGGTGAACTCCTGCCCCTGCGGGGCGCTCGCCGGGATCACCAGCGGGATCTGGGTGTAGGCCAGCACACCGGACACCGCGAGCGCGATCACCAGCATGAACCAGCGACGCAGCGCCGCGAAGATCGCGATGGCCATGAGCGCCGGGATGAGCGCGAACTGCACCCCGCTCGTCAGATACAGGGCGGCACTCCCGCGCGACGGGTAGAAGTGCAGCCACACCCCCAGCAGGACCCCGGCCAGCATCGCCCAGCCGAGGATGTACGCCGACACCCACAGAAACCTCTTCATCTGTCCCCCCGTACACCAGCGGCGGCGCCTATGCGCCGAAGACCTTGCGCACCACGGCCTTCGCCCGGCGCGTCACCCGCAGGTAGTTCTCCAGGAAGTCCGACGCCTTGTCCTCCGGCCAGCCGGCGGCGAACGCGATCTGTCGTAGCTGCTTGCCCGGGCCGGGCAGCTGGTCGACGGGCTTGCCGCGCACCAGAACCAGGGCGTTGCGTGCCTTGGTCGCGGTGATCCACGCGTTCTTGAGCAACGCGACGTCGTTCTCCGACAACAACTCCGCGGCACCGATCGCATCGAGCGATTCGAGCGTCGACGTGTTGTGGAGACTGCGGTAGCGGTGGGCGTAGCGCAGCTGGAGCAGCTGTACCGTCCATTCGATGTCGGCGAGTCCGCCGCGGCCGAGCTTGGTGTGGGTCGCCGGATCGGCTCCGCGCGGCAGCCTCTCGGCGTCGACGCGGGCCTTGATGCGCCGGATCTCCTTGACCGCCTCGTTGCTGACCCCGCCGACCGGGTAGCGCACGTGATCGATCATGTGCAGGAAGTCGATCCCCAGGGCCTCGTCGCCGGCTACCTGGTGCGCGCGCAGCAGCGCCTGCACCTCCCACGCCTGGGCCCACTGCGCGTAGTAGGCGGAGTAGGCGGCCAGGGTTCGCACGAGCGGCCCGTTCCGTCCCTCGGGACGCAGCCCCGTGTCGACCTCGAGCGGCGGGTCGGCGCTGGGACTGCCGAGCGCGGATCGGACGGTCTCGGCGATGGTCTGCGACCACCGGACGGCCTCCGATTCGTCGGCGTCGCGGTTCGGCTGGCACACGAACAGCACGTCGGCGTCCGAGCCGTATCCGAGTTCGCCGCCGCCGAGCCGGCCCATGCCGATCACCGCGATGCGTGCGGGCGCGGGCTTGCCGCGGTCTCGTTCGGAGATTCTGATCGCGACGGTGAGTGCGGCGTTGAGGACCGCGGCCCACACACTCGACAGCGCCTTGCACACGGTCGGCACGTCCATCAGGCCGAGCACATCCGCCGAGGCGACCCGGACGAGTTCGGCACGACGATGCGAGCGGGCAACGGCGACCGCACGTTTCATGTCCTGCTGACGCACGGTCGAGGCGATGAGCCCCTTGGCCACGTCCTCGGGCCGGATGTCGCACAGCTTCGGACCGTCGGGACCGTCGGAGTACTGATGGATCACCTCCGGCGACCGCATCAGCATGTTGGCGATGAACTCCGAGGTGCCGAGCACCTTCATCAGCCGTTCGGCGACGACCCCGTCATCGCGGAGCAGACGGAGGAACCAGTCCTTGTCCTCGAGCGCCTCGCACAGCCGCCGGTAGTTGAGCAGGCCGGCGTCGGGATCCGGGGTGTCACCGATGTGCTCGAGCAGCTGCGGCAGGATGAGGAGCTGGATCTGACCACGGCGTCCGGGTGCGTTCGACAGCGCGCGGATATGGCTGAGCGCACGGTCGGGCATGGCGTAACCCAGTGCGGCCAGACGCCTCTCGGCCGACTCGTCACTCAGGGTCAGCTCGTCGGGCTTGAACCGGGTGACCGCCTCGAGCAGCGGACGGTAGAACAGCTTCTGGTGCAGACGCCGCACGCGGAGGGTCTGATGGCGGATCTGTTCGCGCAGCACGCCGGTCGCGTCGAGTTCACCCTCGCGCCGGATGTGGGCTGCACGCGCGAGCCAGCGCAGGGCCTCGGTGTCCTCGGGCTTCGGGAGGAGGTGGGTCCGCTTCATCCGCTGCAGCTGCAGCCGGTGCTCGAGCAACCGCAGGAACTGGTATGACGCACTGAGATTCGCGCCGTCGTCACGTCCGACGTATCCCCCGGCGGTCAGTGCCGCGAGCGCGTCGACCGTCGGCATCACCCGGAGGTTCTCGTCGACTCGTCCGTGGACCATCTGCAGCAGCTGCACCGCGAACTCGACGTCGCGCAGACTTCCCTGTCCCAGTTTGAGATTGCGCTCGCGCTCCCCCTCCGGAACCAGCGACTCGACACGGCGTCGCATCTTCTGCACCTCGGGCACGAAGTCGGGACGCTCGGCGGCCTTCCACACCATCGGCTTGACCGCCGCGATGTACTCGTTCGCGAGTTCCATGTCACCGGTCATCGCGCGGGACTTGAGCAGCGCCTGGAACTCCCAGGTCTTGGCCCATCGCTCGTAGTACGCGACATGGGATTCGAGGGTGCGGGTCAGCGCGCCGGACTTGCCCTCCGGCCGCAGCGCGGCGTCGACCTCGAAGAAGGCCAGCGAACCGATCCGCATCATCTCGCCCGCGATGCGCGACGCGACCCCGTCGGCGGGATCGCTGACGAAGATGACGTCCACATCGCTCACGTAATTCAGCTCGCGCGCGCCACATTTGCCCATCGCGATGACCGCGATCCGGACGGGGATCGGGTCCTCGCCGCACACCTCGGCGAAGGCGACGGCGAGTGCCGCGGTCAGCGCTGCGTCGGCGAGGTCGGAGAGATAGGCACCAACCTCGGGCAGCCACATCACCGGTTCGTCCTCGACCGTCGAGGCGACGTCGTGCGCGGCGAGCTGCAGGATCAGGTCGCGGTAGGCGCGGCGGAGGGCGACGACGGACTTGGGTCCGGTGAGCTTCGCGCGGTAGACGCGATTACCCTTCTCGATCTCCCCGGGCTCGGGCTCGGCGCCGACGGCTTCGAGCATCCGGCGATCGACCTCGTCCCGGTCGAGCAGCTCGTCGGCGAGCAACAGACGCCAGCTCGCCGGCTCGGCGACGAGATGATCGGCGAGAGCGTCGGAGGAACCGATGAGGCCGAACAGACGACCCCGGAACGACCGGTTGGTGCGCAGCGTCGAGTCGATCTCGGACCACTCGTCCTCGACGGCCCCACGTAGACGGACGAGCGTACGCAGGGCGAGGTCGGCGTCGGGCGCCCGCGACAGCGCCCACAGCACGTCGACGGACTCGGGCGTGTTCCAGCCGAGCTCGGCGAGGTTCTGTGGCGCGGCGGTGTCCAGAAGTCCCAGCCGTCCCGTGCTGGGTACCGCGCTGCGTCCCGATTGTCTTGTCACATCACAAAAGTAGCGGCCCGACCACCGATGATGTCATCGCGGTCGGTGAACGTGACCGGGTTGGTCCCTACAGCGGCAGGTAGTTCTTCAGCTCGTACGGGGTGACCATGCTGCGATAGCCCGTCCACTCGGACCACTTGTTGCGCAGGAAGTAGTCGAACACGTGCTCGCCGAGGGCTTCGGCGACCAGCTCCGAGTTCTCCATCTTGGTGAGTGCTTCCGCGAGGCTTCCGGGGAGCTCCTGGTATCCCATCGCCCGGCGCTCGGCGGACGTGAGGGCCCAGACGTCGTCCTCGGCCTCGTCGGGGAGTTCGTAGTCCTCCTCGATGCCCTTCAGACCCGCCGCGAGCAGGACGGCGAAGGTGAGGTAGGGGTTGCAGGCCGAGTCGGGGCTGCGCACCTCGATGCGGCGCGACGACGCCTTGTTGGGCGTGTACAGCGGCAGCCGGATGAGCGCGGACCGGTTGGCACCGCCCCAGGTCGCGGCGGTCGGGGCCTCCCCGCCGTGGATCAGACGCTTGTAGCTGTTCACCCACTGGTTGGTGACGGCGCTGATCTCCGACGCGTGGTGCAGGATGCCGGCGATGAACTTCTTCCCGGTGGCCGACAGCTGCATCGGGTCGTCGGGATTGTGGAAGGCGTTGATGTCGCCCTCGAACAGACTCATGTGCGTGTGCATCGCCGAACCGGGGTGCTCGCTGAACGGCTTGGGCATGAAGGTGGCCCACACACCCTCGTTGATCGCGACCTCCTTGATGAGGTAGCGGAAGGTCATCACGTTGTCGGCCATCGACAGGGCGTCGGCGTATCGGAGGTCGATCTCCTGCTGGCCGGGTGCGCCCTCGTGGTGGGAGAACTCGACCGATATGCCCATCGACTCCAGCGCCTCGATGGCGTGGCGGCGGAAGTTGGGAGCGGCGTCGTGCACGGCCTGGTCGAAGTAGCCGCCGGAGTCGGCCGGGGTCGGCACCGATCCGTCGAGCGGCGCGTCCTTGAGGAGGAAGAACTCGATCTCGGGGTGCACGTAGCAGCTGAAGCCGAGGTCTGCCGCCTTGTTCAGCTGGCGACGCAGCACGTGGCGCGAGTCGGCCCAGCTCGGGGTGCCGTCGGGCATCGCGATGTCGCAGAACATGCGGGCCGAGTGGTGCCGACCCGCGGAGGTGGTCCACGGCAGGATCTGGAAGGTGGACGGATCGGGCTTGGCGACCGTGTCCGCCTCGGACACGCGGGAGAAGCCCTCGATGGCCGAGCCGTCGAAGCCGATGCCCTCGGAGAAGGCGCCTTCGAGCTCGGCCGGCGCGATCGCCACGGACTTCAGATAACCCAGTACGTCGGTGAACCACAGTCGAACGAAACGGATGTCGCGCTCTTCGAGGGTCCGCAGCACGAATTCCTTTTGGCGATCCATGGTCGCCGACATTAGAAGTCGGCTGTTAAATCTGTGTTACACGCGCAAGTCCAACTCGCTGTCCAGCGAGTTTGTCGGCGCCATCCCATCATCTGGGACAACCACCCGTAGGGCTGGGAAGCCCCCGAACAGCCCGGATGCCGAAGGACCGCGACGGCCGCTGCACAACGGTCCCTGCCCACCCCCGAGCGGGGTGTGACCAATTGCATAACGTACGGCGGTTACACCACAAATCCGCGGTGACACAATGGCGCTTGTCCGTGTTCAACCCGGGTACCCGCCGCGCCCTTCTGGCCAGCCGGGACTCGAGGCAGGAAAAGAGACGACGATGTCCGAAACCTCGGTCTATGGTGCTTCCACCGCAACCCCCGCCACCGACGCGCCCAAACGTCGTGTGACCCGCGTCCACCACCTCGCCCAGATGAAGTCCGAGGGCGAGAAGTGGTCGATGCTCACCGCCTACGACTACTCGACGGCCCGGATCTTCGACGCCGCCGGAATCCCGGTGCTGCTCGTCGGCGACTCGGCGGCCAACGTAGTCCTCGGCTACGACACCACCATCCCGGTCAGCGTCGACGAGATGATCCCGCTGATCCGCGCGGTCGTGCGCGGTGCGCCGCACGCCCTCGTCGTCGCCGACATGCCCTTCGGCAGCTACGAGATCGGGCCGCAGCACGCCCTCGAGAACGCCTTCCGGATCTTCAAGGAGACCGGCGCCCATGCGGTCAAGCTCGAGGGTGGTGAGCGCGTCGCCCCCCAGATCGCGGCACTGACCGCCGCCGGCATCCCGGTCATGGCGCACATCGGGTTCACCCCGCAGAGCGTCAACGGCCTCGGCGGCTTCCGCGTCCAGGGTCGCGGCGACGGCGCCGACCAGCTCATCGCCGACGCGATCGCGGTCCAGGAGGCCGGTGCCTTCGCCGTCGTGATGGAGATGGTGCCCGCCGAGCTGGCCGGACAGATCTCCCGCAAGCTCACCATCCCGACCGTGGGCATCGGCGCCGGCAACGAGACCGACGCCCAGGTCCTCGTGTGGCAGGACATGGCGGGCCTCACCCACGGCAAGACCGCGAGGTTCGTCAAGCGGTTCGCCGACGTCGGCTCCGAATTGCGTTCGGCCGCCGAGCAGTACGCCGACGAGGTCCGTCGCGGCGTGTTCCCCGGCCCTGAGCACAGCTACTGAGCTTCGGCGCCTACGCTGGCGTCCATGCGTGACTTCTATCCGGAGATCGAGCCCTACGAGTCCGGTCACCTGGATGTCGGCGACGGCCAGCAGATCTATTGGGAGACCACGGGCAACCCGGAGGGGAAGCCCGTGGTCTTCGTGCACGGCGGCCCCGGCGGTGGGACCTCGCCGACCCAGCGACGCTTCTTCGACCCCGCGAAGTACCGGATCGTGCTGTTCGACCAGCGCGGTTGCGGACAGTCCCGCCCGCACATCGCCGACGGCGCGGATCTGAGCGTGAACACCACGCCCCACCTCATCGCCGACATGGAGAGGCTTCGTACCCATCTCGGCATCGACCGCTGGCAGGTCTTCGGCGGCTCCTGGGGGTCGACGCTGGGACTCGCCTACGCGCAGACGCATCCCGACCGGGTCACCGAACTCGTTCTGCGCGGCATCTTCCTGCTGCGCCGCAGCGAGATCGACTGGTACTACAACGGCGGCGCCGCGCACATCTTCCCCGACGTTTGGGAGACCTATCTCGACCCGATCCCGGAGAACGAGCGCGACGGCGATCTGGTCGCCGCGTACCACCGTCTGCTGACCTCCGACGACGCCGCGGTCGCCCGGGCGGCGGCCCGCGCCTGGACCGGCTGGGAACAGGCCACCAGCTACCTCCTCCCCCGCTCAGAGGAGGAATCGGGCCAGAACCCCGATGACGCCCACCGCTTCGACCTAGCCTTCGCCTCGATCGAGAACCACTACTTCGTCAACCACGGCTTCCTCGACGACGGGCAGCTCCTCGACAACATCGACGTCATCGCGCACATCCCCGGCGTCATCGTCCAGGGTCGCTACGACGTCGTGTGCCCGATGCGCAGCGCCTGGGATCTCCACCGCGCCTGGCCGGCCGCCGACCTGCGCATCGTCGACGACGCGGGTCACGCGTCCTTCGAAGAAGGCATCCGCCATCACCTGCTGGAAGCGACCGACCGCTTCGCGGAATGATCGGCCGCCGCACCCGCGGCCACTAGACTCGACATCGTCGTAGGCGTCAGGAGGAACAGGTGGCCGCATCCGAGCAGGTCGAGGTGGAACTCAAGTTCGACGTGGACCCCGGCCATGTGGCCCCGGATCTACGGGCACTACCCGGAGTGGTGTCGGCCACCGCACCCGAGACGTTCTCGCTCGATGCCACCTATTTCGACACCGAGAACCTCGACCTCGCCGGCAACAGGATCACCATGCGACGCCGCACCGGCGGCACCGATCAGGGCTGGCATCTCAAGCGCCCCACCGACATCCCCGGAACACGTCGCGAACTCCACGTGGGTTTCGACGAGGCCCCGGCCGACGGTGACGTCCCCGAGGCACTGGTGACCCCGGTCCTCGCACTGACCCGCTGCCGGCCCCTCACGCCCGTCGCCGTCATCTCGACCACGCGCACGGTGACGCGCCTGCTCGGCGTCGACGACGAGCCGCTCGCCGAACTCGCCGAGGATCTGGTGACCACCCAGTCCCTGCTGCCGGGCGGGCACTCCCAGCAGTGGGCCGAATGGGAGTTCGAACTCCTCTCCGGCGGCACCGGCAAGCTGTTGAAGGCCGCCGACAAGGTCCTGCGCGCCGGTGGCGGCCGCTCGTCGTCGAGTGCGTCGAAGCTGGCCCGCGCGATCGGTTCGACGCCGACCGTCCACAAACCCCGGTTGTCCAAGCGCCCCACCGCGCTCGAACTCGTCATCACCGACATCGCGATGCACCGAAACAGCCTGATCGCCTACGACCCGCTCGTCCGCGAGGACGCGGAGGACGCCGTCCACCAGATGCGGGTGTCGTGCCGTCGCCTGCGCAGCGTGCTGTCGGGATACCCGACGGTTCTCGACGCCGAACGCACCGCCCACATCGGTGCCGAACTCAAGCTGCTGGCCCGAATCCTCGGTGATGCACGGGATTCCGAGGTCCAGCTCGAACTCGACCAGTCCCTGCTGCGCGGCGAGAACGCCTCGCCCGAGCTGCTCGCCGCCCTTGCGGGTGCCGAGACCCGGACCCACGATCGCGCGATCCGCGCGGCGCATGCGGCGATGTCGTCGAAGCGCTACTTCACCCTCCTCGACTCCGTCGACGCCCTCCTCGCCTCTCCCCCGCCGGGACCCGACGCGGAACTCCCCGCAACCGAGGTCGTCGACAAGGCAATCGCGAAGAGCCGCAAGCACATCCACAAAGCCCAGGCCGAACTCGCCGGCCTCACCGAAGGATCGGACGAGTGGCAGGAACAGCTGCACACGATCCGTAAACGCGCAAAGCGGTTGCGCTACAGCATCGATGCGACCGAGCCGCTGAACAAGAAGAAGTACCGTGCGATCGGCGCGGTCGCCAAGAAGATCCAGTCCGCCCTCGGCGACCACAACGACATCCGCATCAACCGCGCCCAGCTCGCCACGATCGTCGAGGACGGAAAGCTCAGCGCCGCCGACATGTTCATCGTCGGCCGTCTCGACGCGCGTCTCGAGGCCGCGTCCGACCGCGCCGTCGCGGAGTACCGCAGGGCCGCCAAGGACCTGTGAGCCGTCCCGCTGCTGGTTGAGCCGGTCACGAGCGCAGGGCTGATCCCTTGAACCCGCCCAGCGAGTAACCGTGTCGAAACCACCCGGTGACCCGGCGTCGAAACGAAGTCGCATCGCCCTACGCCGGCCGGAACCTGACCGTTCTCGTCACCTCGTCCGCGGTCACCAGCTCGACCTCGAGTCGGGTGCCCGGACGCAGATCACCTTCGCAACCCGCGACGACGGGCGGATCGGCGATGAAGATCTGGGCCGGCTTGCGTTCGCTGGCCGCCGACATCACCACCGCGTCGAAGCGCTCCCCGACGCGGCCGCCCAGGATGACCGCCTCGGCGAGGTCGATGGCCGCCCGGTCGGCCGTGGAGCTCAGGGTGTCGGCCGAGCGCAGGATCTTCGGGAGGGTCGGCAGGGCACGCGTCACCCAGTCGGGCACGTCGTCGCCGGTGGTGACGGCAAGGCACACCTCGGTGGCGAACCGGTCACCCAGCCGACGCAGGGGTGCGGTGACGTGGGCGTAGACGCCCGCGATCGCGCCGTGCCGCTTCTTGTCGTCCGGGATCGCGCGCGCCTCGTCGGTGCCGTCGAGTGCGAGATAGTTGGCGCCGCGCATGAGACCACTCGCGGCCGACTGGAGGGCCAGGGTGCTCGTCCTATTGCCGGGCAGTCCGGCCAGGAACCAGCCCACCGCCAACCCCTCGGGCCATTCGACGCCCAGCGCTCGTGCGGCGGCGCGCAGGTCCTCGACCGCGTCGGGGTCGGCCGGCGGCAACGTCCGCAACAACCCGACGCCGGCCTCGGCCATGATCGAGCCGGCGCACATCCCGGCGAGCAGGGAGAGCTGCGAGTTCCACATGTCCGCCGGCGTGTGGGCCTGCAGGTCCAACCGCCACCCCGCCTCGGTACGTGACACCTTTTGGTCCGGCAGATCCAGTTCGACGGCGCCGCGGTCGAGCGCCACCTTCTGCCGGAGCTCGCCGAAAGCCGGTAACGCCGCGATCGACGGATGCAACCGTCCGGCCTCGGCATCCGCGCTGACACCGGCGTAGTCGAAGCGCGCCACGGATCGAATCCGCGATCGCCGAACCCGCACATCGATGACCGTGCCGTCCCCCGCCACCCGGATCGTCCATAGCACGCACGGCCGAACCTGTTCGGGCAGAAGCGATCCGATCCCCTCGGACAGTTCCCGCGGATGCAGGGGCACGGAGCCGTCCGGGAAGTACACGGTGGTCCCGCGGCGTCGGCTCTCCTGGTCGAGCGCGCCTTCGGGGATCACGAGTGCCGCGACGTCGGCGATGGCGTAGTCCACGACGAACCCGTCCCCGTCGGCGACGAGATGGACGGCCTGGTCGAGGTCCCGCGACGTCGGCGGGTCGATGGTGACGAACGGGACGCCGGTGTGGTCCTCGCGGGTGTCGGCGAACCGGTCGACGGCCTCCCGCGCCTCGGCGAGCGCGTCGTCGCCGTATGACTCGTCCACCCCGAGTTGATCGCGGATGCCGGCGAAGTCGATGTCGGGGGCGAAGAGGAAGCGTGTCACGTGTCGAACCCTAGCGCGCGGATCCCCCGGTGAACCGAAACCGCGGGCCGAAGGCGAACGAGTCGGCGCGTAAGCCGGATCCTGTACCCGCGAGGCCTCTCGACCATCGCGGGCGGCGACCATCCATCTGGGCACACCGTCGCCGGGTACCTCGAGCGGCCCACCCGCGGGCTGGGGCGAGCAGCCCTCGTAACACCCGCGCACACGCACCGTGAGGTGCGTGCTTCGGCCTTGCTCCGGGTGGGGTTTACCGAGCCGACGCGGTCACCCGCGCCGCTGGTGCGCTCTTACCGCACCGTTTCACCCTTACCGGCCTCGCGGCCGGCGGACTGTTCTCTGTGGCACTGTCCCGCGGGTCACCCCGGGTTGCCGTTAGCAACCACCCTGCTCTGTGGAGTCCGGACTTTCCTCGGTGCGCGGCGTGGCGGTCTTCCGCCCGTTCCGCTCACCGCGGCCGCCCGGCCGACTCGTTCGCGAACCCAGGATACGGCAGCCCCGGCACAGCTCTTCATCCGATGGCGCAGAGCACCCCGACCGTCAGTGGCAGTGCGCGGCGTCGTTGACGAGCCGGACCACGGAACCACCGTCGGGGAAGAACTCCGCGATCGAGACCGACGCCAGGTCGAGGTGGAGCCGAAACAGCAGCTCCGGTCCGACGCCCAGCGCCTCCCGCAGCATCAGCTTGATCGGGGTAACGTGCGAGACGAGCACGATCGTCTGTCCCGGATAACGCTGCAGCAGATCGTCTTTCGTTTCGGACACCCGCTCGGCGACCTGCGCGAAACTCTCGCCACCCGGCGCGGGCACGGTGATGTCCGACAGCCACTTGCGGTGGATCTCGGGGTGCCGTTCGGCGGCCTCGACGAAGGTGAGGCCCTCCCATTCGCCGAAGTCGTTCTCGATGAGTCCGGGATGTTCGACGATGTCGACCCCGGTCACCGCGGCGACCTCCTCCGCAGTGGCGCGGGCGCGGCTCAGCGGCGAGGTCACGATCGCCGAAATGTCCTTTTCACGCATGACCCGCTGGGCCGCCGCACGCGCCTGGCGCCGACCTTCCAGGGTCAGCTCGGGGTTGCCGCGCCCGGAGTACCGGCGATCCACCGACAACGCGGTCTGCCCGTGCCGCAACAGGATGAATCTCGTCGGCGAACTCAGCTGTCCCTGCCAGGACGGCGATTTCCGGCCCGGTGTCGATACGCGCTCGGAGCTCGCGCCCGGCGTCGATACGCGCTCGGAGCTCGCGCCCGGCGTCGACACGCGCTCGGAACCCGCGCCCGGCGTCGACACGCGCTCGGAACCCGCGCTCAAGGCGTCAGATTCCCGATTCGGCGGTGCGCACCAGGATCGCGCCGCATTCCTCACAGCGGATGACCTCGTCGGACAGTGCCGCGCTGATCGAGGCGATGGTGCCCCGGTCGAGTTCCATCCGGCAGGCGCCGCATCGACGTGCACGCAGGAGCCCCGCACCGATCCGACCGTTGGCACGCTGCTTGTCGTAGACGGCCAGCAGGTCGGTGTCGATCTCCGCGGCGAGCGAGTCCCGCTTGTCGCGTACACGGGCCAGGTCCTCGTCGATGGTCGCGAGCGACTTGTCGCGGCGGGTCCGCGCGTCGGCGACCTTCTCCTCGAGGTGGGAGATCGTCGCGGCGGCGCGGCTGCGTTCGGCCTCGACGGCCTCCTGCTGCTCCATCAGCGTCAGCAGTTCGTCCTCGAGCACCGCGCGGCGGCGTCCGAGTCCGGCGAGCTCGTGCTGCAGTTCCGACAGCGCCTTGGGTGCCAACCCGCCGGCGGTCAGGAGTTTGGAGTCCTTGGCCTCACGGTTGGTCATCCCGGTCACCTCGGATTCGATGCGGCGGTACTCGCGGCTCAGGTCCTCGGCGGAGATCTCCGCACGCACCAGATCGTCGCGGGCAGCATCGATCGCCTTGTCGTGCTCGGCGATCTCGGTGTCCTCGGGCAAGTTCTTGCGGCGATGCTCGAGTCGGTTGATCTCGGCATCGGAGTCCGCGAGATCGAGCAGCAGTCGCTGCACACCGGCGTCGACTTTCATTGCGGCCTCCTGTCTCTGAAGTCCCCCTACCGTACGCGGGTGGTCCCGGCGTTCCGGCGGCGGATGGGCTTTGGTCGGCATTCCCTCGGGGGTCAGCCGAAGCTGTGCAGCCCGAAGGGGTCCGTCGGTGTGTCGAACACCGTCACCGGCACGTGGAATTCCTTGCCGAGCAGTTCCGCGACCTGGCCGCACCACGGGAACTCGGTGGCCCAGTGGCCCGCGTCGACGAGGGCCGGCCCACCGTCGCGCAGACTCTCGTCGGCCGGATGGTGCCGCAGGTCGCCGGTCACATAGACGTCGACGCCGAGCCCGCGGACACGACCGAGAAGTGAATCGCCCGCACCGCCGCACACCGCGACCGTGCGCACGAGCGCATCCGGATCGCCGGCCGCCCGGATTCCCGACGGGGCGCGCAGTGCCCGTGCGACAACCGCGGTGAAGTCGCGCAATGTCATCGGCTCGGTGAGCGAACCGACCCGACCCAGGCCCAGGTCGCTGCCGAGGTCGGCGAGCTCGAAGACGTCGAACGCCGGTTCCTCGTACGGGTGCGCGTTGCGCAGTGCCCGCAGCACGGATCCGCGGATGGATCGCGCGGCGACCATCTCCACCCGCGCCTCGTCGACGTGGGTTCGGGTGCCGATCTCGCCGATCGTCGGCGTCGCCTCTTCCTGCGCCTCGAACTGGCCCGTGCCCACGACCGTCCACGAGCAGTCGCGGTAGTCGCCGATCGCACCCGCGCCGGCGGCGAACATCGCCTCACTGACCTGTTCGACGTTGCCCTCGGGCACCATCACCACCCATTTATCTAGGGGCGCAGCAGATTTGGGCTCGATGGGCACGGTGTCGACCACACCGAGCAGGTCGGCGAGTGCGTCGGACACGCCCGGCCGCGCCCGGTCGGCGTTGGTGTGGGCCGACAGCAACGCGATGCCGTGGCGGATCAGGCGGTGCACGATGCGGCCCTTGGGGGTGTCGGCGGCCACCGACGTGACCCCGCGCATCAGCAGCGGGTGATGCGCGATCACCAGGTCCGCCTTCTCGGCCACGGCCGCGTCGACGACGGCGTCCGTCACGTCGACGCACGCCAGCACCCGACGCACCGGTTCGGAGCGGTCGCCGCACACGAGCCCCACCGCATCCCAGGACTCGGCGAGCGCCGGCGGATACGCGCGTTCGACGGCGTCGACCACGTCGCCGACGGTGATGCCCTCAGATGTCGACTCGGTTCCCATCCCTCATCTCCTCTCTTACCTGCTCGATCGCCGCGGTCAACGCACGGACCTGCTCGACCGGACGTACCGCGAGCCGCAGATGGTCGTCGCCGAGTCCGACGAAGTTGGCGCAACTGCGCACCGCGAACCCGTGATCGACGAGACGCCGTTTGACGTCCGTCGCCCGTGGCACCTCGACGAGGACGAACGGCGCGGCCGGTTCCGCCACGACGACGAGCCCGACCCGGGTCAGTTCGTCGACCATCTCGGCGCGTTCGGCCGCGACCCGGCGGGCCTGGTCCGAGCAGTAGCGATGCCCCTCGTCGCCGAGGCACGCGGTCAGTGCGGCCAGAGCCGGTGTGGACAGCGCCCACGGCCGACGTCCCGCACGCAGGCGCGAGATGATCCCCGGTGCGGCGAGCAGGTAACCGGCTCGTAGCCCGGCCAGACCGAAAGTCTTTGTCACACTCCGGATCACAATGAGATCCGGCCAGTCGGACGAGGCCAGTGACTGTGGTTCGAGGGTGCCGTCCGCGCCGAGGGTGAGGTCGGCGAACGCCTCGTCGACGACGATGATGCGTCCCGGACGACGCAGCGCCCCGATCGCTTCCCGCGGGTGCAGCACCGACGTCGGGTTGGTGGGGTTGCCCAGGATCACCAGGTCGGCGGTG
Source organism: Gordonia sp. GONU (assembly GCF_024733855.1). Lineage (NCBI taxonomy): Bacteria > Bacillati > Actinomycetota > Actinomycetes > Mycobacteriales > Gordoniaceae > Gordonia > Gordonia sp. GONU. The sequence goes on from NZ_JANRHB010000004.1 coordinate 151,155, forward strand.
TCGGGTACGACCGCCCGGTCGAGCCGCCACGGCTCGTCGAGCGTCACCTGGGTGATGGGCACCGCGGCGGCACGCAGCGCGAGTTCCGGTTCGGTGAACGACGGCTGGATGAGGGCGGCATGGCGCACCCCCAGTCGCGGCAGCATCTCGAAGCCGTCGGCCGCGCCGGACAGCAGCAACACCTCGTCGGGCGACCGGCCGTGGGCGGCGGCGATGGCGTCGACCGCGCGCCGCTCGTCGTCGTGGCCGGGGTACCGGGCCAGATCGCCGAGACCGCGCATGATGGCGTCGAGGACGAAAGGTGGTGGCGTGCCGCGGACATTGACCGCGAAGTCCGCCAGCCCGGGCGCCGCGTCCTGATCGCCGTGCCGGTCCGGGTCGGACAGGTCGGATGTGGATGCCACGCCATACCCAGCTGTCATGTCTACTGACCTTACGTGCACGATGGACGCGTGTTGACGCCGCCAGATCCCCGCCATCCCGACACCGTCCTGCTCGTCGATCTCGACGGCACCATCACCGACAGCTTCGCGGGTATCGCCAACAGCTTCCGGCACGCCCTCGCCGCCGTCGGCGCGGCCGAGCCCGGTCCCGAGGTCGTCGCGGGCATCGTCGGGCCGCCGATGCTCGACACCCTCAACAGTCTGGGGCTCGCACCCGCGGTCGCCGACGAGGCGATGCGCGCCTACCGGGAGCGCTACACCGAGATCGGCTGGCGGGAGAACTCGGTGTACGACGGGATGGCCGACGTCCTGGCCGATCTCGCCGCGTCGGGGCGCACGATGGCGATCGCGACGTCGAAGAACCAGACCACCGCGCGCAGGATCCTCGAGCACTTCGGCCTGGCCGACCATTTCAAGTACATCGCCGGCGCCAGCGACGACGGTTCGCGCCGCCACAAGTCCGATGTCATCGCTCATGCGATCGCGGAGCTGGGACTTCCCGTGGATGCCGACACCGGTCACGTGACCGCACCGGTGGTGATGATCGGCGATCGCAGCCACGATGTGCACGGCGCAGCGGCGTTCGGCATCTCAGCGCTCCTGGTCAGATGGGGTTATTCTCTGCACGGGGAGGAACAGGGCGCAGCCTGGACGGTTGATTCCACAGCCGAATTGCGCGACGTCCTGGGTATGTGACCGACGCCCTGGACCACCGAGCGCGTCGGCATGTCGAGCTGAGGTGGGCACCAGTGACTGAAGAACTACACGTCTGTTTTGTGTGTACGGGCAACATCTGCCGGTCACCGATGGCGCAGAACATCTTCCGGACGGCTCTGGACGACGCCGGACTGGGCGGCAAGGTACGCGTCACCAGCTGCGGGACAACCGGTTTCCACGTCGGCGAACCGGCCGACAACCGCGCCCGCACCGAGTTGCTGGCCCACGGCTACTCCGACGCGCACGTGGCGGCGCTGCTCGGACCCGAACACTTCGACGCCGATCTCTTCCTGGCGATGGACGACGGCCACTTTCGGGAACTCGAACGCAAGCGGCTCGGTGACCGGACGCGACTGCTGCGATCGTTCGATCCGTCGGCACCCGCCGACGACCTCGCCCTCCTCGACCCCTATTACGGCGGCACCGAGGACTTCGTCGCCACCCGCGAGCAGATCGAGAGCGCCGTCCCCGGACTGATCGACTGGGTGCGCCTGCAGCTGGGCGTGGACTGACGCCACGCCCAGCGCGACCGGTCTCAGCCGACCGGCGCCACCAGGTTGTGCACGAAGCGGATCTTCTCGAGCACCGGCGCCGGGAGCACGAACGGGTAGAGGTCCGGGTGACCCATCGACCGGTTGATCTGATTGAGCGCCCACGTCAGCGGTAGCCACTCGTCGATGATCCGATCGAAGCCGACATCGCCGGGCGGCACACTGTCCAGCGTCGTACCCGACGGTGCCATCGCGAACGCCGCGGCGGTGTCGAGGGTGTCGCGGATGTGCAGGTAGTGCGCGAAGGTCTCGGCGAAATCCTCGGCCGGGTGCATCGTGGCGTAGGAGGAGACGAAGTTCTTCCGCCATCCTTCGGGCGCACCCTCCTTGTAGTGACGGTCCAGGGCGGCCTGATAGTCGTCGTCGGGGTTGCCGAACAGCTCCTCGAAGCCGGGGCGGCGGTCGTCGGTGATGAGGACGAGCTGGTAGTAGTGACCGATCTCATGCCGGAAGTGTCCGAGAACCGTGCGGTACGGCTCGTCCAGCTCGACGCGCATCTGTTCGCGGTGGACGTCGTCGCCCTCGGCGAGGTCGAGGGTGATGACCCCGTTGGCGTGACCGGTGATGACGTTCTGCCGAGCGCTGGACAGGAGGTCGAAGGCGAGTCCCGTGTCGGGATTCTCGTCACGGTCCTCGATCGGCAGTCCCAGTTCGGCGAGTTCGAGGACGAGCCGCCGTTTCGCGGTCTCGGCCTGGCCGAACGCGACGAGCGCGTCCGGATCGTCGTCACCCGGACGAGTGCGCGTCAGCCGGCAGGACTGGCACAGCTCCGGATTGCCCGTCCACTTCACCAGCCAATTGCACTGCGCCACCTTGATGTTCGCGCACCGTTCGATGAGGACGCCGTCGACCTGGGCACGCCCCTTGTCGTCGAGCACTTGGATGGAGCGGGACTCGAGCCAGAACCCGAGCGCACTCTTGCAGTTCAGGCAGAGACTGTTTTCGAAGGAGAGACGCTGGCCGCAGTTCAAGCAGATGAAGTCTCGCATTTCGATCACGCTACCCGTGCTCGGTAACCTGGGAGCTGTGCACGTACTGCGAACAATCCTGCGTCCAGGGTGGATTGCCCTCGGAGTCGTGGTCGTGGCGTTCGCAGTGGCCTGCTTCACACTCCTCGCGCCGTGGCAGCTCGGGAAGAACTCGGACACCGAACGCCGCAACGACCTGATCCGTACCGCGTCCTCGCTCGAGACCGTCCCACTGGCCGACGTGGCACCGTCGTCGACCCTCGACCCGTCGACCGAGTGGCGTCAGGTCGCGGTGACGGGCCGGTATCTCGAGGACCGGCAGGCACTGGTGCGGTTGCGCAACATCCAGGAACGTCCGGCGGTCGTGGTCCTCGCCCCGTTCGCCGTGACCGGTTCGGATCGGGTGATCCTGATCAACCGCGGTTTCGTCCGCCCGGTGGAGGGCGGTGTCCCGGCCATCCCGTCGCCGCCGGCCGGTGAGCAGACCGTTCAGGGACGGATCCGCGCGGCAGAGAGTGTCAGCGCCGACCGCGGCTCACGCGCCGACAACGGCGTGCTGACCGTGCCGTCGATCAACCCGGGTCTGGTCGCGACCGCGACGTCGACGCCGATGGACGACTTCTATCTGCAGCTGTCCCCGGATCAGCCGGGCTCGCTGGGCGAGATCCCGCTCCCCCAGCTCGACACCGGCCCCTACCTCTCGTACGGGTTGCAGTGGCTCGCCTTCGGGATCATGGCGCCCCTCGGTGTCCTGTACTTCCTGATCGCCGAGATCCGTTCGCGCCGTCGGGCCGCCGCCGCGAACGCGGCTCCGGTCGCGGAGGACACCGGCGCGGCCCCCGCCGCGGAGTCCGCGCCTCGGCCCGAGCCGAGTACCGCCGCCTCGCGCGCCGAGCGACGCCGGCAGATCCGCGAGGAACTGCGCGCCGCGAGCGGCACCACGATGGTCCACAACGTCGGACGCATCGGCCACGGTCCGGTTGCCGAGGACACGGTCGGCGACGTCCGCGACGTGAAGCCCGACCCCCGGAGTCAGGACGGCGACGTGCGGGACAAGCTCAGCCGGCGCTACGGCGGCTGAGCGCGGCCCGAGCCAGGCAACCCGCGACACACGCGGCCAGCGTTGCACGCTGAACCCGACGCGACAGCTCGACAGCTGCTCGCAGATCGCCGGGTCGTGGCGCCGGCCCCCGTCCCAGCCTCGGCCGTTGTTCGACGCCGTGCGGGTACACCGTCCGGCCCCCGAGCTGCACCCCGAGGGCACCGGCGAAGGCCGCTTCGACGACCCCCGCGTTGGGACTCGGATGTGCACGGCTGTCGCGGCGCCAGGCTTCGGCAGCGCGTCGAGGCGCGCCGGAGACCAGGACGATCAGCGCACCCGCGAGGCGTGCGGGGAGGATGTTGGCGATGTCGTCGAGTCGCGCGGCCGCCCAACCGAAGTCGCGATAGCGCTCGTTGCGGTACCCGACCATGGCGTCGAGAGTGTTGATCGCACGGTAGCCGAGGATTCCGGGAACACCGGCGACCGCACCCCAGAACAGCGGTCCGACGGTCGCGTCGGAGGTGTTCTCGGCGATCGACTCCAGCGCCGCTCGACAGATCCCGCTCTCGTCGAGTGACTCGGGGTCACGCCCGCAGAGGCTCGGGATGAGGGCTCGCGCGGCGTCGATGTCGTCCGATTCGAGGGCGTCGGCGACCGCATCACCCACCCGGCACAGCGAGGTCCCGCCCAGCGCGATCCAGGTCGACGCCGCGGTCAGCGCCACCGCTGTCGGTGCCCGGCGTCCGGTCGATGCGGCAAGTCCCGCTGCCACGACACCGCCGGCCGCCACCGCGACCAGGCCGGCGCCCGCCGCGCGCGAGTCGCGGTACATGCGGCGTTCCAGCGCCGACGTCAGCCGACCGAAACCCGCGACCGGGTGTCCCCGGGACGGGTCACCCAGCGCCTCGTCGAGGAGGAGGCCGACGACGAGACCGGCTGCGGTCGACAACGAACGTCGTCCGGGTCGGTTTCGCTGCTCACTGGTCTTGGACACACAGGCGAGGGGCACCGCGCGATGGTAGCGGCCCCTATCTCCTCCATGATCCGGTCGTGCCAGACTCGACCCGTGGCCAGGTCATCTGCAGAACCGTCGCCGGGTCGGCACGTCATCGACACCGGTGTCGCCGAACTGGCACGTGACACCATCGCCGGCGGCTGGTTGCTGACCGTGAACGGGGCGCACAGCTCGCACATCGATCCCGACGACCCGACCGTGCTCGACTTCGAGTACCTGCGCCAGATGGCCGCCGTCATCGCCGAACGCCACCCCACCTCGGATCGACTGCGCGTCCTGCACCTCGGCGGTGCCGCCTGCGCACTCGCCCGCTATCTCGACCACCAGTACCCCGATGCCCGGCAGGTGGCCGTCGAGGTCGACGGTGAGCTCGCCCGACTGGTGCGCGAGTGGTTCGACCTCCCCCGCGCCCCCCGGCTGCGGATCCGGGTCGGCGACGCGCGTGAGGTGGTGACCTCCCTGCAACCGGGCACGCGTGAGGTGATCGTGCGCGACGCATTTGCCGGTGACCGCACGCCGGCCCATCTGACGACCCGCGAGTTCACCGCCGCCGTCCGCGATGTGCTCGTGCCGGGCGGGCTGTATCTCGCCAACTGCGGGGACAGCCGCGATCTGGCGGGCGCTCGCGCCGAGGCCGCAACCGTGGCGTCGGTCTTCGAGCACCTGCTGCTCATCGCCGACGCCGCGATGTTCAAGGGGCGCCGCACCGGAAACATCGTCATCGTCGGCAGCGACGCCCCGCTCGACGCGTCGGCGACACTGGTCCGCACCCTGCTCAGCGATCCGCTACCTGCGCAGATCCTCTCGGGCGCCAAGGCGCGCGACTTCGCACGCGGTCCGGGACTGACGGACGCCGACGTCGCGTCGAGCAGGGCGTGAGCCGTCGCCGGTCCCGCGTCCGGTCGATGTACGAACCCGCTCGACAGTCGTTAGGGTGGTTTCGACTGCCGGCTGAGGATCTGACGATCGAAGAACCGAGGATGACGTGACCGATCCATCGTCGAGAGCGGGCACCACGCTGGGCCCGTACCGCATCGACAGACTGCTGGGTCGCGGCGGCATGGGTGAGGTGTACGAGGCCTACGACACCGTCCGGGAACGCCGTGTCGCCCTGAAGCTGCTTCCGCCACATCTGGTCCACGACAACGACTTCCGCGAACGATTCGAGCGCGAGTCGAAGACCGCGGCCAAACTGTCCGATCCGCACGTCATCCCGATCCACGACTGGGGCGAGAAGGACGGCGTCCTGTTCATCGACATGCGCCTCGTCGACGGTCAGGACCTGCGCAAGGTCCTCGACTCCGGTCCTCTGGCACCTGCTCGGGCGGTCCACATCCTGGGTCAGGTCGCGGCGGCGCTCGACGCGGCGCACCGCGACGGTCTGGTTCACCGCGACATCAAACCCGACAACATCCTCGTCGACGCCGACGATTTCGCCTACCTCGTCGATTTCGGTATCGCGCAGGGCACCACCGACAGCCGGCTGACACAGGTCGGGACCGCGCTGGGCACGCTGGCGTACATGGCGCCGGAACGGTTCGGCGACGAGCCGGCCGGCCCGGCATCGGACAACTACTCCCTCGCCTGCGTCCTCTACGAATGTGTCACCGGGCAGCTCCCTTTCCCGGCGAAGACCGACCAGGGGCTGATGACCGCGCACATCACCAAGCCGCCACCGCAGACGGGCGGACCGCTCGACCCGGTGATCGCCCGAGGCCTCGCCAAGGACCCCGCGCATCGTTATGCGAGTGCGCGCGAACTCATCCACGCGGCCTCCGACGCGCTGTCTGGCAGCGGGTCCGCATCGGCCGCCCGAGCGCAGACACCTCCGGCCGAGCAAGCCCCGCCCACTGTCGTGCCGCAGCCGATCCCACCGTCGGGCCTGACCCCGCCGACGTATGCGCCGCGTCCACCGCAACAGCACCCGCCGGCCGCCCACCAAACGCCGGGCGGCTCCATGGCATCGGACCCGACGATGGTCCGCGGCCTGAGTTCTGGCCCGACCGCCTCGGGCCCGCAGCATGCGCCCGGCGCGGGTGGCGGATACGGCTCCCCGCCCGGCCATTCCGGGCCGCAGGGATTCTCGGGCCCCCAATCATTTTCGGGGCCATCGCATTCGGGACCCCAGTCGTACTCAGGACCGCAGTCCTACTCAGGACCGCAGTCCTACTCAGGGCCACAGTCCTATTCCGGGCCGCAATCGTATTCGGGGCCCAACCAGTGGGGCATCCCCCCGACTCCGCCTCCACGCAAGTCGCACACCGGACGCAACCTGGCGGTCGCCATCGGCGTCGGTGTGGTGGTGATCGCTCTCGCGGTCACCGGCATCGTCGTCGCGCTGTCGGGCGGTGGCGAGGATCCGCCGGGCCCCGACACCTCGACCCAGGCCATGCCCGCGGGCACCGTCGCCTGTGACTATCCGACGCGGCCGGTGGTCGGCGGCATCACCCAGCCGCCGCCCGCATCGACCCAGCCCAACACCGGCACCGTGGACGCGACGATCCCGATCGCCGCGCAGGGCACCATCAGCATGACCCTCAACCGGGCCGAGGCGCCGTGCAACGTCGGTGCCATGGTCTCGCTGATCAAGTCCGGCTTCTACGACGGCAGCAAGTGCCACCGTGCGTCGGCCAAATACCTGATCTGTGGGTCGTCGGGCGGCAAGGAGGGCACCAATCCCGGCTGGACCAGTCCTGATGAACTGCCCGAGGATCTGCCGTCGGCGGGCACGGACGACAACGGCGTCCCGCAGGTGACATATCCGCGCGGTACCGTCGGCATCCTCGATCTGCCCGACGACGAGGGCGCCACCGGGTCGACGACGTTTTTCATGCTCGCCGACGACACCGATCTCCCGCTGACCTACTCGATCGTCGGAACCATGGACCCCGCCGGTCTTGCCGTATTGGACAGGATCGTCGCGGGCGGGTTCACGCCCGCCAAGCCCGGCGCGCAGTCAGGACCACCGAACCAGAACCTGCTCATCCAGAAGGCGACCGTCGATGAGTAGCCCCGCTGCTCGCCGCTTGTGCGGCGGAGTCAGCAATAGGTATCGCCTGGCGATACCTGTTGCTGACTGAAACCCTCCTGAGCTCGTCACATCTCCGCTCCGGGTCAGATCACGTAGTTCATCCGGTTGAGGATCGCGTTGCCCAGTGCCTCATCGCCGTCGATCTCCACCGCGCCCGGATCGGCGTCCCGCCGGCCACCGGCGCACCGGGCCAGGTTCGCCGCGTCGATCCGGAGCCGCACATCGGCAGAGGCGTCGCCGCCCTCGAACTCCTCGACCGCCGACGCCCGGTCGCCGACCGCGATCCGGACCGTCCGGGGGGACAGGCCGGTGATGTCGAACAGCACCTTGCTGCCCTTGGGCGCGTCGGCTCGCTTGCCGACGACGAACGGCAGTGACGCCCCGATCTCGTCGAGCGCCCACGACGCGGGGACGGGGTCGGTGACGGCCGAACCGTCGGTGCCGTCGCGCAGGTCGATCTCGTGGACCCAGCAGTCGAAGATGCGGATTCGCATGAAGCGCCCGTAGGTGTCGGCTCCGGCCGGGGTCATCGAGGGAGCCTCGAACTGCTCCTGCGTCATCGCCTGCAGCGCTGCGGTACGAATCCCGACGATCTCCTCGAGCGCCGCGAGAACCTCGGCACGCGACTTGGGGCGGTAGTGGTCGACCCACTTCTCGTTGAGTTCGCCGATCGGGTTGCGCACGTGGTCGAGCGCACTCACCGTGCGGGTGGCCTCGACGTCGCGGCCGTCGAGCATGCTCTCGGTGCCGATGATGTGCGCGACGATGTCGGCGTTGGTCCATCCGTGCAACACCGAAGCAGCCGACCACTGTTCATCGGTGAGTCCGCCGGCAACGTCGGCGATCGCGGCCCACTGGGCGATCAGACCCGCGGTGACCTCGTCGAGCGGCAGGATGGTCGTGGCCATGAGAGTGCTCCTTGCGGTCGTGCGTCCGGCGGGACACCGGACCGGGACAACCCTAGCCGGGCAGTTGCGCTCAGCGGCCACATTGACCACGTCGAACCGTTCCGAAACCCGCGCTCCGACGAACAAGGACAGAACCTGTCCGCATCGTGCGGCAGGATGTCTTCATGTTGGAAACCTCGGCCCGGTTGCTCGCTCTGCTGTCGTTGTTGCAGACGCGACGGGAATGGTCGGGCAGGGAACTCGCGGAACGCCTCGACATCACGACCCGCACGGTGCGTCGCGACATCGACAAGCTTCGCGAGCTCGGCTATCCGGTCGACGCGAATGTCGGTGCACGCGGCGGGTATCGCCTCGGCGCGGGTGCGGAGATGCCGCCCCTGCTCCTCGACGACCAGGAGGTGCTCGCCGTCGCCCTGGGGCTCGACGCGGTGACCACTGGAGCGGTCGCCGACATGGCCGAGGCGTCCGCCGGGGCTCTCGCCAAACTGCGCCAGGTCATGCCCTCGCGACTCCAGCACCGTCTCGACGCGCTGCGCATCGAGGCCATACCCAGGGAGGCGCCATCGAGCGCTGTCCCAGCCGATCGCCTCACCGAGATCGCGACGGCCTGTCATCGCCACGAACGCCTGCGTTTCGACTACCGGCGCAACGACGGCGAGGAGGGCCGACGCGAGGTCGAGCCATATCGTCTGGTGCGCAACGGGAATCGCTGGTACCTCGTGGGCTTCGACCTCGCCCGCGCCGACTGGCGTTCGTTCCGCGTCGATCGCATGGACCCGAAGATCCCCACCGGACCGCGATTCACACCGCGCGAGCCGCCCGAGGGCGGCGCGGCAGCCTTCGTCGCCCGCGGTCTCGGCGCACTCCAGCAACGGGCGACGGCCCGGGTACGCATCCACCTGCCGCTGGACGAGGTCGCACCGATGATCCACCAATCGTGGGGCACTCTGGAGTCGGGCGACGAACACACCTGCGAGGTGACCGTCTACAGCACGTCGCTGACGTCGATCGCGCGCTGGATGTACGCCTTCGGGGCCGATTTCACCGTCATCGAACCCGCCGAACTGCGCGTCGAACTCGGCGCCGCCGCGGACTATCACGACCAGGTCGCCGAACGCTATCGGCGCGCGATGACCGCCCAGCCCTAGCTGCGCTGACCTGCTCGTCCGACCGGATCGCCGATTCTTCTCTACGGTCGAAGGCATGAGGCTACTCATCACGGGGGCGACCGGGTACGTGGGCTCCCGACTCGTATGCGCATTGCTCAGGCAGGGCCACGAGGTGGTGGTCACGTCCAGGGACACCCGCAAGCTCGACCGGTTCGGCTGGTCGCCGAACGTCACCAAGGTCGCCATGGACGTCGACGATCCGATCTCGGTGAAGAAGGCGATGTCCGACGCCGGCCCCATCGACGCGATCTACTACCTGGTCCATGCCATCGGGACGGCCGACTTCGCCAGCGGCGATCGGGATGCGGCACGCAACGTCGCCGAGGCGGCACGCGATGCCGACGTCGCCCGGATCATCTACCTGGGTGGCTTCGTGCCGGGGGGAGGCGACCTCTCGTCGCATCTGCAGAGCCGCGCCGACGTCGCCGAGGGGCTGGTCGTCGAAGGCGGCCCGGAACTCGTCTGGTTGCGTGCGGCGGTGATCATCGGCGCCGGGTCGACGTCGTTCGAGATCATCCGCTACATGGCCGACCGCCTCCCGGTGATCCCCGAGCCCGACTGGATCACCAACGAGATGGACCCGATCTCCATCCGCGACGCCATCCACTACCTCGTCGCGGCATGTGAATCATCGCTCCCGCCGGGCGAATACGATATATCCGGCCCCGACCACGCCCGCTACATCTCGATCCTGCACGAGTACATCTCCGCGGTCCGCTTCCCGCGGCTGCGGCTTCCGGTCTTCGGCGTCAGTACCCGCGTCGCGGGCCGGCTGGGTGGCATGTTCGTGCCGGTTCCGGCGTCGCTGACCGAGGAGCTGGTCACGTCGCTCAACCATCCGATGACGGCGTCGGAGCATCGCATCCGCGAACTGGTGCCACCACCGGAGGGCGGTCTGACGCCCATGCGCGATGCCGTGCGGGCATCTGTGGAGTCCCCGTATCCCCGTTCCGTCTGCGATCTGAACGACCTGCACCATCTGGCCGATACCGACCCCGCCTGGGCCGGCGGCGATTGGTTGCGCGTCAAACGCACCATCGGTGAGACGATCGGTGGCACGCTGCGGGTGTCGGCGAAGATCGCCGGAGCTTTTCTGTCGAGCCGTCCCTGAATGATTCGTGTCCATAGACGACCGACCTAGGTGGTGATGAGTGCTGGTGACTGCACTGGCGCGCGACCTCTACAACTCGATAGCCACGGATCGGGATCCCGATCCGGGTTCCCACTACGTCCGACGCCGCTGGATCGTCGGCGTCTTCCTCGTCATCGGGGCCGTGTTGCTCGGCGTCTCGATGCGTGTGGAGCCCGGCGACACCGCGTTCTACCCGCTGACGGCCGGAATGGCCGTGGTGTGGATCGCCGGGGCATTCACCTCCGGCAAACTGCGACTCGGTGCCTACAGCCCGACGACGTCCCGGCCCCCGGATCGTCTCGGCGCCGTGGGACTGGGCGTCGTCGTCGGCCTCGCGGTCGGTGCCGCGTTCGTTGTCGGCGGTCTCATCGCCCGGATGATCCCCGGCGTCAGCGACCTGGCGAACCAGGTGCTCGCCTTCGCCGACTACGGCAGCCTCGCCGTCGTCGCCGCGATCACCATGATCAACGGACTCGCCGAGGAGCTGTTCTTCCGCGGGGCGGTCTACTCGGCGGCCCGCCCCCACAACCCGGTGCTGGTGTCGACAGTCATCTACGTGCTCGTCACCATGGCGAGCGGCAATGTGATGCTCGGCTTCGCCGGTGCCGTCCTGGGCACCGTCTGCGCCATCCTCCGACGCAGCACCGCCGGTGTCCTCGCGCCCGCGATCACGCACGTCATCTGGGGCGCCGTCATGGTCCTCGCACTCCCGCCGGTCTTCGCGTGAATCGCTGATCCGCTGCGTGACCGGTGGACCTCGGCCTCGACATGCAGACCTCGATCGACGTCTGCATGTCGAGGTGAGGTTCGCCGGTCACCGCTCCGCAGTTTGGGCGTTCGGCGTCGACCCGCTAGATTCGTTCTCGCAAGTGCCGCCGCGGAGGCGGCGCACGCGCGTATAGCTCAGCGGTAGAGCTCTGGTCTTACACACCAGCGGTCAGGGGTTCGAATCCCTTTGCGCGCACCGAGATCTATGGCTCCAACCCGCGCTCAGCGCGGCTTGGAGCCATAGGACGGATCAGCCGACCGAGCTGAGAGCCTGGTCCCAGACGTCGTTCTCGCGCACCTCGCCCGGCCCGACCATGTCGGCGTAGACGATGACACCCTCGCGGTCGACGAGGAACGTGCCACGGTTCGCGTAGCCGCGTTCCTCGTTGAACACGCCGTAGGCCTTCGCCACCTCACCGTGCGGCCAGAAGTCGGACAGCAGCGGGAACAAGAAGCCCTGCGCCGCCGACCACACCTTGTGGGTCGGCGAGGGTCCCACCGAGACCGTCACCGTGGTCACGTCGTCGTTCTCGAAACGCGGCTGCTGGTCGCGGATGTAGCCCAGCTCGCCCTGGCAGGTGCCGGTGAATGCGAGCGGGAAGAAGACCACGAGAACGTTGCGCTCGGCGCGCAACGCGCTCAGGGACACGAGCTGGTTGTTCTGATCCCGCAGTTCGAAATCAGGTGCCCGATCACCGACGCTCAGCGGCGCGGTGGGCAGAGCATCGCTCATGCTTTCTTGCCCGAGCGTGCCTTGGGCTGGACGAGCCGGGCGGCCGACCAATCCCCCAGGCTGATCGCCGATGTCTGGGTGAGACCCGCGGTGGGGGCCGCCTCGGCGATCTCGCTCGGATCCACATATCCGGGTTTCCCGGTCTTGGGCGAGAACACCCACACGTATCCGTCTTCGGCCAGCGGTCCGATGGCGTCCATCAGCGCGTCGACGAGGTCTCCGTCGCCTTCACGCCACCAGAGGACCACGACGTCGACGACGTCGTCGGCATCCTCATCGACCATCTCGGCATCGATCGCGTCCTCGATGTCGGCCCGGAGCTCGTCGTCCGTGTCCTCGTCCCAACCGACTTCCTGCACGACCAAGCCTGCCTTCAAGCCCAGTTTTTGGGCGTTGCTGCCCGTACCGTCTGTGGCGGCTACCACCGCGCGTGACCTCCTGAGGGTGATGGGACGTTGTTCTCGTCGCCGGTCTGTACGTCTCTTTTCGCCAACTCGCCTGTCAGCATAGGCAACAGCCTAGAGCCTCACATTGCAAGCCGACCGACGTCACTCGATTTCGGGCGTTTCTTTTCCGACGACGGTTGCACGATCGCACGAACCCCCGACACCGGGCGACGGCGCATCAACGTCCGGGACTCGTCGGAACCGGGGTGGTGGTGACCGAGGTCCGGGGCGTGCCCGAGGAGGCCGCCGGGACGGGCGTGTACTCCCCGCAGACCTCGAGGAGGCGCGCCTTGTCGCGCGTCCACTGCCCCGACACCGGGTTGAGTTCGGTGCGCAGTTCCTTGCGGATCGCGTTCTCGAGACGCGTCGTCGCATCCAGGAACGTCCGCGCCGGCGACGCGATCTCCGGCGGTGAGGTGTCGGTGATCTTCGGCCGGATCTGGTCGGCACCCGCGATGAGGCTCGCCCGCGCCTTGTCGGCGAGGTCCCCGACCTCCGGATACGAATGCGTCGTGTTGAGCCGCTTGATGAAGGTGTTGTAGCCGCGCAGCATCACGACCATCGACGACATCGACTCCCGACAGAGCTCGACGCCCTCGGCACGTACCTGCGCAGCCGCCGAGGCCGACACCTCCGACCGGTAGACCGCCACCTCGCCGGGCGCCGGCACACCGGCACCTCCGACCGTGGACGTGCACGCCGACAACATGATTCCCCCGAATGCCATACCGATGGTCGCGCGCACCCGGACTCCCCGATGTCCTCCGCGGCCGGGCCCGGCCTCCCCTGTGCCCAGCATCGTCATCCCCCTACTCATCGGTAACGCTGCAAGGACGCTACAGCACCTTCGCGATCGCGACAGCCTACACAGATCCACCGGTGCCAAGCCCCCTCACATGGGGCACGATGAGGGGTGACACCGCACAACAAAAGGAGTTGCAGTGTCATACGCCATGCAGCCGGACCACCACCCCGAGTCCGGCCTGTCAGAGGGAGTAGGCATCACCGTGACCGACCAGATGGACCAGGCGACGCAGGACACGATTCCCAGCGAGCACGCCGGCCAAGCCGACCCGAGCTCCAATGGACGTGCTGCCGGACGAAGCGGACACCGGGTCCGCGTCATCCGCGAAGGAGTCGCGTCCTATCTGCCCGACATCGATCCCGACGAGACCACCGAGTGGCTCGATTCGTTCGACGCCCTTCTCGACGCCGCGGGCCCCGGACGCGCCCGTTACCTGATGCTGCGGCTCCTCGAACGCGCCGGCGAGAAGCGGGTGTCGATCCCCGCACTCACCTCCACCGACTACGTGAACACCATCCCCACCGAGGCAGAACCGTGGTTCCCCGGTGACGAGGAGGTCGAGCGCCGCTTCCGCCAGATGATCCGCTGGAACGCCGCGATCATGGTGCATCGCGCCCAGCGCCCGGGAGTCGGTGTGGGCGGCCACATCTCGACGTACGCGTCATCGGCGTCGCTCTACGAGGTCGGCTTCAACCACTTCTTCCGCGGCAAGAACCACTCCGGCGGCGGCGACCACATCTTCATCCAGGGCCACGCGTCCCCCGGCATCTATGCACGCGCCTACCTCGAGGGCCGCATCGACGAGGCCCGGATGGACGGCTTCCGCCAGGAGCACAGCCATGCGGGTGAGGGCGGCGGTCTGCCGTCGTATCCGCACCCGCGCTTGATGCCCGACTTCTGGGAGTTCCCGACCGTCTCCATGGGCCTCGGCCCGATGAACGCGATCTACCAGGCGCGCTTCAACCACTACCTGCACGACCGCGGCATCAAGGACACCTCCGACCAGCATGTGTGGGCGTTCCTCGGCGACGGCGAGATGGACGAGCCGGAATCGCGCGGCTTCGCCAGCTTCGCGGCCACCGAGGGTCTCGACAATCTGACCTTCGTCGTCAACTGCAATCTGCAGCGACTCGACGGCCCGGTGCGCGGCAACGGCAAGATCATCCAGGAGCTGGAGTCGTTCTTCCGCGGTGCCGGCTGGAACGTCATCAAGGTCATCTGGGGCCGTGAGTGGGACGCGTTGCTGCACGCCGACCGTGACGGCGCGCTGGTCAACCTGATGAACACCACGCCCGACGGCGACTACCAGACCTACAAGGCCAACGACGGCGCCTTCGTTCGCGAACACTTCTTCAACCGCGACCCGCGGACCAAGGAGCTCGTCAAGGACCTCTCCGACGCCGAGATCTGGAACCTCAAGCGCGGCGGCCACGACTACCGAAAGATCCACGCCGCCTACGCCTCGGCGATGACGCACAAGGGCCAGCCGACGGTCATCCTGGCGCACACGATCAAGGGCTACACGCTCGGCAAGCACTTCGAGGGACGCAATGCGACCCACCAGATGAAGAAGCTGACGCTCGACGACCTCAAGGCGTTCCGCGACAGCACGCGCATCCCGATCAGCGACGAGCAGCTCGAGAAGGATCCGTATCTGCCGCCGTACTACCATCCCGGCGAGGACTCTCCGGAGCTCCAGTACATGCTGGACCGCCGCAAGACCCTCGGTGGGTTCCTGCCGAGCCGCCGCACGAAGTCCAAGGTGCTCAAGGCCGACACCTCCTCGGCACTCAAGGCCACCGCGAAGGGTTCGGGCAAGCAGCAGGTCGCGACCACCATGGCGCTGGTCCGTGTCTTCAAGGAACTGTTGCGCGACAAGGAAATCGGCAAGCGCATCGTGCCGATCATCCCCGACGAGGCCCGCACCTTCGGCATGGACTCGTGGTTCCCGACCCTGAAGATCTACAACCGTAACGGCCAGCTGTACACCTCGGTCGACGCCGAACTGATGCTCGCCTACAAGGAGAGCTCCGAGGGGCAGATCCTGCACGAAGGCATCAACGAGGCCGGATCGGCGGCCAGCTTCGCCGCGGTCGGCACGTCATACTCCACCCACGACGAACCGATGATCCCGCTGTACATCTTCTATTCGATGTTCGGTTTCCAGCGCACCGGGGACAGCTTTTGGGCGGCCGGCGACCAGATGGCGCGCGGTTTCATCATCGGCGCCACCGCGGGCCGCACGACGCTCACCGGTGAGGGCCTGCAGCACGCCGACGGCCACTCGCCGTTGCTCGCCGCGACCAATCCGGCCGTGATCGCCTACGACCCCGCGTTCGCCTACGAACTCGGCCACATCGTGGACGACGGTCTCAAGCGCATGTACGGCGAGGACCCGGAGAACGTCTTCTACTACATCACCGTCTACAACGAGCCGATCAGCCAGCCGGCGAAGCCGGAGGGCCTCGACGCCACGGGCATCGTCAAGGGCGGATATCTGTTCCAGAAGGCTCCCGAGGGCAAGGAGTACCCGGCCAACATCCTGGTCTCCGGCGTCACGATGCCCGACGCGCTGCGTGCGTCGGAGCTGCTCGCCGAGGAGTGGAACGTCGGCGCGAACGTCTACTCGGTGACGTCGTGGAGTGAGTTGGCCCGCGACGGCATCCGCGCCGACCGGGAGGCACTGCGCGATCCCGGGACCAAGCCCGCGCCCGCCTATCTGACGGAACTGATGGCCGACGCGGCCGGACCGTTCGTCGGTGTCAGCGACTACATGCGGGGCGTCCAGGAGCAGGTCCGTGCGTACCTGCCCGGTACGTACCTGACGCTCGGCACCGACGGGTTCGGCTTCTCCGACACCCGCCCGGCCGCGCGACGTTTCTTCAACGTCGACGCCGAGTCGATCGTGGTCGCTGTCCTCGTCGCGCTCGCCCGCGACGGCCACCTCGACATGTCGGTGGCCAAGGAGGCCGCGGACAAGTACAAGATCGACGACGTGGCCGCCGCTCCCGAGCAGACCAGCGATCCCGGCGTGGCCTGACCCGGAAACCGGGCCGCCGCCGCTCGAGGGGAACCGACGATCCCGGCATGGCCTGAACAGGGACTAGATTGAGGTCGTGTCCGACGCGCGAGTGAATCAGCCCACAACACCGCCGGCTGACGTGTTCGGTGCGCGGGGTGCCCATGTGCCGGCCCCCGCCACCGTGCACGACGCGCTGCCCGACACGCTGCTCCGGCGGGTCAAGCAGTACAGCGGCCGCCTCGCCACCGAGGCGGTCCACTCGATGCAGGACCAGCTGCCTTATTTCGGCGACCTCGATGCCGCGCAGCGCGCGAGTGTGCAGCTGGTCGTGCAGACCGCCGTCGTGAACTTCGTCGAGTGGATCCAGGATCCCGAGGGCAACGTGAAGTTCACGGTCCAGGCGTTCCAGGTGGTGCCGCAGGACCTCGCCCGTCGCATCACCCTGCTGCAGACCGTCGAGATGGTCCGCGTGGCGATGGAGTTCTTCGAGAAGTGGCTGCCGCTGCTCGCCCGCAACGACGCTCAGCTCCGTGCGCTCACCGAGTCGGTCCTGCGTTACGGACGGGAGATCGGTTTCGCCGCAGCGGCGATCTACGCCTCGGCCGCCGAGTCGCGTGGCGCCTGGGACTCCCGACTCGAGGCTCTGGTCGTCGATGCCGTCGTCCGTGGGGACACCGGCCCTCAGCTCCTTTCCCGTGCCGCCGCCCTGAACTGGGATTCCGACGCCCCGGCGACGGTGATCGTCGGGACCCCACCGCCCGAACAGAACGTGTCGGTGCCACTGGCCATCCACAACACGGCACGGCAGTTCGATCGGTCGGCGCTGTCGGTGGTCCAGGGCTCGGTGCTGGTCGCGATCGTGAGCGGACCGGCACGGCCGACGGAGAAGTTCGTCTCGGCTCTCCTCACGCACTTCGCCGACGGCCCGGTGGTCATCGGGCCGACCATGCCGAACCTCGGCAGCGCCCACACCAGTGCCGCCGAGGCCATGGCCGCGATCGAGGCGGTGGTGGGCTGGCCGAGTGCACCGCGGCCGGTCCACAGTCTCGAACTGTTACCCGAACGTGCACTCAACGGTGACGAGTCAGCGGTGACCGCTCTGGTCGACTCGGTGGTCCGTCCGCTGTCGGCGGGAGGCTCCACTCTGACGACGACGCTCGAGGCCTATCTCGACTCCGGCGGATCGGTCGAATCCTGCGCGCGCGTTCTGTACATACATCCAAATACGGTCCGGTACCGACTGAAGAAAATTGCGGAAATCACACGGCGCGACCCGACGAACCCTCGCGACGCGTATGTACTGCGGATCGCGACGACCGTCGGGCGTTTGACACACTTACGGCACAAATCGGAGTCTTCTGCACCATAAGCCACACGAGTAACATGTCCGATTCGCCATTTATGCTGATAGGAGCCTTAAGAACACGGTTCGGTAACGAATCTCAGCCTGATGACGAAGCAGGTGACACTACGGTGAAGTTTGTGGGAACCCTACAAAACCCGGCTACAAGGTTCATGCTTCTCCACACCCACATCGGGCGGGTAAAGGGTGTTCTCTGGTCACGTGCTTTCGTTGCTTGCTCCCGGCCAGGGTTCCCAGACACCCGGCATGCTCACGCCGTGGCTCGACCTGCCCGGTACCCGTGATCAGATCGCCACGTGGTCCAAGCTCACTCAACTGGACTTGGAACGACTCGGTACCACCGCCACCGCGGAAGAGATCACCGACACCGCGGTGACCCAGCCGCTGGTCGTGGTCGCCGCCCTGCTCGCCTTCGACGAGGTCCGCAAGAACGGCGAGCTGCCCGCGGACGCGGTCGTCGCCGGCCACTCGGTCGGCGAGCTCGCCGCCGCCGCCATCACCGGTGTGATCTCGGCCGACGAGGCCGTCACCCTCGCCGCGATCCGCGGCGCCGAGATGGCCAAGGCCTGCGCCCTCGTACCGACCACCATGGCCGCCGTTCTCGGTGGCGACGAAGCCGCCGTGCTCGCCCGCCTCGAGGAACTCGAACTCGTCCCGGCCAACCGCAACGCGGTCGGCCAGATCGTCGCGGCCGGAGCCGTCGACAAGATCGACGAGCTCATCGCCTCGCCGCCGGAGAAGGCCCGTATTCGCAAGCTCGCGGTCGCCGGCGCCTTCCACACCCACTTCATGGCTCCGGCGCAGGACGCCGTCGCCGCGGCGGCCGCGAAGATCACCCCGTCCGACCCGAATCGCACGTTGCTCTCGAACTCCGACGGGCAGCCTGTAACGAATGGCTCCGAAGCACTGACAAAACTGGTGGGCCAGGTGACCAGGCCGGTCCGCTGGGATCTCTGCTCGGCGTACCTGCGTGAGAACTCGGCCACCGCCGTCGTGGAACTGCCGCCGGCGGGCACGCTCGTGGGGATCGCCAAGCGCGAGCTGAAGGGCACCCCATCGCTGGCGCTCAAGGAGCCCGGCGACATCGCGAAGATCACTGAACTTGGATAGCGGTCGCGGTTAGTCCGCGACCCCCGGAAGATCGGCCCCGACGCCGATCTGTCCAAGCGCGCGGACTCTCTCGGGTCCGTCCTGCGCTCCGGAAACTCATCTACCCGATACACGGAAAGGGAACCACACAGTGGCTGCCACCCAGGAACAACTCATTGCCGGCATCGCCGAGATCATCGAGGAAGTCACCGGCATCGAGCCGTCCGAGGTGACCCTCGAGAAGTCGTTCGTCGACGACCTCGACATTGATTCGCTGTCCATGGTCGAGATCGCCGTCCAGACCGAGGACAAGTACGGCGTGAAGATCCCCGACGAGGACCTGGCCGGTCTGCGCACCGTCGGCGACGCCGTCTCGTACATCCAGAAGCTCGAGAGCGAGAACCCCGAGGCTGCGGCTGCCATCAAGGCTCAGGTCGAGGCAGACCAGAACTGATGAGCTCCCCCTCCCTCCGCGACTACTCGACGCTGGGTGGGAACTTCCCGAGCGTGGTCGTCACCTCCATGGTGGCGACCACCTCGCTCGGCGAAGATCTCGACTCGACGTGGAAAGCACTGCTGGCGGGTGAGTCGGGCATCCGCGTCCTGACCGACGACTTCATCACCAGGTACAACCTGCCGGTTCGTATCGGCGGTCGTCTGCTGAAGGATCCGACCGACGAGGTCACCCGAGTCGAGGCCCGCCGGATGGCCTACGTCGAGCGCATCGCCCACGTGCTGAGCAAGCGTCTCTGGACCCAGGCCGGCGAACCCGAGGTCGACCCCGACCGTCTCGCCGTGGTCGTCGGCACCGGTCAGGGTGGCGGCGACGCGATGGTCGACGCCGTCAAGGCCATGGAAAGCACCGGCAACTACCGCAAGGTGTCCCCGCTCGCCGTGTCGATGGCCATGCCCAACGGTCCGGCCGCCGTCGTCGGTCTGAACGTCGGCGCCCGCGCAGGCGTCATCACCCCGGTCTCGGCGTGCTCGTCGGGTGCCGAGGCGATCGCACACGCGTGGCGCCACATCGTCATGGGTGACGCCGACATGGTCGTCACCGGTGGCGTCGAGGGACACATCGACGCGGTGCCGATTGCGGCATTCTCGATGATGCGTGCCATGAGCACCCGCAACGAGGACCCCGCAGCCGCCTCTCGTCCGTTCGACAAGGACCGCGACGGCTTCGTCTTCGGCGAAGGTGCCGCGATGCTCATCCTCGAACGCGAGGAGCACGCTCGTGCCCGCGGTGCGCACATCCACGCGCGCCTCCTCGGCTCCGGCATCACCTCCGACGGATTCCACCTGGTGGCCCCGGATCCCAGCGGTCAGGGCAATGCCCGCGCGATGACTCGCGCCCTGCAGACCGCCGGTCTCCAGAAGTCCGACATCACCCACATCAACGCGCATGCGACGTCGACCCCGATCGGCGACACCGCCGAGTCCGCGGGCATCATCGCCGCCATCGGTCAGCATGCCGCGGTGTACGCACCGAAGTCCGCTCTCGGACACTCGATCGGTGCCGTCGGTGCTCTCGAGTCGGTCCTCACCATCAAGAGCGTCGAGGAAGGCGTCATCCCGCCGACCCTCAACCTCGAGAACCAAGACCCGGAATGCGACATCGACGTCGTCCACGGTGAACCCCGCTACGGACAGATCGACTACGCGATCAACAACTCGTTCGGTTTCGGTGGGCACAACGTGGCGCTCGCCTTCGGTCGCTACTGAGTCCTCGGCCTCCTCGCCGACCTCGGTAGCGCCCGAGACGAACACGCCCCGACACCCTTGGAGGAGACTGCGATGACGACCTTGGCTCCCATGCCCGGCCGCGAAGAAGCCGCCGATCCCCGCGACCCCCTGTTGCGGCTGACGAACTTCTTCGACGAAGGCACCATGTCGTTGCTGCACCCTCGCGACAAGTCCGGTGTCCAGGCCGCTGTCGGCCTGGTCAACGGCGTTCGCACGGTCTCCTACTGCACCGATGGCACCGTCATGGGCGGTGCCATGGGTGTCGTCGGGTGTGCTCACATCGTCAACGCCATCGACACCGCCATCTCCGAGCAGGCGCCGGTCATCGGTATCTGGCACTCGGGTGGCGCACGCCTCGCCGAGGGTGTCGAGGCGTTGCACGCGGTGGGTCAGGTCTTCGAGGCGATGGTCCGGGCCTCCGGGTACATCCCGCAGATCTCCGTGGTCGTCGGCTTCGCGGCCGGCGGCGCGGCCTACGGGCCCGCCCTCACCGACATCGTGATCATGGCTCCGGCCGGTCGCGTCTTCGTCACCGGACCCGATGTCGTCCGCAGCGTCACCGGCGAGGACGTCGACATGGAGTCGCTCGGCGGTCCCACCACACACGGCAAGAAGTCGGGTGTCTGCCACATCGTGGCCGATTCCGAGCCCGACGCCTTGTGGCGCGCACGCCGTCTCGTCTCGACCTTCACCCAGCAGGGCCACTTCAACCGTGAGCTGGCCGCCGCCGGCGACACCGACCTCAAGGCCCTGCTGCCCGAATCCGCCCGTCGGGCCTATGACGTCCACCCGGTCGTCGAGAAGCTGCTCGACACGGCGCTGGCCGCCGACGGCGAGACCGAGATCTCGAGTTTCGAAGAGTTGCAGGCCAAGTGGGCGCCGAACATCGTCGTCGGATTCGGTCGGCTCTCGGGCCGCAGCGTCGGCGTCATCGCCAACAACCCGCTGCGCATGGGTGGCTGCCTGAACTCGGAGAGCGCTGAGAAGGCCTCCCGGTTCGTCCGCCTCTGCGACGCCTTCGGTATCCCCCTCATCGTCCTCACCGACGTCCCCGGTTACCTCCCGGGTGTCGGCCAGGAATGGAACGGTGTCGTCCGCCGCGGCGCGAAGCTGCTCCACGCCTTCGCCGAGTGCTCGGTTCCCCGCGTCACGCTCGTGACCCGAAAGATCTACGGCGGCGCCTACATCGCGATGAACTCGCGTGCGCTCGGTGCCACCGCGGTGTTCGCCTGGCCCGGTTCCGAGGTCGCCGTCATGGGTGCCAAGGCCGCTGTGGGCATCCTGCACAAGAAGGCACTCGCCGCCGCACCCGACGATGAGCGTGAAGCCCTCCACGATCGTCTGGCCGCCGAGCACGAGGCCATCGCCGGTGGCGTGGGACGGGCCCAGTCGATCGGCGTCGTGGACGAGATCATCGACCCGGCCCGCACGCGCAGCATCATCGCCGAGGCACTCGCGGCCGCACCAGCCCGACGCGGTCGGCACAAGAACATTCCCCTGTGACCGCCTGACGGACACACACGTCGACAGACGTACGAAGAACGCCACCGGTTCTCACCGGTGGCGTTTCTCGTATGTCCCTGAGATCGCGGGATGTACTCACCGCGCTCCCTGGGAAGTTCACGCTCCCTGAGGAGCGCCCGAAGCATGCGGAGGGCGCGCCTCTTCGCTCCCTGAGGAGCGCCCGGAGCTTGCGGAGGGTCAGCCCACCCGCTGCTGCAGCCAGGTGACCTCGGCCCCGGCACCGCCCATGCGGTACTGCTCGAGGGCGTCGTCCCAGGCCGTGCCGAGGGCGGCTTCGAGTTCGCCGGCGAGACCGGCACTGTCGGGCTGCGATTCGATCAGCGAGCGCAGTTGGTTCTCGCCGACGATGACGTCGCCGTTGGCGCTGGTCGATCCGCGCCAGAGCCCGAGACCCGGCACGTAGCTGTAGCGTTCGCCGTCGACTCCCTCGCTCGGGTTCTCGGTGACCTCGAACCGCAGCGCCGACCACTCGCGCAGAGCGGTCACCAAACGTGCCGCTGTCCCCACCGGCCCCGCCCAGTCGACAGTCGCACGCTGCATACCCGGCTCGGCGTCCTGTGCCGACCATTTCAGGTTCGCGCGTGCATTCAGGGTCGACGACAGAGCCCACTCCACATGCGGGCACAGCGCCACCGGCGCCGAGTGGATGTAGACCACTCCCGTTGTCATGTCCGCAAACTGGTTCAGATTGCGCACCTTTTCACCTCCGTTGTCGACGAGGAACGTCTTCCCCAACACACCTCGCGACTCCGGATATCACACTCGTGGGATTTATTGTGCCTCAAGATGCACGTGTTGCGCTAGTTTCTCGTGCGAGAAAACTTCATTTCTGTGACGAAAGTTCACTGACGACTCGATCGTTGAACTCACTCCACAACGGCTTCGCCCACGATCCGAACGACCGGTCGGTGAGGACGACGCAGGCGGCCTGCAGATCGGGGTCGACCCAGAGAAAAGTCCCGGCCTGGCCGAAGTGCCCGAAAGTCCGCGGCGAGTTGCCCGCCCCGGTCCAGTGCGGAGACTTCTTCGACCGGATCTCGAAGCCCAGGCCCCAGTCGTTGGGACGATGCCTCCCGTATCCCGGCACGAACCCGTCGAGTCCCGGGAACTGCACCGATGTCGCGTCGGCGAGTGTCTCGGGGGCGAGGATCTGCGGTACGAGGAGCTCCTGCGCGAAACGGGCCAGATCTGCGGTGCTGGATCGTGCACCGTGGCCGGCCGGTCCGTGGAGCTCCGTCGAGTCGAGTCCGAGAGGCGCGCTGACGGCGTCGGCGAGGTACTCCGGAAACGCGATGCCCGCCGCCTGTTCGACGGTCTCGGCCAGGATCTCGAACCCCGCACTCGAATAGATGCGCTTCTCCGCGACCCTCGCCTCGATGTCCCGCGAGTCGAAGGCGAGTCCCGATGCGTGGGCCAGGAGATGCGCGACAGTGGCACCGGGCGGACCGGCGGGGTCGTCGAGTTCGACGGCCCCCTCCTCGACCGCCACCAGAACCGCCTCCGCGACGAGGAGTTTGGTGACCGAGGCGAGCTCGTAGACGCGAGCGGGGTCGCCGAATTCCTCGGCGACCCCGTCGCGGGTGATGATCGCCGCCGACACATTGTCGACGGGCCATTCCGTCAGAGATTCAAGGACCGACACATCGGGTCACGTTACCCGTGGACGCGTGCCGGCCGGTGGGCACAGGGCTCACCAATCCTCTTCGGTGTAGCGGATGACACCGCGAATGTTGCGGCCTTCCAGCATGTCCTGGTAGCCCTCGTTGATCTGGTCCAGGCGGTACTGCCGGGTGATCATGTCGGCGATGTTGAGCTTGCCGATCTTGTACATCGACAGCAGCTTCGGGATGTCGAGCTTCGGGTTGGCGCCGCCGAAGATGGATCCCTGCAGGTTCTTCTGCAGCAGCGTCAGCATCGCGAGGTTGAGGGTCACGTCGCTCTCGAGCATGTTGCCCATGCCGGTCAGCACACAGGTGCCGCCCTTGCCGGTGATCCCCATCCACAGATCGACATCCTTGCCGTGGACCTCACCGACGGTGACGATCACCTTCTGGCACATGCCGCCGTGAGTGGTCTCCGCGATCGCCATGGCAGCTTCTTCGACCGATGCGAACGCCGCAGTGGCACCGAACTTCAACGCCTGCTCACGCTTCCACTCCACCGGGTCGATGGCGAACACGTTGCGGGCACCCGAGATGACCGCGCCCTGGAGTGCGGCGGTGCCGACGCCGCCGACGCCGACGATGGCCACGTCCTCGCCGGGACGGACGTCACCGCTGCGGGTCGACGAGCCGTAGCCGGTGGGGATGCCGCAGCCGCACAGCGCGGCGACCTCGAACGGGATGTCCTTGTCGATCTTCACCGCCGACGCCTCGTGCACCACCATGTAGGGCGCGAAGGTGCCCAGCAAGGTCATCGGGTAGACGTTCTCGCCGGCTGCCGTCTGGATGCGGAAGGTGTTGTCCGACACCGCTTCGCCCTGCAGCAGCATGGCGCCGAAGTCGCACAGGTTGGCCATGCCCGACTGGCACGACGGACACTTGCCACAGGACGGGATGAACGAGAGCACGACGTGATCGCCGACCTCGAAGTCCGTGACGCCCTCGCCGATCTCGGCGACGACGCCGGCACCCTCGTGCCCACCCAGGATCGGGAAACCCGCCATGGGGATGCCACCGGTCACCAGATGGTGATCGGAGTGGCACATGCCTGCTGCTTCCATCTTGATCTTGATCTCGTGCGCCTTGGGGTCACCGATCTCGATCTCCTCGATCGCCCACGGCTTGTTGTTCTCGCGCAGCAGCGCACCTTTGGTCTTCACTGATCTCCTCCGTTCGACCCGGCAACGTCTCGCCCCGGGAGGTCTACCCGCGTCGTTGCCGACGCTTGTGACTGTAGTCACTCAACCACAAAATTGGAACGTGTTCTAGTCCGTGTTCCATCGTCTCCCGACGCCGTTCGACGGACCGTCGAGACACTGGAAACACGGCGACCTGGGCGCGTGGGAACACGCGCCCAGATCGGAGTGTGTGCGCCGATCAGCGCGGGCCCGGACGGGCCGAAGAAACGATCGAAGCGGTCAGTCGGCCAGACCGGCGTCCTTGGACCCGTAGGTCTGACGCAGGGCCGGCTTGACGACCTTGCCACCGGCGTTGCGCGGCAGTTCCTCGACGATGACCAGGTCCTTGGGGTGCTTGAAGCGGGCCAGGTTCTCGTTCAGGTACGGCTCGAGGTCGGCCAGGGTCAGGTCGGTGACGCCTTCGGCGGGGACGACGACCGCGACCGGAACCTCGCCCCACTTCTCGTGCGCGCGACCGATGATCGCGGCCTCGCTGATGCTCGGGTGACCGAACAGCACGTTTTCGACCTCGGCGCAGTAGATGTTCTCGCCGCCGGAGATGATCATGTCCTTGGCACGGTCCACGACGTAGATGAAGCCGTCCTCGTCCTGGCGCACGAGGTCACCGGAGTGGAACCAGCCGCCGGCGAAAGCATCGGCGGTGCCCTGCTCGTTCTGCCAGTAGCCCTTCATCATGTTGGGTCCGCGGTAGACGATCTCGCCGACCTCACCCTGGGCGACGTCGTTGCCCTCCGGGTCGATGATGCGCGCGGTCACCGCGGGCACGACCTTGCCGATGGAACCGATCTTGTTCAGGGCATCCTTGCCTTCGAGCACGCAGGTGATCGGCGACATCTCGGTCTGGCCGAAGACCGCGACGTTCAGCGCGTCCGGGAAGGTCTCGTTCATCGCGCGCAGCACGGTGTCCGAGGCCGGGGCCGCGCCCCAGCTGATCACGCGCAGCTTCAGATCGCGCGGCTTGGCCTGCTGTGCGGCGCAGACGGCCTGCCACTGGGCCGGCACCAGGAAGATCGAGGTGGTGCCCTCTCGCTCGATGGTGTCGAGCATGTCGTTCGGGTCGAACGCTCCGAGCGGGTGGATGACCGACAGCGCCCCCATGTAGAACAGCGGCGTCATGGCACCGAGACCGGCGATGTGGAACATCGGCGCGACGCACGAGCCGATGTCGTCGGACCGGGTGTGCAG
Organism: Gordonia sp. GONU; assembly: GCF_024733855.1. Lineage (NCBI taxonomy): Bacteria > Bacillati > Actinomycetota > Actinomycetes > Mycobacteriales > Gordoniaceae > Gordonia > Gordonia sp. GONU. Next base: position 177,669 of record NZ_JANRHB010000004.1, read on the forward strand.
CGCCTGCATGCAGGTGGCTGCCTGCGCCTGCAGGTTGGTGTGGGTGAGCATGGCGCCCTTGGGCTTTCCGGTGGTGCCCGAGGTGTACATGATCAGCGCGACGGTTTCTTCGGGGACGTCGATCTCCGGCAGATCCGAAGAGTCCTCGGCGACGAGCGCCTCGTAATCGAGGTGGTTGTCCTTGTCGGATCCCCCCACGACGACAATGTGGTCGATCGCGTTGGTCGAGGCCGCGACGGCATCGACGAGCGGGGCGAGCAGGGTTTCGGTGACGACGACCTTGGCGCCGCTGTCGTTGACCAGGAAAGCGATCTCGGCGGGACTCATGCGGATGTTCACCGGCACCGGGATGGCGCCGATCAGGTTGGCACCCAACGTCGCTTCGACATACTCAGTGCGGTTGAGCAGGACGATGAGGATTCGGTCACCGAACTGGACGCCGCGACGGGTCAGCGCCGCGGCGAAGGCGCGGGTCCGTTCGTCGAGCTCCTTCCAGGTGGTGACCTTCCCGAGGAACTTCAGGGCCGGGCCGTCGGGGTTCATGAAGGCGTGGCGCTTGACCTGGTTGTTCCAGTGGTTGCGGCGCGAGCGCAGCGGCTCGGTGGCGAGGTCGGTGACGGTGTCGACGGTCGCGGTCATACGATCGGTCTCCTTGTTGTCTTTCATCGTGTCGAGCGATGGGTGAAAACGTGTGTGGTGGTGAGTGTTCGGCGTGTGCCGAGGTTCACTTCTGGGCGCCCGCGAAGGCGGCGATGGCGGCCTGGAACTCTGGCGACTGCAGCAGTTCGGTCTGGCCTTCGAGTTCCCGCTCGATGGCCGCTTCGAAGCCGGACATCGTGTGTGCGTCGAGGGCCGACTTCGTCAGGCGCAGCGCGGAGCGGCTCTTGCCGGCCAGCTTCGCGGCGACCTTGTCGACAGCTTCGTCGAGTGCGGCGCGATCGTCGTAGACCCCGTTGACCAGGCCCGCGGCGAGAGCCTCGGGCGCGCGGAGCTTCTCACCGAGGAGAGCGAGCTCATTGGCGCGGACCCGGCCCACGGCCGAGGTGAACAGCATCGACGCGCCACCGTCGGGCATCAGACCGATGTTGATGAAGGCGAGCAGGAAGTAGGACCGTTGCGTCGTGTAGATGAGGTCGGCGGCCAGAGCCAGCGAGGCGCCGATTCCCGCAGCCGGTCCGTCGACGGAGGCGATGACCGGCACCTGGACCGACCGCACCGCGCGCACGAGTTCGGAACCGGCGGAGATGATTCCGCGGGCCTGGTCGGGGTCGAGCCCCGACGAGCCGTTGGCGGTCGACTGCGAGTTGATGGAGACGACATCGGCCCCGGCGCTGAAGCTTCCGCCCGCACCGTCGATCACGATGACCCGGACGTCGTCACTCGACGACCACTGCTCCATCGCAGCCCTGATGCCGAGGTTCGCCTCGGTGTCGAGAGCGTTCATCTTCCCCGGGCGGGAAATCGTCAGCCGCGCAACCCCGCGGTCGTCGACCGAGGTCACGATTGCGCTCTGGCTGGTCTCGTCGCTCACTGTTCTCCCCACTGGTGACCGGACAGATAGACACAGGTGATCCCATCTGTGCCATCGCCTAGATTACTACCACAGTGCGACGCAGATCACGAGAATCCTGGTTAACTTATTTTCACGGTCCAACGATTCTTCCTGGACTTTTCGGTCGTAGCACCGGAATGCGTCTCGTGAACGTCGTATCCGGCTAGAGTGGGTCGCCATGACCGTGCGCCCGGGGACGCCGCCTTCCGAGACGTCCCAGACCGATGCTCCGGGCACCCGACGCCGCCGCCCCGCCGACCGGAGACGCCTCATCGTCGACGCGTCGGCCAAGGCATTCAGCGACGGCGGCTATCACGCGGTCCGGCTCGAGGACATCGCCGACGCGGTCGGGATCTCCGCGCCCGCGCTGTACCGGCACTTCCCGAACAAGTACGCGCTGTTCGCCGAGACGACCGCCGTGCTCGCGCAGTCGCTGCGGTCGGCGCTCGACGCGGTGGAGACCGGTGGCGACGACGAGCTGCACGCCCTTCTCGTGGCGATCACGGCCGCCTCGTTCGAGAACCGTCGCAAGGGTGGCCTCTACCGGTGGGAGTCCCGGTATCTCGAGCCGGACGATCGCGCCATCGTCCGGGATGTCGTCGTCCATCAGCACCGGCGTGTCCGAGCGGCTGCGCAACGCCGCCGGCCGGACCTCGGGGACACCGACGCCAATCTGATCGTCGCCGCGATGACCAGCGTCGCCGCGAGCCCGACGACCCACCGCGCCTCGCTGCCCGCCCGTGAGGTCACCAGCCTCATTCCCGACGCCGCGATGAGCCTGCTCGACGTCGACCTCCCAGATCCGGTGGAACCGGTGGCCGCCGGCGTTCACGGCCTCGCGCCGGCCGCGAAGCGCGAGATCATCCTGACCGAGGCGATCAATCTCTTCGCGGCCCGCGGATTCCGCGACGTGACCATCGAAGACATCGCACATGCCGCCGACCTACCGGCATCCGGCGTGTACCGCCACTTCCCGAGCAAGGTCGCCATACTCGAGGCCGCGTTCTGGCGGGCGACCGATCGCGTCACCAGCGCCATCTCCGACGCCCTGGCCAACTCGACGACACCACGCGAGGCAATCGTCGGCATGGTTCACAGATACGTCCGGTTGACTTGCAGCACAACCGATCTGATCAGCGTCTACGAGACCGAGATCGGCCACGCCACCCCGGAGGCGCGGAACGCGCTGCGCAACCAGCAGCGCATCACCGTGGAAGAGTGGGCGACCTGGGTGAGCCGGGAACGCGAGAGTCTCTCGATCACCCACGCCCGGTTTCTGGTGCACGCCGCGCTCAACGTCGTCACCGACCTGACGCGATTGAGACCACAACCCTCCCCAGAGCGCATCGAGGCGCTGTCGACGCGAATTCTGTTGGGCGAGAACGACTGAGTCGAAGCCCCGCTCCTGAGCCGACACCGAGCGACGCGAGGCGTCGCGTCGAAACCCCGTTCGCCGCACCCCCTAGCCGGTCGAGCCGACACCGAGCGACGCGAGACGTCGCGTCGAAACCCCGTTCGCCATCCCCTGCCGGTTGAGCCGACACCGAGCGACGCGAGGCGTCGCGTCGAAACCCCGTTCGCCGCACCCCCTAGCCGGTTGAGCCGACACCGAGCGACGCGAGGCGTCGCGTCGAAACCATCCCTACAGCACCGCGAAGTCGTCCATCAGCCAGCGACCGTCGTTCTGGACCAACGTCACCTTCACCCGCGACTGGTACGGGAATCCCTCGGGGAACTGTTTCGCGGTCTGCGGCGATTTGACGGTCTGGTCGAGAGTGACGAGCACGACGGCCTTTCCCTCGTCGAGGGACATGATGCCGGCGTTGTCGGCTTTCGCGGTCGACACCGCTTCGGCCTCGGTGGAGCCGCGTCGGGCGTCCTGCGAGGACTCGATGTAGGTCTGGGTGAACGCGGGGGTCGAGATCTCCCGGATTCGACGGTCGAGGTCGGAATAGTCGGCCGAGTTGTAGGTCGTGATCTCGGTGGCGTACTTGCGGGCGGTGTCGAGGATCGTCGTGTCGATCGTACTGACCGCGGTGTCGGCCCGGCGGTCGGCGTCGACGTAGGCGACGGCCAGGACCGCGGTCGACGCCGTGAGCACCACGGCGACGGCCGTCAACGCGACGACCGCCCACGTCTTCTTGCCGAGACGGGTCGCCCAGCCCGTCCAGCGATTGTTCTTGCCGGTGGCGGCTTTCCGGTCGAGCTTGCGGGGTGTGCGGTCCTCAGCGGACTCCCCCGTGGCCCCTGCTTCCGTGCTGTCCGGCTCGGTCTCGCCCTCGACGACGGCGTCGTCTCCTTCCCCACGACGCCCCGCCTTGCGTGCGGCCTTTGCCGCCCTGGCCTCCGCCTCGGCCCGGAACTTCTCCCGGTTCGTGCGGTTGGCCTGCAGGAACTGCTCGCCGTCGAGCGGGGTCACGCCATCTTCGACGTCGGTCGTCGCCGGGGTGGCGTCGGGGGCGTCGGAGGTCTGACGAGGCTTCGGCATGGGTTCAATGTAGCGATGCCGCGTCGGGCACTGTGTCCGGCGTCATATGACCGGCAGATCTCCGAGGCTGCCGAGGTCCAGTGACACCCACTGCTCAGGGTCGAGGTACAGCTTGGTCTGCGGGCCGTGCTCCTTCTCCGCCATCTCGATGTACGGTTCGACGGCCTGAGGCGGGAGGTACCGAGAGGCCATCTCGCGCAGGTCGTCTCGGGTTCCGGTGACCATGTCGACGGCGTTGCCGGACACCGATACGTACTTCAGCCGCGGCGACACCTCGTCGACCATGAGGGTGAACCTCCCCGCTGCCCGGATGAGATTCAGCTTCCGGGACTCGGTGCCGGTGAGCACCCACGGTCTTCCGCCGGGTGTGTAGTGGTACCAGATCGGCACCGTCAGCGGCGCCCTCCCCGGTTCGGCTTCCACAGACAGCGCCGCGACATGCGGTTCTGCCAGAAACGCTTCTCGTTCGCTCTTGGTGAGTGCCATGTCCCGACGGTAAACCCGACCTCCGACACTCGTGCCGGATTCGCGCGGCACCGTTTCCGGCCGGTCTGCAGATGTCGCGGAACGTGACGTCGACCGTCACGATCCGCGACATCTACGTCGGACTACTTCCAGGGAGCGAGGATCTCGGCCGCCCGTTCGGCGAGCACCTTCTGGAACAGCGGCCCGAAGCTCACGCGTCCGACGCCGAGCGCGGCGAGTGCCGCCTTGTTGTTCTTGGTCGGGTGCCCGATGGCGTTGACCGGAAGCGGCAGTTCGTCGGCAAGCCGCTTCTGCGTGGCGTCGTCGTGGAAGCCGACCGGATAGAGCACGTCGGCTCCGGCCTCCGCGCAGAGCTTCATCCGCGCGATGGCGCGGTCGACGCGGTCGGATTCGTCGCCGACCTGCTTGAGGAACAGGTCGGTGCGGGCGTTGATGACGACGTGGACGTCGGTGGCGTCCGACGCGGCGCGCAGAGCACCCACGAAGTCGGCGTGCTCCTGGGCCTCGCGAAGTCGGCCGCCCTCGCTGTGCACGGTGTCCTCGATGTTGAGGCCGACGGCCCCGGCGTCGATGAGGCCGTCGATCAGCGTCTTGGGGTCCTCGCCGTAGCCGGATTCGATGTCGACGGAGATCGGGACGTCGACCGCTGCGGTGATCTGTTTGATCCGAGTCGTCAGCTCGTCGAAGGTGATTCCCTCGTTGTCGGGTTTGCCGATCGAATCGGACACCGGGTGGCTGCCGACGGTGAGTGCGGTGAACCCGGCGGACACCGCCAGGTTCGCCGACCATGCGTCCCACACGGTCGGCAGGATCACCGGGTCCCCGGGCTTGTGGAGTTGGAGTAGAGTCGCGGCCTTGTCGGCTAGTTCCGTCATGACCCCTACAACTACCCCGCTCGCAGCAGACATTCCGGGGCTTGGCGAAAAACTACTTCCGCCAGAACAAATGGTGGGTGACTCCGCTGGGACTCGGGACGACTTCATGCTCGAAGCGGTCCTCGAGGTCCTCCGGCGAGTCCCACAACCGGAGTCCGCTCCCGTACGTGACGGGCGCGACCGAGACGTGCAGGGTGTCGATGAGGTCGGCGTCGAGGAACTCCCGCACCGTGCTCACGCCACCGCCGATCCGGACGTCTTTGCCGTCGGCTGCCGCTTTCGCCGTCTCGGCTGCCTCCGCCGGTGTGGCATCGAGGAAATGGAAAGTGGTCTCACCCAGGGTGAACGACGGTCGGAGGTGGTGAGTCAGGACGAACACCGGGGTGTGGAACGGCGGTTCGTCGCCCCACCACCCCTGCCAGTCGTGGTCGGTCCACGGGCCGCGCTGATGCCCGAACTTGTTGCGGCCCATGATCTCCGCGCCGATGTTGTGCGTGAAGTCGCGGGTGAAGTAGTCGTCGAGTCCCCGCGAGCCGCCGGGGTCGGTGCGGTTGGGCCAGCTCGCGGTGGCTCCGGCCCACGACATCAGCTCCCAGGGTTCGACAGTGTCGCCGAACGGCCTCTCGAAGGTCTGATTCTCACCGGCACCGATCCCGTCCTGCGAGACCCCGAAGTTCTGCACTCTGAGTAACTGCGGCATGGCCATCCATTCCTGTCGTCGTCGGGCAATCCAACCAGGACAGACTCGAAACCGCAGCGAAACTCATCGGTGCAGCGCAGCGTCAGGCGATGGCAGCCTTCACGATCTCGGCGAACGGCGTCGACGACCGGCCGATCAGGGTTTGCAGGTCTCCGGACGTGGTGTCGAGTTCCCCGCGGGAGATGCCGACGTCGGAGCCGGCCAGCACAGCGGCGAACTGCTCGGGAATGCCGTTGTCGGCGAGCACCTTGGCGAAGTCGGCTTCGGCAAGATCCCGGTATTCGACGGTCTTGCCGGCGACATCGCCGATCACCTTCGCGAGTTCGGCGGAGGTGAGCCTCTCGTCGCCGCCGAGTTCGTAGATCTTTCCGCCCTGATCGGCGTCGGAGGTGAGGACCGCGGCGGCGGCCGCGGCGTAGTCGACGCGGGCCGCCCCGGCGATCTTGCCGTCACCCGCCGCACCCAGCAGCGTGCCCGACGCAACTGCCTGGCCGATGGCCTGCAGGTAGTTCTCCCAGTACCAGCCGTTGCGGAGGAACACCGCCGGCACCGACGACTCGTCGAGCCGCTTCTCGGTGGCGACGTGTTCGGGCGCCAACCCGAGTCCGCTCCTGGCGGCGTTGAGAAGGCTGGTGTACGCGATGAGCCCGACGCCGTTCGCCTCCGCCGCCTCGATCACGTTGGTGTGCTGAGGAACTCGACGTCCGACCTCCGAACCCGAGACCAGGAGCAGCTTGTCAACGCGTTCCAGCGCACTGCGCAGAGCCGCCGGATCGTCGTAGGAGGCAACCCGGATCTGGACGCCCTTCGACGCAAGGTCGGCAGCCTTCGCCTCGTCCCGAACGATCGCCACGATGTTCGCGGCCGGCACTCCCCGGGCGAGCAGCTCGCCGATCGCCAGTCCACCGAGCTGTCCGGTTGCGCCTGTCACTGCTGTGGTCATGTCTGTTCTCCCTGCTTCATGTTCCGATTCCCCCACACCGTACGCACTTACTTTTCGTAAGTGCAACACTGATCGTTAGCGAATCGCTGTCACCTTCGGTAACCTGTGGTCATGTCCGACCACGACCCGACCCTCGAAGCCGACGTCTTCGCGCGCGACTGCTCCTCGAGGTCGACGCTGCAGACGGTCACCGGCCGCTGGGGCACGCTGGTCCTGATGGCGTTGGGCGAGAGCAACTATCGATTCAGCGCCCTGCGACGCCGCGTCGACGGTGTGAGTGAGCGGATGTTGTCGCAGACACTTCAGAATCTCGAGCGCGACGGCATGATCGTGCGCACCGTCCTGGAGGCGATCCCGCCGAAGGTCGAGTACCACCTCACTCCCCTCGGCCGACAGGTCGCCGATCAGCTGCAAGGGTTGATCGATCTGGTGCAGGGCAGCATGCCGACCGTCCTCGAGTCGCAGGCCGAGTACGACGAGCGGCACGGGGCGAAAGCCTGATCCCCCGCCAAACCCACCACTCTTCGGTGTTTCCACCCCGCCGCGGGCCGGTGATTCTGCGGAAGAAGGGTGGGTTTGCGTGAGCCGACGAAAAAGCCCGCCGCCTGCTTTCGCAGGGGCGGGCTCTAGTTCTGCTCCCCCAACTGGACTCGAACCAGTGAACGGAGCCAAGTACCGATCGGGCCGTCTGTCAGCGGTTTCACTGCCGTGACCTGCCAACACGCCTGACAGTAGCTGCGGAATGTCCCGGAAGCAAGCGGGAACATTCTGTAAGCTGATTCTGCACGTATTCCGCACGCCGAGAGGTTTTCGCATGGCACAGAGACGCACTCGGCGCGCATTCGGCGGCCTCCGCAAGCTCCCGAGCGGCCGCTGGCAGGCCAACTACACCGGCCCCGATGGCGCTCTCCACAAGGCCGCATCGACGTTCGAGACGAAGCTCGACGCCGAGGCGTGGCTCGCCGACCGCCGGCGCGAGATCGACCGGGATCTCTGGAATCCGGCCACCGCGGACAACCGCACCTGCCCGCTGTTCGGAGACTATGCCGACGAATGGCTCGAGACCCGCACCATTCGGGGTCGCCCCCTCAAGACGCGGACCCACGACCACTACCGCGAGCTGCTCGACAGACACCTCATCCCAGAGTTCGGGGACTCGCCACTCGACGCGATCACACCCGCAATGGTCCGCCAGTGGCACGCGCACCTGTTGCCCAACAAGGCGACGATGCGCGCGCACGCATACAGCCTCATGCGCACGATCATGAACTCGGCCGTTGGCGCTGAGTACATCGACGCGAATCCGTGCCGTGTCGAGGGAGCCGGGTCCGCACAACGCAAGTCGCGCACCACGCCCGCAACGGTCGAGGAGCTCGCGACGATCGTCGAGAACATGCCTGAACGCCTGCGCCTCATGGTCCAGCTCGCGGCATGGTGCGCGCTGCGATACGGCGAGCTGATCGAGTTGCGCCGCAAGGACGTTGACCTCGTCGGCGGCACGGTGGCAGTCACCCGCGCAGCGGTCCGGCGTGCAGACGGACAGTACGTCGTGACGACACCGAAGTCCGAGGCCGGCGTCCGGGTCGTCCACATGCCGCCGCACGTGATCCCGCTCGCGGAAGAGCACCTCGAGACCCACGTCGGCCGCGGCCGCGACGCACTGCTGTTCGAGGCCGGCAACGGCGGCTACCTGACACCGACGTCTCTGTACCGCTGGTACTACCCCGCCCGGCGCGCGGCCGGCCGTGACGATCTCCGGTTCCACGACCTCCGCCACACCGGCGCCGTCCTGGCCGCCCTCACCGGCGCAACTCTCGCCGAACTGCAACAACGACTGGGACACTCCACCGTGTCGGCCGCGATGAGATACCAGCACGCAGCGAAGGGCCGCGACAAGAAGATCGCCGAGGCGCTCTCGAAACTCATTGAAGGGCAGGACAAATGACAGACATCTTCGGACCACAGGGCGACGAGATCGCCGCTCAGATCACCTACCTGATGAAGAATCGACGCCTGTTGGAGCGATGCTTAGCAGGCCGCGAGTGGTGCCCCACCTGCAAGGGGGTCTTGTGGCAGGTGATCGACCTGCCAGGGTACCGAGTTCTCTGTACGCGACAGATCGAAGCTGACGAGAAACCGCCGTACCGAGTCCGCTTAGACCGGCGATGGTCGTTCGGGGTCCTCACTGGCAACGACCCGGCCGACCATGAGACCTTTTCGGCCGCCTGCCGCTGCGGGTGGACCGACTACCGACTTCGCGATGTTCTGACGCGCGTCAAACCGAGAAGCTAATCGAATTTGGTGTAACGTCGATTCAGGTCATGATGCCACTGAGTTGGCGGAAGCTCCGATTGGGCCTGGAGCCGGAAACCCGAAGGGGGAACCGACAACCATGCCCAGGAGCATGTCATGGCATCTGCCACTCTCCCTGGCCCACGACGTTGGGCCTCTATTCAGGACGCTGCCGAGTACCTTGGCGTAACTGACCGCACAATCCGAAACATGATCGCGGACGGCCGAATCCGCGGATACCGCAATGGCCGCCGGGTGATGCGCGTCGATCTCAACGAGGTCGACGCTTCGATGACCCCGTTCGGTGGTGCAGCATGAGCGGCCCCGACTACGAACAGTTCACCGAGATCGAGGATCTCGGCGTCACCGATCACCAGGCCGACGCAATCGGCGGTGATGTCGAATGAGGTCCGGAAATGCCGCCGCCCCCGGCCGTGACACCGAGGGCGAGCGAGAGAATCAGGCGGGCGGGCGTGTTCTCGACGTCGATTCTATCACCGAGATCGACCTCGACCACTATCTCGAACCGGCCGACCGGCTGATGTTGGCCGCCCTGCGTGATGGTCGTTACGTCCTCGCCGTCGTGTGCCTCGTGTGCGGAAAACCGTTGACGTCCAAGCGGTCTCGCGCCCGTGGTGTCGGCCCCGCATGCCGGAAGCGGGTGGCCGGAGATGACTGACCGATACATCGCTGTCCGCACCTACGTGCAGCGCCTCGTCGGAACCGCCGGAGGTCCGTCACCCGCAGCCGGGTCACCCGAGTGGTGTGCCCTCCCCGACGACGACGGGGCCAAGCTGCTCGCCGTGCTCACCGCCGGAACTCTCGCAGTCCTCGAGCAAGAACTCGCCGCCCTCGACGACCGCCGCCATGCCCAGAAGGCCGCTGCACTCGAGGTTGCCCAGGCCGCCGACTGGTCGGCTGTGGCTCGTCGTGTGCGAGACCGGGATCAGGCGTGGAAGTCCGGCGCCTACATCGGCCGGGAGGTGCACGCATGAGCCTGGCAGAGTACGGAACCGAACTCGACGAGAACGGACACCCAGCCACTCCAGACGACGCGACAACCAGGGCACCGGCGCGCGTCCCGCTGCGCGATCGCCTGCTCACCCTCGACGAGCTCGGCAACCTCGCGCCGCCCGAGCCGCTGATCGACGGCTTTCTCTACCGCAACACCCTGGCGCAGCTCTCGGCCACAGCCGGCAGCTACAAGACCTTCGCTGCGATCGCCATGAGCTGCTCTGTGGCTCTCGGCGAAGCGTGGGAGGGCCACCGGGTACCGAGCGCCGAAAAAGTCATCTACGTTGCAGCTGAGGGAGCCTCAGGGCTCCGCTCGCGCATCCTGGCGTGGTGTGAACTGTCCGGCTATGACCCGGACAGGCTGTCCGATCAGCTTTACGTTCTTCCCTGTCCAATCCAGCTCGGCAACTTCGCCGACGTCAGCGAAGCGTGTGACATGGCGCGCGAGATCGGCGCCGGACTCGTCGTCCTCGACACCCGAGCGAAATGCACGATCGGGCTCGAGGAGAACAGCGCCACCGAGCAGGGCCGGGCGATCGCCGCCGCCGAACGCATCCAAGAGGCCGCGGGCTGCACGGTCCTCGACATTCACCACGCCGGCCGATCCGGTTCGACCCCCCGAGGCTCCACCGCGTGGGATGGCGGCGTGTGGTCGGATCTGCGGATGGAGGGCTCGGATCTGGTCGCCAAGATCTCGTGCGAGAAGCACAAAGACGCCCCGTCGGGGTGTGAGCATCACTTCCGCGCGGTGCCTCACACAGTGTCCGAAACCCTCATGCCGGGAGTCCCAGAGACCGCCCGACAGACCCTCGTAGTTGTCTCATCAGACGGTGAGACTGACCCCCTCAGTCTCACGGGTTCCGTGAGACAGCTGTGGGACGCGGTTGAGACAGCCTCGACGAGCGCAGGCATGTCCCCAGCAACCCTGCTGGACGTATCCGACATCAGCCGCGCCACCTTCTACCGCGCCCTCAAAACCCTCCAGACCAGGGGGTTTATCAAGAACGCGGGCACCGAGAAACGGCCTATGTGGGTGGGTACCGCACTCGGTCGGCAGGCTTTCAAAGGCGGGGCTGTCTCATGAGTCTCACGCCTGTCTCACGGAATTCTCACCAAACCGGTGTCAGTCTCACGCTCTCTCCGCCCCTTAGGGCGGAGAGAGTGAGACACCCGAGACACCGAGACATGAGACGAGGTGTTCGATGAACCGCCGCGACCGCCGCCGAGCGGCCCGAAAGAACAGGCATCAGTACCTCATCGCAGACCCGGCGACAATCGCCTCCCTCGACGTCAGCTGCCCGGACTGCACCAGCGAGACCGAACGGTGGACTGACGCGCTGGGACTACCTCACATGACCATCCGCCACGACGACACGTGCCCGACATGGAGGTCAATGCAATGACCGTCACCAACCGCCTGACCATGCAGTCACCGAGCACCGAGCAGCAGGGCGCTACACGTAGGGATAGGGGGTGGATATCCCTACCGACACCGGGGCCGGACACCGCCGGGGGAGCGATCTCTTTCTGCGCTCAGATTCGGCCCCGCGGGGGGTTTTCGAGGTGAATAGACACGCGTCCTCGGCCGAACCTGGCCTGTTGTCTCTGCTCGTCGCGGTCTTCGACGGCACACGCGAGCTCGCGGGCACGACTGCCGCTTGTAGTGGCCGTGCTGAGCTGTTCGAGCCGTCCTGGCCGTCCGAGCACCCCGACATCCGCCAGTACCGCCGTGAGGCCGCTCTGGCCGTGTGCGCCGACTGTCCAGCCCTGCCGTCCTGCCGCCAGTGGATCACCAACGAACCCCGCACCCGCTGGCACGGCTGGGTCGTGGCCGGCGAATTTATCAACCATTGAGGAGCATTCCATGACCATCGACCACCAGAGCCGCGCAGAACGCGCCGACTATCTGACCAACCTCCACTTCAGTCTCGTCGCGCTTCTCGCTGAGGGCCGCCGCGATGACGCCGCGGCCCTGCTTCGGACGCTGCGGGCCGACGATCAGGCGGACATGTGGGCGCGCAGTCTGTTCGACACGCTGTTCATGGCTACGGCCCTCGCCGCCCACCTGGGAGTCGATGACGTCCCGGCGTGGCTGCGTTCCTACGGCACCGCGGAGGACGTGTGATGACCGATCAGACCACCAACCGACTCCGCGCAGCTCGTATCCTGCGCGCACAGCTCGACGACGACTCCGATACGGCCCGGTCGGTGCTCGATGAGGCGTACGGCGCCGATCAGGAGAACGGACTGGCCGGCATCATCTCCGCGCTCGTCGTCGCGATGATCGAGCAGCTCGCCTACGCAACCGGCGGGGATCTCGAGGCCGCGCGAAAGATCGTGGATCTGACGCTGCTGGACCTCTCGATGGGGGGCGGCACCGATGGCGCATGACGACGTCCTGGTCGCGGGAGATCCGAACGATGACGAACCGCCACGACCGCCGCAGCGGCTCGTTTTCTCTGCGACTGCCGGGTGGATCTGGGTCGACGCGGACAAGGTTGAGCACTGGGCGGACCGCGATCTGTGGCACGACCGGCCGCCTCGGTGAGCCGGAATGTCGCTGCCCACTGGTAATCTCCACATCGGAGGCGTCGCCAGCTCCCGCGGCCGGCACACAGCGTGTGTCCGCCAGCACCGAGCCCGCGAACGAATCCAGCATCGCCCGCCAGCGACAAGCGGCCAGCGCGATAGCTGTTGACTCAACTCCAATTCTGTTGCCCTGAAAGGGTATTCATCTATGAACCACAAGACACTGAAAGTCGAGGGCATCAAGACGGCCGGCCTCGACGAAGGGACCTTTGAAGGATTCGCGAGCTGCTTCGACAACGTCGACTCTGTCGGCGACGTCGTCCGCCGCGGCGCATTCGCCAAGGCGCTCAAGTCCGGCCGCGTCACCCCGCTCATCTGGGAACACCGCTCCGAAGACCCCCGGGCCTACGTCGGTGAGGTCGTCGAGGCCCGCGAAACCGACGAGGGCCTGGCGATCAAGGGCCGCTTCGACCTCGACACCGAACATGGCGCCGCGGCCTACCGACAGGTCAAGGGCCGGCGCGTCGAGGGCCTGTCGATCGGCTACTACGTCAACCGCTCTCAGAAGGCGGCCGACGGCAGCACCGAGCTGCTCGACCTGGATCTCCTCGAGGTCTCCGTCGTCGCCCGCGGTGCCAACGACCGCGCCCTGGTCACCAACGTGAAATCCCGTCCCACTGCCCCGACCAAGTCCTGGCTGGCCCGACGCGCCGCCGACACCCTCCTCGCCACGAAAGGCACCACCACCATGACCAGCACCGCCCGCATCGAGGCTCTGACCAAGGGCCGCGACGAACAGATCAAGCTCATCACCGAGATCGTCGAGACCGCCGACAAGCTGCAACGCGACCTCACCGGGGAGGAGGCCGAGCAGGTCCAGGCCGCGACCGCCAAGGCCACCGACCTCGACAAGAAGCTCAAGACCGCTGTGGCCGACGAGGACGCGATCTCCGACGCGCTCGCACTGGCGAAGTCGATCGGCCAGCCGTTGCGTGCCGGGGACGACGACGGCGACCGCCCGAAGACCGGGCACCTGCCGCTGACCGGCAAGGGCGCGAAGTCCCTCGCGCGCAGTATCGCCCGTAGCTCGCTCGACCCGCAGACCAAGGCACTCGTCGCCTCGGGTGCTCGGACCACCGCGGTCGAGCTGCGTAGCGAGATCGCCGAGCAGGGCCGGCCGCCGCAGTCGATCCTCGACGTCCTGCCCTCGCGGGTCGTGAGCGCGACGTACAGCTACCTGCGTCAGACGGTGCGCACCAACAACGCCGCACCGGTCGCCACGGGTGGCACCAAGCCGACGTCGACCTACACCGTCGAGTCGGTCGACGGGAAGCTCGTTGTCGTCGCGCACGTGTCGGAGCAGATCGACCACTACACGCTGAGCGACAACTCCAACCTCGAAGGGTTCGTCGAGTCCGAGATGCTCTACGGTCTGCGGACCGCGCTGGAAAACCAGATCATCAACGGCTCAGGCACCGCCCCGAATCTGCGAGGCCTGTTGAATACCAGCGGCATTCAGTCGCAGGCGTTCGCCACCAACGCGTTGACGTCGATCCGCAAGGCGATCACCAAGCTCGAATCCCAGGGCTACACGCCGGGCGTGCTCGCGGTGTCGGCCGACGACTGGGAAGCCATCGAACTGCTGACCGCGACCAGCGGGGCGACCGACGTCCGCGGCGTGCCGATCGACGCCGTCACCCGCCGGCTGTGGGGCGTGCAGGCCGTCGTGTCGACGGTCCTGCCGGCCAAGACCGCGGTCCTGCTCGACGGGTCGGCGCTGGCGGTCGACACCGACGGCGCGATCGACACCAGGTGGTCTGACGCCGTCTCGGATGATTTCGTGAAAAACTACGTCCGGGCTCGTGTTGAGAGCCGGTTCGGTCTGTCGGTGTTCAAGCCGATGGGCATCGTCAGCATCGCCACCGCGGCCGCCTGATGACCTGCCCCCGCGCGCGCTTGGTGAGGTCGCGCGCGGGGGCAACCCTCGGCGGTTGCATCTTCAGCTAAGAAGCTGCTGGTGGGCCTCGTGGAGACTGAGCCCGTAGCCCGACTGAAGGCCCCATGCCTCGAGCTCGTTGGTCGTGGCGTTGACCAACATATAGGTGCCGTAGTCGACGGCACGCGGGTCTCGTGTACGACTCTTCGCGAGGCGAAGTCCTTGCCGAGCAGCGGCGCGGCGCAGCATGTTCTCGTACGTCTTGTACTGGTTAGGCGTCATGTTCTCGATGTCGTCAACCGAGGGCAGGTCATCTAGTTTCATGCTGGAAAGCATACCAGAACATATGCCCTGAATGATGCTGGAAACTATGCGCGATGAGCTGCCGACGGTGAGCCAGCCTCTCGGGTCCATGTGCATAGCCAACGGGCTGCCCTACGGGCAGACTGGGGCCGGTGTCGTTGACCCCATCCCGTTCGACCCACGACAACCATGCCCCTATCGCGTCCGGCCACGACCGATTGCCACCTGACCCGACGGGTAGGCGGAACCGCTGTGGCACCTGCTCGTGTTTCGCGACGACGCGAGTGGTGGCCCTCGTCGACTGCGAGGGACTGAGCTGAGTCGAGCGGGCTGGTTTGCGTCGGGCTCCGCGAGAACGACGGGCGCACAGTTGAATTGGTCGTGCGCGCTGAGTGCCCTGGCCGGGAGTCGAACCCGGCGCCGGATGGCAGGAGAAGGTGGTGCGTGTCGCGCACACCCCACGACCGCCTCAGGGCTGCGGACAGGGGCTACAGGGAGTCGAGAAGGTCCGCGGCCTCGCGCAGACGGTCGGCAACCTGCCGGGCCTCGGCAGCGGTGAGGGTGGTCAGCTCGCGTGAGCTCAGATACAGGAACGACCGAAGCAGGTTTCCATCGAGGTCGACCTCAGCCATCGTGTCGACAGTGACCGAGTCATCCTCAGCCGTTTCGACGACCACCGACGCAACCGTCACCTCTCGGTAGGTCTGGGGGTTGCGATCATCAGGCATCAACCACGTCGTCTGCGACCCGTCGACCTCGGCGATACTCGGATCGTCGGCAACCGTGCTGCACGCTAGCTGAAATGACTCCTGGTCCAGCACGCTCTCGGCAAATCGCCTCAGCTCGTCGGGATCTTCACCACGAAGCTCTGCGGTCTCAAGTAGAGCGCGCGTCCGGTCGGTCATCTGGTCGGCGAAGTCACGCCATGAGTTGCTCATACGTTCAACTCCAACCACACCGCGACGGCCGGCATAGGGGCGAGTACCTCGTCGACCTCGTCGCCGGTCGCGATGGTCAGCGCCTGCACGACGCGGCGAGCCAGCAGCTCGACGCCGGGGCGCTGGTAGTCGACGGCCTCTTCGAGCTGCCACAGCGCGATGCGGAGCTGTTCTGCGTGGCTGCACTCGGTGTCTTGCTCGTAGACGTCCCACCCGTGGCGGATCAGGGTCTCGACCGGCTCGGTCGTCGGGGCGCTCATGCGTGCCACCCGAGTTCGATGCAAGCGGCCATCACGGCCAGCGGCGCGAAGTAGGCCGCGAGCAGGAATGTCGCCAACCAGGCGACGAGGGATAGAGTGCGGGAACGGTTCACGGGTGCCTCCGTGGATCGAGGCCCCGACGGTGTTCGTAGCACCGAGCGGGGCCGACTTGTATGTCGGCGACCCGCTCGGACATTCCGCACGTATTCCGTACGAAACAGAAAAGGCCCGGTGGAAACCGGGCCTGACCTGCTATTTCTCTGCTCCCCCAACTGGACTCGAACCAGTAACCGTTCGATTAACAGTCGAATGCTCTGCCAATTGAGCTATGGGGGATTGCTCCGGCCCTCATTCGGCGCCGCGGGCGCTTCACTTGAACCGAGGACAGACTCTAGCGCATGCCGCTACCGGACGACAAAACGGCAGGTCAACGGCATACGACGTTGCGGCAGTTGTGTCCGAATACCGGACACAACTGCCGCAGATCCTACGACTTCAGTGACAGGCCACGACGTCGGATTCGTCGACCTCCACCGGCGTCCGCGCACCGGGCAGGAACCAGTAGGCGAAGCACACCGCCCCGAAGAACAGGTAGCCCAGTGCGACCTCGGGCGCGGCCGCCCACGACACCTCCGGCGCGTGGATGAGGCCGATGAACGAGAGCACCGCCCCGACCGCCGCGGCGATGGCCGCGAAGTGGAACTTCTTCTCCAGGATGAAGGTGACGATCGTGCCGAGGATCAGCCCGACGAGCACCGCTCCCTCGCCGAGCGTCTTGAGGCCCTCGTAGATCACGCCGGCACCGTTCATCGCCTCCATGCCCACCTCGTCGACCGTGGTTCCCGCCGCCGAGAGCGCGTTGTCGATGAGGCCCCGTCCCCACTCGGCGAGGTTCGGCAGCAGTGCCGCGACCACCGCGACCGCATGCAGGCGCGGCACCGCCTGGAAGGCCTGCGCCCCGATCAGCAAGCCGATGAACAGCAGGATCGGCACGATCGCCGGCACCGGTAGCAGGTAGTTCAGCACCCCGAACAGACCGAGGAAACACAGCAGACCGATCGCTGCTCCACTGGCCAGCGAGTAGCTCGCGCGACCACCGGCGTCCTTCCAGCCGGGATGACCGATGTACACGGCCGGCGGGAAGGGCGACCCGAACGCCGCACCGATGCACGCCCCGGCACCGTCGGCGAGCAGCACGCTGCGCAGGTTGTAGTTGTCCCCCGCCGCCGCGGCGCTCTCCACATTGCTCATCGCCTCGGTGAAGTTGTAGACGCCGAGCGGTATCGCGGTGCCGAGCAGGGGCGCGAGATCACCGAGACCGCTGAACAACAGATCGAATCGCTGATCCGGGATGCCGACGGCGATGTCTTCCACCGCCGCGGTCAGGTCCGGCACCGACATGAACCCGCCTGCCCAACCGATCGCCGTACCGACGAGCAGCGCGGCGAGTCCGACAGGGACGTTGCCCGGCAGCTTCACGTCGGTGAAGAAGCCGATGAGGATGATCGCGAGCACCGGCAGACCGATCCACGCGGCCTCCCAGATCTGCCCTGCCGGACGCATCGAGATGAACGTGATCGAGATACCGGCCAGGGTGCCGAGCATCGCGGCGCGCGGCGTCAGTTTGCGCACATAGGGTCCGACGAACGCGCCGATCATGACGATGACACCGATCATGAATGCCCACGCCAGACCGGCCTGCCACGCCTGGATGGCGTCCTTGGTGTTCAGATACACCGGCAGCATCACCACGAACACCACGATGAACATGTGCGGGACGCTCGGCCCGTACGGCAGTGCCGTCACATCGTCGCGTCCCTCCCGCGCGGCGAGGCGTCGGGCCAGGAACGTGTAGTACAGGTTGCCCAGGATCAGCGCGACGCCCAGCGCGGGCAGCACGGTGCCGAGGACGTTGTCCGGACTGAGACCGATCACGCCGATCATCAAGCCGGTCAACGTCAACACGTTGACGAGGATGTTGAAACCGAGACCGAAGAAGGCGTTGGTGTCTCCGCGCGTCCACCACGCGACCTTCGGGGTCGTAGCCGGTGACGGCGGGTCGGTGGTCGGGGCTGGATCGGTGGTGGCGCTCATGAATTCCTCCGGACTGCTGGGGTTTGATGGGGAAACGAGACGCCGATGTCTCGCATGGGTGGGTTGGATCGTTTCTCAGACGGCGGGTTCCACCGGCGCTCGCCCGTTCAGCAGCGGGATGATCGCCGTGCCGGGCGCGGTCCACCCGAAGATGCCTCCCTGCGCCGTGATCATCTCCAGGCCGACGCGCTGGAAATCGGGGAAATACGAACCGACGCAATCGGATACGACGACACATTCATAACCTCGGTCGTTGGCCTCACGCGTGGTGGTGTGGACGCACACCTCGGTGGTCACGCCGGTCACCATTAGTTGCGTGATCTCGTTGTCGGCCAGCACCTTCGACAGTTCGGTCGCATAAAATGCCCCCTTGCCGGGCTTGTCGATGACGACCTCGGTGTCGAGCGGGGCGAGTTCGTCGATGATGTCGTGCCCGTACTCACCGCGGATCAGGATGCGCCCGAACGCACCCGGATCGCCGATCCGCTTCGACGGTTGGCCGCGGTTGAGCTTGGCCGGCGGGCAATCCGACAGGTCTGGCAGATGCCCCTCCCGGGTGTGGATGACGAGCATCCCGGCCGCCCGCGCGGCGTCGAGCAGAGCAGCAAGGGGTTCGACGACGCGCCTCAGTTGCGAGACGTCGTTGCCGAGGGTTTCGCCGAAACCGCCCGGCAACAGGAAGTCCCGCTGCATGTCGATGATGATCAGCGCGGTCTGGTCCAGGTCGAGTTCGATCGGACCGGGCAGCGCGTCGAGGGTGACGGTCGTGGGCATCGAATGGCCTTCCGAGGTGGGTGTTCGCGGGTTTCAGGACGAGGGAAGCGTGATCGAGGTGCGGACCTCACCGGCCGACGACGACCGATCGCGCGGTTCGTCGAGCAGAGCGGCCGCCACCTGGAGCACGGTGTCGTCGGTGAGTGCGGCCCCGAGGAGCATCGCGCTGTGGGGCCGACCGTCGGATGTCACGCCTTGGGGAACCGCGATCCCGGTGAGGTCGAGGAGATTTCCGAAATGTGTGTAGTGGCCGAGCATCGTGTTCGTCGCGATCGGTTGCGCCAGCACCTCGTCGACGGTGAACGTCCGTCCGATCGTCGGCACCACGAGAACATCGATCCCCTCCCACACCCGACCGACCTCGGACCTCAACTCCTGCAATCGCTGCAGCGCAGCGAAAGCGTCGACGGCCGTGTACTTCTCGCCGCTGCGGAGGATGTCGCGGACCACGGGGTGGATCTCGTCGGGCCTCTCGGCGAGGAAGCCCCCGAAGACGACCAGCCGTTCCGCGACCCACGGTCCCGAGTACAGGAGTTCCCCGGCGGCCAGGAACGGCGCCAAGGAGACGTCGACGATCTCGACGCCACTCGGTAACGCCAGATGTGCCAGTCGGTTTCGGAATGCGAGGTGTGCCTCGCGCATGGCGTCGTCGCCGAAGAACTCCAATTCCTCGACCGGCGGGAGGCCGACCGTGATCGTCGATCCGTCGAATCCGGGTCCGCGATCGCGGGACCACGGATCGGCGTCGTCGCGGCCCATCATCACGCTCATGACACGATCCATGTCGTCGACGGTCGCGGTCATCGCCGTGATGCAGTCGAGGGACTTGCAGGCCGGGACCAGCCCCACAGTGCTGATCAGACCGCGCGACGGTTTGTATCCGATGATGCCGTTGAGCGCGGCAGGAACCCGCCCCGATCCGGCGGTGTCGGTGGCCACGGCGAAGGGAACGTCGCCGCGTGCCACCGCGAGGGCTGAGCCGGAACTCGAACCGCCGGAGATCATCTCGTTGCCGTAGACCCCGCGCGGCATCGTGTACGGGGTCCGCGTGCCGTTCAGGCCGGTGGCGAACTGGTCCAGGTTGGTCTTGCCGATGAAGAGCGCGCCGGCGTCGAGCAGGCGCTGGACGACAGGCGCGGTCGTGTCGGGGACGTACGCGTAGCCGGGGCAGGAGAGAGTCGTCGGGACGCCGGCCACGTCGATGGAGTCCTTGACGCCGAACGGCACGCCGTAGAGCGGGAGGTCGCGTGCGTCGGGGCGACCCTCGAGTTCCGCTGCCGCGGCGAGCACCTCGTCGCGCGGCACGGTCGACAGCCAGGTCCCGTCGTCACCCCGCCCCTCGATGGCGTCGAGAACCATGCGTGCGGTCCGCGTCGGGGATCCGCTCCCGTGTAGGTGCGAGTCGAGGATCTCGGCAACCGTGGGACCGGTGGTGGGCCCGCCCAAAAGAGTCATACCGTCGATTGTCGACAGAATCATGGCGCCTGCGGAACGGCTGTGTGTCGATTGTGTTAGCTGGTCAGCGCGGCTGTTCGTCCCCGGCTGTGGCCGAAACCAGGTTCAGGTAGTGGAGGTGGCCGTGATCGTGGAGGGCCGCGATCGCCGCCGCGGCGTCGTTGCGTTCGAGTGCGTCGAGGATCGCCTGGTGCCGGTGAAACCCGTCGTCCGGGCCGTGGTGGTCGGCGGTCTCGGTTCGCAGGTTGACCGCCATCGGCAGCTGTAACTTCAGCAGGATCGGTTCGAGGGTGATGTCGAGCTGTCGATTCCCGGCCAGTCCGACGACGGCGGCATGGAATCGACGGTGCGCGTCATCGCGCGCGAGATCGTCTGTGGCACGGCGCATCGCATCGATCGCCGCACGAACAGGCGCGAGCTGAGATGCCGGATCGGTCAACGGCAGGGCGGCCTCGACGGCATACCGTTCGAGCACCTGGCGCAGCTCGAACAGCTGCAGGATGTCCCGGGGCGACCACTCCGCGACCCGGACCCCACGACGCGGCTGGTGTTCGACGAGCCCCTGCTGGGCGAGCAGCCGTAACGCCTCACGTACCGGCGCCCGACTGATCCCGAGGTCGGCACACAGCGTCTCTTCGACGATCTTCGCACCAGGCGCAAGAGCACCACTCAAAATGGCGTCCCGGATACGCCGGCCGGCCACGTCGACAAGACTCTCCGGCAGCTCACCGCCACCGTGAGACGCCTCCCCGACCGTCATCCGCGCACCCTCCCGTCCGCCGTGTCCGATTTTGCGCCAGTGTAGCGCCGTCGACTGTCGACCGTTTTCCATGACAGTTGGCTGCAGCCGCCGTAGCACGGTGCGGTAATCTCCTCCCGCGGGCCGGGTGCCCGTACGGGGAGTTAGCTCAGTTGGTTAGAGCCGTCGACTCATAATCGATTGGTCGCGGGTTCAAGTCCCGCACTCCCCACCATTCGGCGACGATCAGTCGTCGCCCGTGATCGCCTCCCGCAGCGCGGCCGTCACCGCCGCGGGGTTGTCGACGTTCATCAGGTGCCCGGCGTCCGGGATCACGCGGTAGGTCACGTCCGCCAGTCCGTCGACGATCATGCGGGCGGCCTTCTCCGGACACAGAGCGTCGCTCGACGCCGCGATGACATCGACATGCTGACGGATCTCGGAAAGCCGTGGGGTCAGCGGTTGCTCGCGCACCCGGGCCATCGCGCGTGCCGCGTTGGCATAGCCGGCACCGTCCCCGATCGCCTCGAGTCTCCTGGCCGCGATCTCGTCGACGCGATCATGGGCGGACACCAGCCCGGAGACGGTGTCGTCGCGCATCGCCGCCCGGAATTCGTCGCTCGAGGTGTCGGCGGCCTGACCGGCGCGCTGCGTGTAGAACTCGGCCGCGGCTCGCCCCACCACCGACGACGTACCGAGCACGATCGCCCGGCTCACCAGATCCGGCCGCTCGGCAGCCGCCCAGAGGACGATGGTCCCACCGGCGGAGAAGCCGACGACGATGGCCGGCCCGGTCACGGCCTCGAGGAACCCGACGAGATCTCGGCCGAGTTGCTCAAGGGTCCCCTCGGCCTCCCCGACCGTCGTCGCGCCGTGTCCGCGGAGGTCGACGGCGAAGGTGTGCTGGTCGGCGAGGTCGCGCTGCGTGTGCGCCCAACTCCGACCGTCTTCACCCAATCCGTGGACCAGAACGATTGGCGCCGAGGTTGATTCGTCGCTCCCCTGTTCTGAGTAGTTCACCGTGAGATCGCCGATCGACACCATCGTCATGGATCCAGGCTCTCACACGCGCGACACCCGGACCCGCTCACCTCTCGACCCGGCACCAGAACTCGGCTTCGCCCGGAATCCGCATCAGCCGCACCTCGCCGCCACCGGGACGATCGAAGAGCCGGACCCCGTCGCCCAGGAAGACCGGGACGTGGAAGACGAGGACCTCGTCGAGCAAGCCGGCGTCGATCATCTGACGCGCGACGTCGGCGCCGATGACCGTGACGTACCGATCTCCCGCCAGCCTCGTGGCCTCCTCGACGGCGCGGTGCAGGTCGGTGACGAAGGTGACACCCTCCACCGGGTCGGCGGGCGGATTGTGCGTGAGAACCACTGTCGGGCACTGGTATTCGCCCTCGAACGCACCTTCGCGGTCGGTGCCCTTGTTCGGGTCGTCGCCCCCGAAACTGCGATTCCCCACGAGCAGGGAGCCCGTCCCGTCCCGGAGCCGCCGGGCGGCGGAATTGTCCTCGTCCTCGCCGAAGAACCGCGTCAGCCAGGACATGTCTCCGCCGGGACCGGCGATGAACCCGTCGAGGGACGCGGTCGCCGAATAGATGGTGGTCGCCATGGTGTTCTCCGTTCAGACGTGGTCGATGTACAGACCGCCTGAACCGTTCCGACTCATCGCGCCCGGCGTAAGGCCTCTGCCGAGAGCGACTCAGCCGACGTCGACGGTCGGGTCGAGGGCCTGCTCCAGCAGGCTACGGCGATAGGCCTCCAGGGCCACCAGATCGCCGAAGACGGCGTTGTAACCGTCCGGGTCGTCGCTGGGTGCCATCCGACGCAGTCGTGACTTGATGTCGGCGATCTGCGAACCGACCCACACTTCCTGCAGTCGAGCGAGGACGCTCGTGATGTAGCGGGCGATGTTGTCCTCGTCGACGGGCATCGACTCGACGGCGAGCTCGGTGACCAGCGGGTCGATGACCGGGTCGTCGACGGCGTTGCGCACGGAGTCGACCCAGGCGGCCCCGCCCAGACCCGACGACGTGCCGCCGATGCTGATCATCGCCTGTCGCACAATGGCATACGCGGGCTCGTCGAAGCATTCGACGGGTAGCGAGTCGAAGACCGTCCCGGCGATCGCCGGGTACTGCAGCGCGGCCTTGAGGGCTTCACGCTGGGGCCACAGCCGCGGGTCGTTGGGCTGGGGGCGTGCGGACGTCGGTGCCGTCTCCGCTTCCGGCCGGTTGCGCGCGGGAGCACCGCGTCGACCGCCCCGCCCGGAATCCGTACCGCCCTTGGCCTTCCGGATCTTCGCGCCTTCTTCGCGCACCCGACCGAGGACCTGGCTCACTTCTTCCCAGCCGACCCAGCCGGCGAGCTGGCGGGCGTACTCGTCGCGCAGCGCGACGTCTTTGATGCGGGCGACCACCGGGACCGTGTCACGCAGGGCGTGCACGCGGCCCTCCGCGGTGTCGAGGTCGTGTTCGGTCAGCAGCGTCTTGATCGCGAACTCGAACATCGGCACCCGGCGGGCGATGAGGTCGCGCACCGCGGCGTCTCCCCTGGCCTGACGGAGCTCGCACGGGTCCATGCCCTCCGGTGCGATCGCCACGAACGTCTGACCCGAGATGGACTGTTCTCCCTCGAAAGCCTTGAGCGCGGCGGCCTTTCCTGCGGCGTCGCCGTCGAAGGTGTAGATGACCTCACCGCGGAAGTACGAGTCGTCCATCATCAGGCGCCGGATCAGCGCGAGGTGATCCTCCCCGAAGGCGGTGCCACACGAGGCGACGGCGGTGGTGACGCCGGCGAGATGCATGGCCATGACATCGGTGTAACCCTCGACCACGACCACCTGATGGCCCTTGGCGATGCTCTTCTTCGCGTGGTCGAGACCGAACAACACCTGAGACTTCTTGTACAGCATGGTCTCCGGTGTGTTCATGTACTTGCCGAGGTTATCGTCGTCGAACAACTTGCGGGCGCCGAAGCCGATGATGTCCCCGCCGAGATTGCGGATCGGCCAGAGCAATCGACGATGGAATCGGTCGATCGGTCCCTTGCGGCCCTGCTTGGAGAGACCGGCCGCCTCGAGTTCGCTGAACTCGAAACCCTGCGACAACAACGCCTTGGTCATCGTGTCCCAGCCGGCGGGCGCATAGCCGCACCCGAACTGGATGGCGGCCGCGGCGTCGAAATCCCGCTCGGACAAATAGTCCCGCGCCGCTTGCGCCTCGGGGGTCTGCAGGGCGGCCTGGTAGAACTTCGCGGCGGCGGCGTTGGCGGCGACGAGCCGGGCACGCGTACCACGGTCCCGCTTGATCGCGGTGCCGCCGCCCTCGTAGTTGATCTGGTAGCCGAGCCGGTCGGCGAGCTGCTCCACGGCCTCGACGAAACTGATGTGCTCCTGCTTCTGCAGGAAGCTGTAGACGTCGCCGCCCTCCCCGCAGCCGAAGCAATGGAAGTGGCCGTGGTTGGGACGAACGTGGAACGACGGCGACTTCTCGTCGTGGAACGGGCACAGACCCTTGAGGCTGTCGGCACCTGCTCGCCGCAGTGCGACGTAGTCGCCGACGATGTCCTCGATCCTCGTCTGCTCACGGATCGCCGTGATGTCACGATCGGGAATTCGGCCTGCCACGCGTCCAGTGTAGTGACCCCGGTCGATCGGTCCGGCCGGGCACTCGACACATGCCGTCCACGAGACGGATCCGACGTCTCGGCAGGTCCCCGGCCCGCAAACCGCCCCGGAGAAGGGCCCCGGAAATGCGCCCCCCGAGTTCCGCCCCGCGCCGAAACCGCCCCTCATATCCGCCCCTGGTTTCCGCCCCGGCCGGAAAACCACCCCTGATATCCGCCACCGAGTTCCGCCCCGGCCGGAAAACCACCCCTGGAAACAACCCGACAGCGCCGCGCCGCAACCCATATGTCGCCGCCGGGGCTGTGGAGGGCGTTTCCCAGGGGCGCTTTTCGACGCGGGGTGGATTGTAGGGGCGCTTTTCGGGGGCGGATCTCAGTGCCGGGCGGATACCAGGGGCGCTTTCCAGGGGCGCTTTTCGATGCCGGGCGGATTCCAGGGGCGGTTTCCAGGGGCGCTTTTCAGGCCCGGCCCAGCCCTGCCCACGGCCTCACCCCAGGTGCGCTTGAGCCCCGGAGTTCTGCTTGTCCGTGCGTTCCAGACGGCCCTCGGTCATCGACGCGATCTGATCGACGATGACCCGCATCCGGGCCGCGTCGTCGGCCGCTGCGTTCCACCGGGGCACGAAGATCGGGTCGAGTCCACCGGGAGCGGCTTCGACGAACCAGTTGGCGACGCGGTGAATCCGCTCGCGCTGCCGCTGCTGGGTCGCCTTGTGTCGTTCGTTGGAGAAGATGAACCGCAGCGCCATGGTCTTGAGCATCGGGACCTCGGCGGCGATGAGCGGGGGCACCTCGAGATCGGCGTCGTAACGTGACACCGGCCGGTCCCCCACCATCGCGCGCGTGCCGGTGATGGCGGCCGACGCGAATCGTCCGATGAGCTCACTGGTGAGACGTTTGAGGGCGACATACGAGTCGAGGGTGCCGTCGAAGACTCCGACCGCCCGCACGATGTCCATCTCGTGGAGTCGCCGAGCGGCGTCGACGAGTGCCTCCGGGTCCAGGCCGGGGAATTCCTTGGCGCCGATCTCGGCCATCTCCCGGCGGTCCTGCGGGTCGCCGAGGCTACGCAGGTCGATTCGGCCGCCTATGACGCCGTCCTCGAGATCGTGCACCGAATAGGCGACGTCGTCGGACCAGTCCATGATCTGGGCTTCGATGCACTTCCGGGTTCCGGGCGCGTTCCGGCGAACCCAGTCGAGCGTCGCGGCGTCGTCATCGTAGGCGCCGAACTTCCCGCCGGGGGTGCGTCGAGTCCACGGGTACTTCAACGTCGCGTCGAGCGAGGCACGCGTCAGGTTGAGGCCCGCGCTGTGGCCGTCGGCGTCGAGCAGCTTCGGTTCGAGCCGGGTGAGGATGCGCAGGTTCTGCGCGTTGCCCTCGAAGCCGCCGTGGTCGGCGGCCACCTCGTCGAGGGCGCGTTCGCCGTTGTGCCCGTAGGGCGGGTGCCCGATGTCGTGGGCGAGGCCCGCGAGTTCGACGAGGTCGGGTTCGGCGCCCAACCCGATGGCGATACCGCGGCCGATCTGCCCGACCTCGAGCGAATGGGTCAGGCGGGTACGCGGGGTGTCGCCCTCGCGGGGCCCGACGACCTGTGTCTTGTCGGCGAGGCGACGCAATGCGGCGGAATGCAGCACGCGAGCGCGGTCGCGGGCGAAGGCGCTGCGGTGATCCGTCCGGGTTCCCGGCAGGCTCGCGACCTTGGCACCCTCGGGGACAAAACGTTCGACGGCCTCGTCGCCGTAGGTGGCCATGTCCGGAAGGACATGACCCGCGGCGCCGGAACCGGATTGACTGCTAGTCAAGCACCCAGCCCCGGCCGACCGCGAAATCGGTGACCCGCTGACGGATGGCCACGATCTGGCGCGCGGTCAGGTCGTCGTCGGCGTCGAGGAGA
Source organism: Gordonia sp. GONU (assembly GCF_024733855.1). Classification (NCBI taxonomy): domain Bacteria; kingdom Bacillati; phylum Actinomycetota; class Actinomycetes; order Mycobacteriales; family Gordoniaceae; genus Gordonia; species Gordonia sp. GONU. The sequence goes on from NZ_JANRHB010000004.1 coordinate 204,580, forward strand.
AGCTCGGTCAGCTCCTCGGTGAACGCGCCGGCGTCGAGCGATCCACCGCCGCCACCACCGCGCGGACGCCGACCGTGATCGTCACGACGATGCCCGCGGTCACCACGATCGCCCCGGTCGCCACGTCCGTGGTGATCGTCGCGGCGATGCGCACGTGCACCCGCCGAATCGTCGGCCGGAGCCTCCTCGGTCACGGCGACGTTGATCGCCTTGGAACCGCGGTCGGTCTCCTCGACGTCGAAGGTCACCTTGGCACCCGGTTTCAGCGAGTCCTCGTCGATGTCGATGTCGTTGATGTGAAGGAACACATCGGCACCGCCCGATTCCGGTGCCAGAAACCCGAATCCCCGATTCGCGTCGTAATGGACGACTTTCCCGCTGACAGACACGACTCCACTCACTCTCTCGTCGCGCGCATGACGGGCCCCATGCCCTCCTCCGCGCGACAACTCGCCCTCAATTGTGACAGACAACCGCAGGTCAGGCGGAATCGTGCCCGTCCCCCACAGCGGGGGTACCAGGTGTGGCGGGCGGTGGTCAGGCGCCGAGCAGCTTGCCGCCGAGGTATTCGGCGACCTTGTCGAGGGCGACGCGCTCCTGGCTCATGGTGTCGCGCTCACGCACGGTCACGGCCTGATCGTCGAGTGTGTCGAAGTCGACGGTCACGCAGAACGGCGTACCGATCTCGTCCTGGCGGCGGTATCGCTTGCCGATGCCCTGCGCGTCGTCGAACTCGACGTTCCAGTGCTTGCGCAGTTCGGCGGCGAGGTCGCGTGCCTTCGGCGACAGTTTCTCGTTGCGCGACAACGGCAGCACCGCGACCTTGATCGGGGCGAGACGACGGTCGAGGCGCAGCACGGTACGGGTGTCGGTGCCGCCCTTGGCATTCGGCACCTCTTCCTCGGTGTACGCGTCGCACAGGAACGCCATCAGCGAACGGGTCAGGCCGGCTGCGGGCTCGATGACGTACGGGGTGTAGCGCTCGCCGGTGGCCTGGTCGAAGAACGACAGGTCCTCGCCGGAGTGCTTGCTGTGGGTGGTGAGGTCGTAGTCGGTGCGGTTGGCGACGCCCTCGAGCTCACCCCAGGGGTTGCCGGCGAACCCGAACTTGTACTCGACGTCGACGGTCCGCTTGGAGTAGTGCGACAGCTTCTCCTTGGGGTGGTCGTAGAGTCGCAGGTTCTCCGGATCGATGCCCAGATTGACGTACCAGTTGAAACGCTGGTCGATCCAGTACTGGTGCCACTCTTCGTCCTCGCCCGGCTTGACGAAGAACTCCATCTCCATCTGTTCGAACTCGCGGGTGCGGAAGATGAAGTTGCCCGGTGTGATCTCGTTGCGGAAGCTCTTGCCGATCTGCGCGATGCCGAACGGCGGCTTCTTGCGCGCGGTGGTCATCACGTTCTTGAAGTTCACGAAGATGCCCTGCGCGGTCTCCGGACGGAGGTAGTGCAGTCCCTCTTCGTCATCGACCGGGCCGAGGAAGGTCTTCATCAGCCCGCTGAACGCCTTGGGCTCGGTCCAGTTGCCGGGCTGGCCGGTCTCCGGGTCGTTGATGTCGGCGAGGCCGTTCTCCGGCGGGTGCCCGTGCTTGGCCTCGTAGGCCTCGATCAGGTGATCGGCGCGGTAGCGCTTGTGGGTGTGCAGCGACTCGACGAGCGGATCGGTGAACACCTCGACGTGGCCCGATGCCTCCCAGACCTGACGCGGCAGGATGACCGACGAGTCGAGACCGACGACGTCCTCACGGCTGATGACCATGTTCCGCCACCACTGCCGCTTGATGTTGTCCTTGAGCTCGACGCCGAGCGGGCCGTAATCCCAGGCCGACTTGGTGCCGCCGTAGATCTCACCGCACTGGTAGACCAGACCCCGGCGCTTGGCGAGGTTGACGACGGATTCCACTTTGGACTGGGCGGCCACGGTTAACTGCTCTCCACGGGTTGAGGTTCTCGGCTTCGAACTGTTCTGCGCATGCGCGTGCGACCGGGTGTGGTCGGGCGCGCACGGCAACCCCTACAGACTACCGAGCGGGCCCTCCGTTCGACCAAACCAGTCGCCCCGGCAGGCCGATCGCGGCCCGGCCGATGCCGCCCCCCCGGAACTGTCACAGTGGCAGGGTGATCAATCGAGCACGACTGCTGCCCGTCGTCGCCGCGACCGCGGCCGCGGTGGCCTTTCTCGCCGGTTGCGGCGGAGACCAACGCGAGGGTTCGGCACGCAGCGTGTCCTCGGCTCCGGTGTCGACGCCGGCCGTCGGCCCGCCGGTCGTCGAGGTCACTCCGGGTGGGCTCGCCGACGCGGTCACCCTCGACCGTGTCATGGGTCATGTCCGGGCGTTCCAGCAGATCGCGGACAACCACGGCGGAACCCGGGCGTCGGGCACACCCGGACATGCCGCGTCGGTGGATTACGTCGCCGGGCTCCTGCGTACCGCCGGGTTCGAGGTCACCACACCCGAGTTCGGCTACCAGCGATTCGACGCTGGGCCCGTCGAACTGACGGCCGACGGGGACAAGATCGATGCGCACGTTCTCGAGTACTCGGCAGGCACCGGCGGCAAGCCGGTGACCGGGGCGCCGGTGGAGGTCGGCGCACTCGGATGCGCGCCCGGCGACTATCCGCCGGCCGTGCGCGGCTCCGTCGCGGTGGTCACCCGAGGTCAGTGCACCTTCGCCGACAAGGCGCGCACCGCAGAAGCGGCCGGCGCGGTCGGGGTCGTGGTGGTGAACAACGAGCCGAAGCCGATGCTCGGCTCGACCCTCGGACCCGACGACCGGCCGGCGATCCCGGTGGTCGGGATCAGCTCCGACGACGGGCAGCGCGTGCGGTCGTCATCAGAGGTGAGCCTGTCGGTCGATGCCGAGACGACCCCCGTCACCACCCGCAATGTCGTCGCCGAGACGCGCACCGGGGCCACCGACGACGTCGTGATGGCGGGCGCCCACCTCGACAGCGTCGTCGAGGGACCCGGCATGAACGACAACGGGAGCGGCAGCGCGGCAGTTCTCGAGACCGCGTTGCGACTCGGGTCGTCGCCGCGCGTTCCCCACCGGGTGCGTTTCGCCTTCTGGGGTGGCGAGGAGGACGGGCTGGTCGGCTCCACGGAGTACGTTCGTGGACTCGACGCCGCCGAGCGACGCGCCGTCGCGCTCTACCTGAACTTCGACATGCTCGCCTCACCGAACGGCGGGTACTTCACGTACGACGGCGACGACTCCGAACACCAGGGTGCCGGCGCGGGGCCCGGCGGCTCCGACGGCATCGAACGCGTCTTCGCGAAGTTCTATGCCGATCGCGGAATCCCGTTGGGCCCGAACGACTTCGACGGTCGATCCGACTACGGCCCGTTCATCGCGGTCGGCATCCCGTCCGGTGGCGTGGCGACCGGCGCAGAGCAGAAGAAGAGCAAGGAACAGGCCGAGATGTGGGGCGGTACGGCCGGCGAGCCCTTCGACCCGAACTATCACAGCCCACGCGACACCGTCGACAACATCAACACCGAATTGCTGGCCGTCAACGCCGCCGCCGTCGCCCATGCGGTCGCCACCTACGCGCTCGCGACGAACGGTCCCGACGGCGTTCCGGCGGTCGGCGTGCGGCAGCGAGCCGAGGGCTGAGTCCGCCGTCGCTGTTTGAAAACGATTTCCGTTAGAATGGCGGCAGTGCTGTGACGCGAGCAGTCCGGGAGGAGTGACATGTCGACCGAACCGATCGAAGGGTCCGGGCAGTTCGGCGCGTCCGGGCCGGTCGCGGACTCCGACGCCGCCGCCCGTGAGGCCGCTGCCGATCTCCTGCGAGCCCTCGCCTCCCCCACCCGCGTCGCGATCGTCCTGTCCCTGCGCGAACGTGTCCAGTGCGTGCACGAACTCGTCGGCCACCTCGGCCTGAGCCAACCGCTCGTCAGCCAGCACCTCCGCGTACTCAAGGACGCCGGCGTCGTCCGCGGCCACCGCAACGGCCGCGAGATCACCTACGAACTGCTCGACGACCACGTCGCCCATATCGTCGTCGACGCACTGGTCCACGCGAACGAGACCAACCGCGGCCCGTCGGTGGTGAACGAGTGACCGGCGTCGAGGCCACCGGCCCGCAGCCGGTCACCGGAATCCGCTCCACACGTCAGCGCGCGGCCATCGCCGACGCGCTGGCCGGCACCGACGACTTCTGCTCGGCCCAGGAACTCCACGAGATCCTCAAGGGCCGGGGCGAATCCATCGGCCTGACCACCGTCTACCGCAACCTGCAAGCACTGAGCCAGGCCGGTCAGATCGATGTCCTGTGGGACGGTTCCGGCGAGACCCGCTATCGCCACTGCTCGTCCGGACACCACCATCACCTGGTGTGCCGCAACTGCGGCACCACCGTCGAGGTACAGGCCGATCCGGTCGAGAAGTGGGCGGCCACGATCGCCGCCGAGCACGGCTTCACCGACATCAACCACACGGTCGAGGTCTTCGGCCTCTGCGCCGATTGCCAAGGGTGTCAGGACAACTGACCCAGCGGTCGGCTCTCGAGTCGCGGTTGCCCTCGTGCCCGATCGCCGGGCGAGGACGCAACGAGATCGTGCGGAGCGACCAACCGCGCGACCAGCTACGTGGCCACCAGCCGCTCGGCGGCGTCGACACCGGCCGCCAACACGATGTGCAGGACCGTCAGCAACGGCAGGTCGTCGAGTCGACCGGCGGGAAATGTGTAGTACTGCAACACATCTGTGGTGACACCGGTCGGATCGGAACGACGCAGACTGCCGAAGCTCAGCTGCGCGCCGAAGGTCTCCACATCGTCACGCAGGGTCGGGGTGTTCGGCAGGTCCATGGCCACCATCTGGGTCACGGCGAGCACGTCGAGACCGTCCGCCAGGGTGAGCACGCGGAGCGACGCTCGAGTCGGGCCGACTTGCACCACAACGGATTCCGCATCAGGGCGATCGGTGGGGCCGAGCTCTGCCACGATGACGGCGGCACGCTCGAGCAGCGCGGCGGCTTCGGTCACGACGGCTTCACCCCACCGAAGCGCCGGTCACGGGAGGCGTACTCCAGGCAGGCATCCCACAGGTCCCGACGGTCGAAGTCGGGAAAGAGTTTCTCCTGGTAGACCATCTCCGCATACGCCGACTGCCACAGCAGGAAGTTCGAGATGCGCTGTTCACCCGAGGGACGCAGGAACAGATCGACGTCGGGCATGTCGGGCTCGTCGAGGTAGCGGGCGAAGGTCGACTCGGAGATGCGTTCGGGGTCGATCTCTCCGCGCGCAGCGCGCCGGGCGATCTCGCGGGCGGCGTCGGCGATCTCGGCGCGGCCACCGTAGTTGACGCACATCGTCAGCGTCATCACGGTGTTGTCCTTCGTGAGTTCCTCGGCGATCTCGAGTTCACGGATGACGCTGCGCCACAGGCGGGGTCGGCGGCCGGCCCAGCGGACGCGGACACCCATCTCGTGCATCTCGTCGCGCCGGCGACGGATGACGTCGCGGTTGAAGCCCATGAGGAAGCGGACTTCGTCGGGGCTGCGTGACCAGTTCTCGGTCGAGAAGGCGTACGCAGACAGCCAGCCGACGCCCAACTCGATGCAACCGCACACGGTGTCCATCAGGACGGCTTCGCCCCGCTTGTGCCCTTCGGTGCGGGGCAGTCCGCGGTCGGTGGCCCAGCGGCCGTTGCCGTCCATCACCAGAGCGACGTGCCTGGGCACGAATTGGGCGGGGATGGCCGGGGGTCGCGCTCCACTGGGATGGGGATCGGGGGGACGAACCTCCGTGCGTGGACTCGTCGGCTTGCGACCCTTCGACGAACTACCCGGCCGCAACGCCATCGTCGACTCTCCTCACCCCGTTGTCCCGCATACCGCCGACCGCACCTGGTTCGACACCCGTTTCCATCAGCCTATGAGGCGCGGTGCGTTCGATGAGCGGCAGGGTTCGCAGCTGACGTTCGAGATGCCACTGCAGATGCGCGGCGGTGAGGCCGCTGGCCTGGCGGCGCAGCGAGTTCGAGGACTCCTCCACGTGGTCCCACTGACCACGGAACAGTGCTTCCATGAGATCGAGAACGCCGGGCGACGGCGTGGCCGAGCCCGGCGGACGGCAATGCAGGCACACTGCCCCACCGGCGGCGACATGGAAGGCGCGGTGCGGGCCGGGGGTGGCGCAGCGCGCGCACTCCTCCAACGCGGGCATCCAACCGGCGCTGTACATGGCGCGCAGCAGGTACGCGTCGAGGATCAGTTCCCGCGGCCGGCGGTCGTCGGCCAGCGCCTCCAGCGCACCCACCGTCAGGCGGTGCAACTGGCGGGTGGGGGCGCGCTCCTCGCCGGCGAGCCGTTCTGCGGTCTCGAGGACCGCGCAGGCCGTCGTGTAGCGGCCGTAATCCGCGACGATCGCGTCGGCGAAGGCGTGCAGACTGTGCACCTGCGTCACGACGTCGAGGCTGCGGCCCGGATACAGATGTACGTCGATGTGTGCGAAGGGTTCGAGACGGGCACCGAACTTCGACCGTGTCCGACGCACCCCCTTGGCGACCGCGCGCACGAGCCCGTGCTCCGCGGTCAGCAGGGTGATGATGCGGTCGGCCTCGCCCAGCTTGTGCTGACGGAGCACGACGGCCTCATCCCGGTAGAACCTCACCCGCCGATTGTCCCACTGTGTACCGACACCACCGGGTACCGACACCGGCAAGGTCCTTTCGATACGCCCCTCCGCAAGCTCCGGGGCTACTCAAGGAGCAACAAGCACGCCCCTCCGCAAGCTCCGGGGCTACTCAAGGAGCAACAAGCACGCCCCTCCGCAAGCTCCGGGGCTACTCAAGGAGCAACAAGCATGCCCCTCCGCAAGCTCCGGGGCTACTCAAGGAGCAGCAGACCAGCCCTCACACGCCCCGGGACCACCCGAGAAAGGAGTGACGTCAGTCCAAGCCGATGTCGAAAGAGCTCAGGGGTCGCAGCAGCGACCGCTTCTTCTCGACGTGACCGCCCATCCGGTCGAGAATCGAGGTCAGCGCTTCGATGGCCTCGACGATGTAGGGGCCCTTGTTGAGCATGACCCCCTCCGCGCGTCGACTCATCGCGGCGTCGGTGACCTCCGCGCGCGTCGGCACACCCGTCTTCGCCAGACCGTCGAGCACCTGCGTCGCCCACACGACCGGGATGTGGGCGGCCTCGCACAGCCAGAGGATCTCCTCCTGGACCTCGGCGAGTCGCCCGAAACCGACCTCGACGGCGAGGTCTCCGCGCGCGATCATCACCCCGACCTCGTCCCACCGCATCGCCTCGAGCAGCATCTGCGGCAGCGATTCGAACGCGGCGCGGGTCTCGATCTTGAGGACGATCCCGACGTTCCGGGCGTCGAGGCGCTCGAGTTCGGCGATGAGGTCGGCGACATCCTCCGGCGACCGGACGAACGAGTAGTTGACCATGTCCGCGTGCGTCGCCACGAACTCGAGAGCCGCGCGGTCATCCGGTGTCAGCGCGGGAATGTGGAGGGTCGTGTCCGGGAGGTTGACACCCTTCTCCGCACGCAGTTTGGAACCCTTCGGGCCGGCACGTTCGACGTCGACGACGATCTCGTCGTCGAGCCTTTCACGCACCCGTCCGGCGATCTTCCCGTCGTCGAACAGCACTCGGTGTCCGGGCTCCACGTCGTCGAAGGCGTCACCGAGTTCACACCCGATCCGATGCGGCCCGACCCTGGTCGCGGGCATGGGCGACAGGTCGCGCCGGAGTCGGATCTCATCGCCGGTGCGGATCAGCAGATGCTGTGGCTTCTCCGGCAGTTCACCGATGACGAGCGTGCCGCCGCCGAACCGTTTGACCCTGATCGACGCGCCCGTCCGGTAGTAGACGGTGCGGTCGCATTCGGCGTCGATCCCGTCCTCGGAGACCCCGACGACGTCGAGGCGTCGACGCCTGCCCCGCGCATCGCGCAACACGAGTCGGTCACCGTCGGACAGGCTACCGAGGTCGTCCACCGGGATGACGGCATCGATGCCGTCGGGAAGGTCGTGGTCGGCATCGTGGGGGGTTGTACTCAACCGCACCCGTGACCGCCGTTCGACGGTCCCGTCGTCGGCGCGAACGGGTTTGACCTTCACAACCTTCGGTCCCGGCTCGAGCGGTCCGGTCCGGAGTTTGGGTCCGGCCAGGTCCATCGCCACGCGCACCCGTCCGGGGAGTGCACGCACCGACTCGATCATCCGCGCCCATTCCGCGGGTCCGTCGTGGGCGCAGTTCACCCGCGCCACATCCATGCCGGCCGCGCCCATGCGTCGCACCAGGTCCGGCTCGTCGGCGGCCTGCGTCGGCATCGTGACCATCACCCGACTCGTCCGCTCACCGTGCTCGTCGCCGGACCGATCGGCGGTGACGTCGTCGACCCCGCCGGGGTGCACACTCCCCAGCAGTCGGTCCCGGTTGGCGCTGAGAACCCGCACGCCGTCGGAGAGATCGCCCCAGATCGGTTGTCGCCGTCGGCCTTCGGCGAGGGCGTCAACGGTTTCGATGACCGTCTCGATCCAGGAGTAGACGATCGACTCCATCCTCCCGAGACTCGACAGCCCGTGAGCGGCCATCGACGCCTGCAGCGGTCGCAGGTCACGACGACGGACGGTGACGTAATGCACGAGATTGCGTGCACTCTGCCGATGCTGTACGGCGACCGCGGAAATCAGCGGACCGGCGTGCTTCTCCGCGCGGTCGAGCTCGTCTCGCAGGTCGTGCAGAGCGTCCGACATCTCCTCGATCGACATCTCCACCGGGAACCCCATGCCTCCACCCTGCCAGGTTTCCGCCTCGGGGGGCGCGGCGACAGCGGCCTGCTCATCCAGCGTTCACGATCTTGTCGAGTTTGGGCGGCAGCGTCATGCCCCCCGGGTAGCGGTGCCAACCCTTGCGGTCGTAGTACTTGGTGCCGAGCAGACCCAGCAGGACACCGATGCACAGACCGATCAGGCACTGGATGACCGACCGTGCGAGCCCCGCCGACAGGTCGGCGTCGAAGTACAGGACCGACCGCACCCCGAGGTAGATGACGTGCATCGGTTCGATCGCGGCGATCCACTCGAAGATCCGCGGACTGGCCTCCAGCGGCAGGGTCCCACCCGACGACGGCAGGCCGAAGACCACGAAGAACAGGAGGTTGAACAGCAGACCGGCGTTGCCGAAGACGGCCATCATCGCGCTCGCGCTCACGCCGACGGCGAAGATGCCGAGGATCGAGATCACCCACAGCACGAAGGCATTCGGCAGGGACGTGCCCACCCAAGCGCCCACCACGATGAACAGGGTCGAAAGGACCACCGCGACGAGGAACATGATCGTCCATTTGGCGGCGAGGGTCGCCCAGCGGCTGATCGCCAGACGTTCACGGAGTTGGTAGAACGGGCCGTACTCGATGGGCGTCTGGCCGAGCATGCCGTCGACGACGATGCTCACCATCATCGCGCCGGTGAAGCCGGCGAGCACCAGGAGCAGCGTGAGGTAGAACGCCGACAGTCCGTTTCCGGCACCCTGGGGCAGCGGCGTGGGCTCCGACACCGAGACCGCGACCGGATCGGCCAGGGCGAGCTGTGCGGCACCGGTGAACGTGACGTCGTTGCGGTCGAGCTGATCTCGGACCTGTGCGGTCAGCTGCGCGCCGACCTCGGCGTTGACCCGCTCGGTCAGTTGTTCGGCGAAGGTCGAGGTGATCGACGACGCGAAGGCGCCCGAGCCGCGGTTGATGAAGATGTCGATCGCCGGACGCGTGGGCTGCGCCGGAAGGACCGTCGAACGTCCCAGCGCGACTGCGCGATTGGTGAAGCTCGAGCCGATGACGACGACGCCGTACACCTTGCCGCTGTTCAGTTCGCCGAGCGCGGTCGAGCGGTCGGTGCGCCGGACGACGATGCCGCTGTCGGCGGCCGACGCGATGATCCCGTTCGCGACCTCGTTCCCGATGTTCTGCTCGGTGGCCTTTCCGTCCGCGCCGGTCACCTCACCGCCGGAGTCCTCGTTGACGAGGGCGACCGGGAAGTCGTGGAGGTGGCGCTGCGGGTCGACGACGGCCGACATGTAGAGCGCGGCCATGAGGGAGAACAGCACCGCCACGAGGACCAGTGGGGCGAGCCAGAACCGGGGTGACCCGAGTACGCCGGCGATCGTCCGGCCGGTTGGCTGTTCGACCTCGGGTGCCTCATGCGCTCCGCGACCGGTGTCGGCGTCGGAATCCGAGACCTTGTGCGACTCGTGCGTTCCCATCGACGTACCTCCCCCGCAGGCGCGTGCCCGCCGTCTGAACACCGTCGCGAGGACGGTGCCGGCATTCTCTCCTCTAGAAGCCCAGTCGGCGTAGCTGCTTGGGGTCGCGCTGCCAGTCCTTGGCGACCTTCACGTGCAGATCCAGGTAGACCTTGGTCCCCAGCAGCCGCTCGATCTGTGCGCGCGCCACTGTACCGACCTCTTTCAGACGCGCCCCCTTGCGCCCGATGATGATGCCCTTCTGGCTGTCCCGTTCGACGAAGAGCACGGCGTGGACGTCGACCATCGGCGGCTGGTCCGGGCGCCGGTCCTCGCGATCGATGACCTCCTCGATGACCACCGCGAGCGAGTGCGGCAGTTCGTCGTGGACGCCTTCGAGTGCGGCCTCCCGGATGAACTCGGCCATCAGCACCTGTTCGGGTTCGTCGGTGAGCTCACCGTCGGGATAGAACGCCGGGCCCTCTTCCATCAGGCTGACGAGAAGGTCGCCGAGGATGTCGACCTGCTTGCCCGACTTCGCCGACACCGGGACCACCTCGGACTCCGGGCCGAGAAGCTCGGAGAGCGCCATGAGCTGCTTGGCGACCTGTTCGGGGCCGACCCGGTCGATCTTGGTGACGATGCCGAGAAGCGTCGTGCGCGGGGCCATCTCGCGGACCTGGGAGATGATCCAGCGGTCGCCCGGGCCGATCGCCTCGTCGGCCGGGATGCACACACCGATCACGTCGACCTCGGAGTACGTGTCGCGCACCAGGTCGTTGAGCCGCTGCCCCAGCAGCGTGCGGGGCCGGTGCAGTCCCGGGGTGTCGACGAGGATCAGCTGGGCGTCGGGCCGGTTGACGATTCCGCGGATCGTGTGGCGGGTGGTCTGCGGCCGGTTGGAGGTGATCGCGATCTTCTCCCCCACCAGCGCGTTGGTGAGCGTCGACTTGCCGGTGTTGGGGCGGCCGACGAAACAGACGAAGCCGGAACGGAATTCAGGAGCGGAGCCGGACTCAGACATCGGCGCCGCCCAGTCGCTGCTGCGGCCGCCCGGCGGCATCGGTGACGTACGCGTAGGCCTGCGGACTCAGTTCGTGCAGGGTCGCGAGACCGGGATCGTCGGCGTCGCCGTTGACCAGGACGGCGGCCTCGAAGGAGCCGGCCCCGCTCGAGATCGCCGAGGCGACCGCGACCTGCAGACCGCTGAGTGTGAGGGTCTTGGTGCGGACTTCGGCACCCGCGTAGGTCCGACCGTCGCCGTCGCGAACGGCGGCTCCCGATCGCGCTTCGGCACGCGCGAGCGCGCCGCGAGCGAGCACCACGAGCTTCTGATCCTCGTCTGCGAGGGTCTCGGTCACTGATTCATCCTTGCTGTCGTCTGCTCGTGTGTACTGCGATGGGATTCGTCCTCGTGTTCACGCGCCGCGGTGCGGTCATGACGTCCGGAACGGCCGGAGTGCCCACGACCACCCGAGGATTCGTGCCGCTGCGGGTCCGGTCCGTCGGCGCCCTCCCCGGGTACCCGGGTGACGAGGACGGTGATGATGCGTTGGCGCCCCTTGCGATTGGGACCGCCCTCCGCGACGAGCTGCAGGCCGTGGGACTTGACCCGGGCGCCGGGCAGCGGGACGCGGCCGAGTTCGAGCGCGACGAGTCCACCCACCGTCTCGACCTCTTCCTCCTCGATCTCGACGTCGAACAGCTCGCCGAGATCCTCGACCGGAAGACGCGCCGACACCCGGTACGACCCGTCGCCGAGGTCCTCGACCGGTGCGAGTTCGTCGATGTCGTACTCGTCGGTGATCTCACCGACGATCTCCTCGAGGACGTCCTCGATCGTCACCAGGCCGGCGATGCCACCGTATTCGTCGACGAGGATCGCCATGTGGTTGCGCGTGAGCTGCATGTCGGCGAGGACCTTGTCGAGCGGTTTGGAGTCCGGGATGAACTCGGCGTCGCGCATGATCTCGGAGACGCGCAGCGTGGTGGGGTCGGTGCGTTTGGCGACCGTCCGCTCGACCATGTCCTTGAGGTACACGATCCCGAGCACGTCGTCGGTGTTCTCGCCGATGACCGGGATACGCGAATGTCCCGATCGGGTTGCGAGGTTGGTGGCCTGCAGGACGTTCTTGTCGGCCTCGATCCACACCATCTCCGGACGCGGCACCATGACCTCGCGCGCGCTGGTGTCGCCGAGGTCGAACACCGAGTGGATCATCCGGCGCTCGCCGGCCGCCACCACCCCGCGGGCCTCGGCGAGGTCGACGACCTCACGCAGCTCGATCTCGGTGGCGAATGGGCCGTTTCGGTAGCCGCGACCCGGGGTCAGCGCGTTACCGATGAGGATGAGCAGCCGCGTCACCGGCTTGAGCAGGATGCCCAGCGCGAACAACAGATACGACATCGACAGTGCGATGGTGTACGCGTGCTGCCGGCCCAGGGTGCGCGGCCCGACGCCCATGGCGACATAGGAGATGACCGTCATCGCGGTGATGGCGACGACGAGTCCCCAACCGACGCCGAGCCATTCGGCCGCGGACAGGGCGATGAGTGCGGCGGCCGCGGTCTCGCAGACCACGCGCAGCAGGACCACGAGTCCCACGTAGGTGGCACGGGCGTCGAGGATGATCGCGAGGCGTCGTGCACCGCTGCGGCCCTCCCGGACCATGTCGTCGACGCGGGCGTTCGAGACGGTGGACACGGCGGTGTCGACGGCGGCGAACAGTCCGCCGAGCCCGATCAGAACGACTGCGGCCACGATGAACCAATAGTCGGAGGACACGCTCAGTCCTCCTCGGACCGTCCGGTCGCCCCCGCGTCCCCGGTTCCCTGTTCGGTCCCGGTGAATCCGATGTTGGACAGCAACCGCGAATCACGATCGGTCTGCCGCTGTTCCTGCGCGCGCCGGTTCCGCTCGGCATAGAACGCGTCGAGGATCTCGTTCTGCAGCCCGAACATCTCGCGCTCTTCCTCGGGTTCGGCGTGGTCGTAACCGAGGAGATGGAGCACACCGTGGATGGTGAGCATCGCGAGCTCGTGTTCGAAGGACCTGCGCGCCTCGCGGGCCTGCTTCCGTGCGAACTCGGGGCACAGGACGATGTCGCCGAGGATGGCCGGTCCCAGATCGGTGGCGTCGGGTCGGCCGCCCGGGACGAGCTCGTCCATCGGGAAGCTCATCACGTCGGTGGGTCCGGGCAGGTCCATCCACTGCACGTGCATGTCGGCCATGGTGTCCTCGTCGACGCAGAGGACCGACAGGAGCGCGCCGGGGTTGACGTCCATCGCGTTCACGGCGAAACGTGCGGCGTCGATGATCAGCTCGGCCGGAACCTCGACCCCGGACTCGTTGGCCAGTTCGATGCTCATGAGCGACGTCCGTGGGAAGCCGCACGACGCGCCGCGCGGTTGCCGCCGATCGCGGCATCGATGCGTGCACCGGCTCGCTGGGATTCCTCCGCGCGCCCGTAGGCGTCGACGATGTCGGCGACCAGACGATGCCGGACGACGTCCTGGCTGGTGAGACGGGAGAAGTGGATGTCGTCGATGCCCTCGAGGATCGCGGTCGCCGCCATCAGACCGCTCTTCGCGCCGCCCGGCAGGTCCACCTGGGTGACATCGCCGGTGACGACGACCTTGGAGCCGAAGCCCAGGCGCGTCAGGAACATCTTCATCTGTTCGCTCGTCGTGTTCTGCGCCTCGTCGAGGATGATGAAGGCGTCGTTGAGGGTCCGCCCGCGCATGTAGGCCAGCGGCGCAACCTCGATGACCCCGGCGGCCATCAGCTTCGGGATCGCCTCGGGGTCCATCATGTCGTGCAGCGCGTCGTAGAGCGGCCGCAGGTACGGGTCGATCTTCTCGCTCAGCGTGCCCGGCAGGAAGCCGAGACGTTCGCCGGCCTCGACGGCGGGACGAGTGAGGATGATGCGGTTGACCGACTTCGACTGCAGCGCCTGCACGGCCTTGGCCATCGCGAGGTAGGTCTTGCCGGTACCGGCCGGCCCCAGACCGAAGACGATGGTGTGATTGTCGATCGCGTCGACGTAGTGCTTCTGGTTCAGCGTCTTGGGTCGGATCGTCTTGCCGCGGCGCGACAGGATGTCCAGCGACAGCACCTCGGCGGGCGACTCCTGGCTGCCGTCGGAGAGCATCGACACGCTGTGCCGGACGAGGTCCGGGGTCAGCGGGGTGCCACGTCCGACGAGGTCGGTGAGTTCGGCGATGACACGTTCGGAGGCGGCGACATCGGCGGGCTCGCCGGTCAGCGTCACCTGGTTGCCACGCACGTGGATGTCGGCGGGCAGCAGCTGCTCGAGCGTCCGAAGGTTGACGTCACTGGCGCCGAGCAGCCCGAACACCACTCCGGGAGAGACTTCGACGGTGGATGTGACCCCAGACCGGCGCGGCTGCGTACGGCTGGATTGCCCGCTCGGGTCGGGGTTGTCGTCACTCACGTATGAAATCACTCCTGGTGGTCTGCGGTTGTGGGCTGCGCGTCCGTCACCTCACAGTGAGAATTCACTGAAGGAAACACACAGCTGTGTGAACAGTGTATCGCTATGCAACGGCCGGTCAGCAGGCAATATTTCTCAGCACGGCCACGTCACCGCCGGACCGCGTGCTTCAGATCCCCAGGACCCGGATCGTCTGCCGGGCGCACCCGCTGCGCGGGTCGACGAAGGCCTCGTGACCTTCACCCGGTACGACGATCAGTTCGGCCGACTGTCCGCGGGAGATCGCGTCGTCGACGTAGCGACGGCTCACCACGTCGGGTACCAGGTCGTCCTCGTCGCCGGTGATCGCGACCACGTGCGCGTCGAAGACCGGCGCGAGCATGGGCGAGGCCTCCTCGTAGCGGCGCGGCGACGCGCTGTACGGCCGCCCCATGAGGGCCCGTAGGGATTGTTTGTCCGCCGCGGAGACCGTGTCGAGGACCGCTGCCTGGGCGACGACGGTGGTGATGGTGGTCGAGGCGGTCCGCGCCCCCAGCTTGCCGACGGCCCACACCGCGAGCTGGCCGCCGGCCGAGTGCCCGACCACGCCCACGGTGGAGAAGTCGACTGCGGCGAGGTCGACCTCCTGCTCCTGCAGCGCCTCGCGCACCGGGCCGTCGAGGGCACGGATCGCGTCGACCACGTCGCGGCCGGTGTTCGGCCAGCCGCCGCCGGGCTCCCCGACGCGGCGATATTCGATGTTCCACACGACCGCACCGCGCTCGGCCATCGTGCGGGCGACCGCGGTCTGGATCGTGGAGCCGTACTCCACCGACCACGAACCGCCGTGGACGAGCACGACCACACGGGCCGGGGTCGCGGGGTCGAGAACGTCACGCGGCACGTAGAGGTGGCCGAATTGTGAAGGCTCGGTGCCGTATTCGATCTTGGTGCGGCGTACGGCGCAGCGTCGGACGGCACTCACCGCGACCACCGTCGGGTCAGTACACCGATCGCACCCAGCGCGACCGCGGCCGCCGTGGAGGTCCGCAGGACCTCCGGGCCGAGCACCACCGAATGCGCTCCGAGCGCGGTGAGGTCAGCAACCTCGGTGTCGTCGAGTCCGCCTTCGGGACCCACGACGAGCACGATCTCGCTCGCATCGGCGAGCGGCAGCTCGGCAAGGGGCCGGGCGGCCTCCTCGTGCAGCACGGCGACGACACCACCGCCGGCGACCGCGTCGGCACACCGCGCGCGGACGTCGATGGTCGAGGCGAGCTCGGCGACCTCGGGGATCCACGGCCGCCGGCTCTGCTTCGCGGCGGTCGACGCGGCGGCTCGCCACTTGGCAACGCCCTTGTCCGCCTTGCCCGTCCATCGGGCGACACAGCGCAT
This sequence comes from Gordonia sp. GONU, assembly GCF_024733855.1. Lineage (NCBI taxonomy): Bacteria > Bacillati > Actinomycetota > Actinomycetes > Mycobacteriales > Gordoniaceae > Gordonia > Gordonia sp. GONU. Next base: position 220,616 of record NZ_JANRHB010000004.1, read on the forward strand.
GGACTGCCACGGCACGATGACGTCGACGCCCGCTTCGGTCGCGAGGTCGACGGCGAGTTCGGACCGTTCGGACTTCGGCAACGCCTGGACGACGGTCACCTGCGGGGTGGGGCGCGCCTGGAACGAGAACTCACGCACCGAGGCGACGAGGGTGTCCTTCCCGGTGATCTCCCGGATCTCGCACCCGGCGACCGAACCGGCGCCGTCCCCGACGAGGATGCGCTCCCCCGCTCCGAGCCGCGCGACCGTCACCGCGTGCCGGCCCTCTGGTCCGCTGAGAACGAGGTCGGCTCCCGGGGCAGGGACGGAGTCCGCCCAGAAAAGCGGTGGGCTCACTTGCCCGCGAACGCGTTGCGCAGTCGTGAGAAGAGGCCGCCCGGAGCGGACGCGGCCGAGGTGTTGACCACCTCGATCTCGTCCTGCGCCACCGTCTTGAACTTCTTGAGGGCGTCGGTCTGGGCACCGTCGAGCTTGGTCGGGACGACCACGTCGAGGTGGACGTGCAGGTTGCCGCGGACACCCGAACTGACGTGCGGCATGCCCTGGCCGCGCAGCTTGACGACCTGACCGGGTTGCGTCCCCGGTGCGATCGTGACGGTGACCGGGTCGCCGAGGATGGTCTCGACGTCGAACTCGGCGCCGAGCGCGGCGTCGACCATCGGCACCTTCACCGTGCAGTGCAGGTCGTCCTTGTCACGCAGGAAGACCTCGTGCGGGCGTTCGGTGACCTCGACGTAGAGATCGCCGGCGGGCCCGCCTCCGGGACCGACCTCGCCCTGACCGCTGAGCCGGACCCGCATGCCGCTCTCGATACCGGCCGGGATGCGGACGGTCATGGTGCGGCGCGAGCGCACTCGGCCGTCGCCGCCGCACTTGTGACAGGGGTCGGGGATGACCTCGCCGACGCCGTGACAGGTGGGGCACTCGCGCACGGTCATGACCTGACCGAGGAACGACCGCTGCACCGACTGGATCTCGCCGGCCCCGTTGCAGGTGTCGCAGGCAACCGGCTTGCTGTCGCCGTTGGTTCCCGACCCGGTGCACGCGTCGCACAGGATCGCGGTGTCGACGGTGATCTCCTTGTTGACGCCCTTGGCACACTCGGCGAGATCGAGTTTGACGTTGACCAGCGCGGGCTCACCCGGCTGGACGCGCGAGCGGGGACCGCGCCCCGAGCCGAATCCGCCGCCGCCACCGAAGGCGCCGCCGTTGCCGAAGAACGCCTCGAAGACGTCGCCGAAGCCGCCGCCTCCCCCGCCGAAACCGCCGAAACCGCCGGCGCCCGCACCCGCCAGGGGGTCGCCTCCGGCGTCGACGATGCGACGCTTCTCCGGATCTGTCAGCACCTCGTAGGCGGTGCTGACTTCCTTGAACTCGTCTTCCTTGCCCGGGTTGACGTCGGGATGAAGTTCGCGGGCCTTCTTGCGGTAGGCGCGCTTGAGCTCCTGGTCACTGGCACCCTTCGCCACACCCAGGATTGCGTAATAGTCACGTGCCACGGTTGTAGTGATCCTTCGGTTCAGTTTGGTACCCAAGCGGTCTCGGGTGGTGCCCACGCGGTGCGTGCCTCATCGGGGTGGACGTCTGTCCGCGCGGTACGCAGTGGAACCACTCGTTCTGCCGACGACCGGTCGATGCCCTCACCCGACGTCCGTCGCCGGGGCGGCGGTCATCGTTCGGCGAGCACCTCACCGATGTATTTGGCAACGGCTGCGACCGAGGCGATGGTTCCCGGATAGTCCATCCGTGTGGGGCCGAGCACACCGACGCCGCCGAACACGGTTCCCGATGCACCGTACCCTGTGGACACCACCGAGGTTCCACGCAGGTTCTCGGTCTGCGTCTCTTCTCCGATCTGCACTGTGACCTGGCCCATGTCCTGCGTCGTGGCCAGGATCTTGAGCACGACGACCTGCTCCTCGAGTGCTTCGAGGACGGTGTCCATGCCGCCGACGACGGGCGTGAAGTCGGCCGCCGACCGCGCGAGGTTCGAGGTGCCGCCCAACACGAGACGGTCGTCGCCGCGTTCGACGAGGGTCTCGACGAGAACCGTCGCGATGTTGAGGACCGCGCCGCGGATGTCGTCGGGTGCGGAGTTGGCGAGTTCCGCGACCGCCGCCGACGCTTCTTCCAGTCGTTTGCCGTGGAGTGCCGCGGAGAACATGTCGCGCAGGCGCGCGATGTCCCCCTCGTCGTGATCCTCGTTCAGCGCGACCATGCGCTGTTCGACCCGGCCGTTGTCGACGATCACCACGAGCAGCAGTCGCGACGGCGAGAGGGACACGACCTCGAGATGCCGAACGCGCGAAACCGACAGGACCGGGTACTGGATGACCGCCACCTGACGGGTCAGCTGGGCCAGCAGCTTCACCGAGCGCCGCAGCACGTCGTCGAGGTCGACTCCGGAGTCGAGCACCGACAGGATGGCCCGTCGTTCGGCGGAGGAGAGCGGTTTGATCTCGCTGATGCGGTCCACGAACATCCGGTAGCCCTTGTCCGTGGGGACGCGGCCGGAGCTGGTGTGCGGCTGGGTGATGTACCCCTCGGCCTCGAGCACCGCCATGTCGTTGCGAACGGTGGCGCTCGATACCCCTAGCTGATGTCGTTCGACGAGTGCCTTCGATCCGATGGGCTCCTGCGATTCGACGTAGTCGGTCACGATCGCGCGGAGGATCTCGAACCTACGGTCGTCCGTAGTGGACACGCGGTACACCTCCTGATCCGAGTCCCGGTCCATGGAGTTGGGCCATAGAGTTGGGTACGTCCCATACTGGGTAGGTTCCATACTACGAAACCGGCGCGGAGTCACATGATCTTCAAGGGGGTACGGGAGGGTAAGCCCTATCCCGACCACAAGCTGTCGACGCGGGGCTGGGCGAAGATCCCGCCGCGTCAGCTGCGGCTCGACCAGCTGACCACGCTGACCAAAGTCTTGGCCCTGGACAAGCTGCTGAGCGAGGACTCGACGTTCTACGGCGACCTGTTCGCGCATGTCGTGCGCTGGGAGGGCGAGCTCTACCTCGAGGACGGACTGCATCGCGCCGTGCGCTCGGCGCTGCGGAACCGCAACATCATCCACGCGCGCACCCTCGACCTCGACGCCCTCGACCTCTCCGAGGGCGCCCGCCCTCTGGAGGAGCAGCTCGACGACACCGCCGAGATCCCGGCGCGTCCCCGCGTCGTCGACGTCCCGTCCGAACCGGTCCGACCGAACCGTGGCGCCCCCGACCCGCACAGCAGCGGCGGCGCCCATCGTCGAGGCCCCCAGTCCACGGGCTGGACGAGGCCGACTCGCCCCGACCGACCCTGGTAGAGCCACCACTTTTCGCCGAACCCACCCGCCACGCGGTGGAGGATCTGCCGAGAAGTGGAGGGTTTGGGGAGCGGGTCAGCCCCAGAGGACGCGGCGGATCACACCGTCGGCGAGGAGCCGGCCGGCGTCGGTGAGGACGTAGGCGTCCCCGGTCGGGGTGAGCAGGCCGTCGGCGCAGAGTGCGTCGGCGTTCGCGCGTTCGGTGTCGTCGAGCAGCCCGCCCGGCGGTCCGGTACGGCACCGTGTGGTGAGCATGACCGCCTCCATGTGGCGGTCCTCGGCAGTGAGTTCCTCCGACGACGCGACGGGCAACACACCCTCACCGAGCGTCCGCGCATAGCGCGCCGGATGCTTCACGTTCCACCAGCGCATCCCGTTGACATGCGAGTGCGCGCCGGGACCGATCCCCCACCAGTCGTGACTGTTCCAGTAGGCGATGTTGTGCCGGCACGCACCGGCGTCGTCGAGTGCCCAGTTCGACACCTCGTACCAGCCGAAACCGTTGGCGCTCAACCGGTCGTCGAGGATCTTGTAGCGGTCGGCGAGGACGTCGTCGTCCGGTGCGGGCATCTCGCCGCGCCGGATTCGACGCGCCAGGGCCGTGCCGTCCTCGACGATGAGCGCATAGGCCGACACATGGTCGACACCCGCGGACAGCACGGCGTCGAGGGTGGCGTGCAGGTCGGCGTCGGTCTCGCCGGGCGTGCCGTAGATCAGGTCGAGGTTGACGTGGTCGAAGCCGGCCGCCCGGGCCTCCCGCGCCGCGGCGACCGCCCGTCCCGGTGTGTGGACCCGGTCGAGGACCTTGAGGACATGCTGGGCCGCCGACTGCATGCCGAGGGAGATCCGGGTGAACCCGGCGGCGCGCAGCTGCTCGAAGAACTCCGGCGACGTCGACTCCGGGTTCGACTCGGTGGTGACCTCCGCGTCGGGAGCGAGGTCGAAGTGGGCGCGCACTGCGTCGAGCAATCGCGTGAGACCGTCGGCACCGAGCAGCGACGGCGTGCCGCCGCCGACGAAGATCGTCGACACCTTCCTCGCCGGCTGCAACAGCCGCGCGGCCGACTCCAGTTCCGCGGCCACGGCCTGCTGCCACGACTCCGGCGACGACGTCGAACCCAGCTCCCCCGCGGTGTAGGTGTTGAAATCGCAGTAGCCGCAGCGGGTGGCACAGAACGGGACGTGCAGGTAGAGACCGAACGGCACCTCGGGGTCGACGTCGCGGCAGGCCCCGGCGACGAGCTCGGTGGTGAGCTCTCGGGTGGGCGCTTCGATGTCGACGTTCACCGTTCCATCATGCCGACCTCGGCGTCCGCACCGAAATCGTCGCGTTCTGTCCCCCTCGTCGGTGGGGCCGGGGAACAACCAGGCGGCCGGGCTGCTTGACCGGCTCAGGTAGGACCTCCGGCCCCACCCGCGCCGCCGCGTTTTCCATCATCGTGATGGAAAATAACCCCAAGTAGACGAGGCGATGATGATCGTGGCACTATGGACCCCGTGATTTTCCCCGGGGTGTGGCTCGCAGCGCGTCGCCACATTGATCTCAAGCGCGTCAACAGCGCTTTCTGTCGCGTCTAGCGACGTCTCGGCCCCGATTGATCCCTGAATCCAGGGATGCCGGCACGTTTCAGCCCACCTTTTCGTGCGATTGAAGCCGGCCCCTGTGCGCCGGCACAGGAGATTTCATGACGTCCACAACTGATGCCCCAGCTGTGCCCGATGCCGTTCCCGCTCCGGCCGCCGAGAAGCGCGCTCGTCCCGCCCGCAAGGCGCGCCCGGTCAAGCGCCGCGCCGAAGGCCAGTGGAAGCTCGGTTACCGCGAGCCGCTGAACCCGAACGAGCAGGTCAAGAAGGACGACAACCCGCTCAACGTGCGCGCCCGCATCGAGAACATCTACTCCAAGCAGGGCTTCGACTCCATCGACAAGCAGGACCTGCGCGGCCGGATGCGCTGGTGGGGCCTCTACACCCAGCGCGCCGAGGGCTACGACGGCACCTGGACCGGCGACGAGAACATCGACCTCCTCGAAGACAGCCACTTCATGATGCGCGTGCGCTGCGACGCCGGCGCGCTGAACGTCGAGCAGCTGCGCACCCTCGGCGAGCTCTCCACCGAGTTCGCCCGCGACACCGCCGACCTCTCCGACCGCCAGAACGTCCAGTACCACTGGATCCGGATCGAGGACGTCCCGACGATCTGGGAACGTCTCGAAGGTGTCGGACTCAAGACCACCGAGGCCTGCGGCGACTGCCCCCGCGTCGTGCTGGGCTCGCCACTCGCCGGTGAATCCCTCGACGAGGTCCTCGATCCCACCCCGGCCATCGACGAGATCGTCCGCCGCTACATCGGCGACCCGAAGTATTCGAACCTGCCGCGCAAGTTCAAGACCGCGATCTCGGGCCAGCAGGACGTGGTGCACGAGATCAACGACGTCGCCTTCGTCGGCGTCGTACATCCCGAGCACGGCCCGGGTCTCGACCTCTGGGTCGGTGGCGGACTGTCCACCAACCCGATGCTCGCCCAGCGCGTCGGCGCCTGGGTTCCGCTCGACGAGGTGCCCGACGTGTGGGAGGCCGTGGTCTCGATCTTCCGCGACTACGGATACCGACGTCTCCGCGCCAAGGCCCGTCTGAAGTTCCTCATCAAGGACTGGGGCATCGAGAAGTTCCGTCAGGTGCTCGAGGACGAATACCTCGGCCGCAAGCTGATCGACGGCCCGGCTCCGGAACAGCCCGAGCGCCCGATCGACCACATCGGTGTGCAGAAGCTGCGCAACGGACTGAACGCGATCGGCTTCTCCCCCATCGCCGGCCGCGTCTCGGGCACCATCCTGACCAAGACCGCCGAGGCCGTCGCCGCGGTCGGTTCCGACCGCGTCCGCTTCACCCCGTATCAGAAGCTGATCGTGCTCGACGTCCCCGACGACAAGGTGGACTGGCTGATCGACGAGCTCAAGCCGCTCGGCCTGCACGGCCGCCCGACGCAGTGGCGCCGGAATCTCCTGGCCTGCAGCGGTATCGAATTCTGCAAACTCTCGTTCACCGAGACCCGCAAGCGGTCGCAGGTCCTCGCCCCCGAGCTGGACGAGCGGCTCGCGGACATCAACTCGAAGCTCGACGTGCCGATCACGGTGAACATCAACGGCTGCCCCAACTCGTGTGGACGGTCGCAGATCGCCGACATCGGGTTCAAGGGGCAGCTCGTCGAGGACGCCGACGGCAACCAGACCGACGGCTTCCAGGTCCACCTGGGCGGCAGCCTCGGCCTGGACTCGGGTTTCGGTCGCAAGCTGCGTCAGCACAAGGTGATGGGGACCGAGCTCGGCGACTACATCGAGCGCGTGGTCCGCAACTTCGTGGACCAGCGTCAAGAGGGTGAACGGTTCGCGCAGTGGGCCGTTCGTGCCGACGAGGAGGCTCTCCGATGACCATCAGTACCTCTGCCCCGGACACCGGCCGGCGGTACAGCGAGGAAGAACTCCGCGCGATCGCGGCGAAGGGCGCCGCCGACCTCGGCCCCGATGCCACCCCGGAGGAACTCATCCGGTGGACCGCAGAGACCTTCGGCACCAACTTCGTTGTTGCGTCGAACATGCAGGACGCCGCCCTCGTCGACCTCGCGGTCAAGAACGTCGACCGCGAACTCCTCGGCGGCGACCCGGTCAAGGTCCTGTTCCTCGACACCGGCTACCACTTCGCCGAGACGATCGGCACCCGTGACGCCGTCGAGCAGGTGTACGGCGTGGACATGGTCAACCTGACCCCCGAGCACACCGTCGCCGAACAGGACGAACTGTTGGGCCGCAACCTCTTCGCACGCGACCCCGGCGAGTGCTGCCGGTTGCGCAAGGTCGTCCCGCTCAAGGCGGGTCTGGCGGGTTACGACGCCTGGATCACCGGCATCCGCCGCGTCGAGGCGCCGACCCGGGCCAATGCGCCGCTCATCTCGTTCGACGAGGGCTTCGGGCTCGTCAAGATCAACCCGATCGCACCGTGGTCCGACGAGACGATGCAGGACTACATCGACTCCAACGGAGTGCTGGTCAACCCGTTGGTCGACGAGGGCTACCCCTCGATCGGTTGTGCACCGTGCACCGCCAAACCCGAACCCGGATCCGATCCGCGCAGTGGCCGCTGGGCCGGCCGCGCCAAGACAGAATGTGGGCTCCACGCATGACCGTCACCGAACCCGTCCACGACACAACCGTCTCCGCCGAGGCCGACGACTTCACCACGCTCGATGCCCTCGAATCCGAGGCCATTCACGTCTTCCGTGAGGTGGCAGGCGAATTCGAGCGCCCGGTGATCCTGTTCTCCGGCGGCAAGGACTCCACCGTCCTGCTCCACGTCGCACTCAAGGCGTTCTGGCCTGCGCCGCTGCCGTTCTCGCTGCTGCACGTCGACACCGGCCACAATCTGCCCGAGGTCCTCGAGTTCCGCGACAACGTCGTCGAGCGTCACAACCTGCGCCTGCACGTCGCCAAGGTCGAGGACTACCTCGCCGACGGCCGGCTGACCGAGCGCCCCGACGGCGTCCGCAACCCGCTGCAGACCATCCCGCTGCTCGACGCGATCACCGAGAACCGCTTCGACGCGGTCTTCGGCGGTGGCCGCCGCGACGAGGAGCGGTCGCGCGCCAAGGAGCGGATCTTCTCGCTGCGCAACGCCTTCGGCCAGTGGGACCCGAAGCGTCAGCGTCCCGAGTTGTGGAACCTCTACAACGGCCGGCACGCACCGGGCGAGCACGTGCGCGTGTTCCCGCTGTCGAACTGGACCGAGCTCGACATCTGGCGCTACATCGCCCGCGAGCAGGTTCTGCTCCCCTCGATCTACTACGCCCATGAACGTGACGTCTTCCTCCGGGACGGCATGTGGATGACTCCCGGCGTCTGGGGTGGACCCCGTGAAGGCGAAGAGCTGCAACGCCTCTCGGTGCGCTACCGCACCGTCGGCGACGGCTCGTCGACCGGCGCGGTGCTCTCCGACGCCGCCGACAACGAGGCCGTGCTCGACGAGGTGGCCGCGTCGCGGCTGACCGAGCGCGGCGCCACCCGCGGCGACGACCGGGTCTCCGAGGCCGCCATGGAAGACCGCAAGCGCGAAGGATATTTCTGACATGAGGCACGCACCCGACCTTCTCCGCATCGCCACCGCGGGCAGTGTGGACGACGGCAAGTCGACGCTCGTCGGCCGCCTGCTGTACGACACGAAGTCCGTTCTGGCCGATCAGATCGACGCAGTGACCAAGGCGTCGGTCGACCGCGGACTCGAGGGGCCCGACCTGTCGCTGCTCGTCGACGGCCTGCGGGCCGAGCGCGAACAGGGCATCACCATCGACGTGGCGTACCGCTACTTCGCAACGCCCGCACGCTCTTTCGTGCTCGCCGACACCCCCGGACACGTGCAGTACACGCGTAACACGGTGTCCGGCGCCTCCACCGCGCAGCTGGTGATCCTGCTCGTCGACGCCCGCAACGGCCTCGTCTCGCAGACCCGTCGCCACGCCGCGGTGATGGCCCTGCTCGGTGTTCCGCAGCTCGTGCTGGCGGTCAACAAGATCGACCTCGTCTCCGATCAGGCGTCGGTGTTCGCCGAGATCTCGGCCGAGTTCGCCGAGCTGACGCGCTCGCTGGGCTGGTCGGACGAGCAGGTCACCGCGATCCCCGTGTCGGCGCTGCACGGCGACAACATCGCGAACCGTTCGGAGAACACGCCGTTCTACGATGGCCCGACCCTCATCGAGCACCTCGAGACGGTGCCGAACCTCACCGAGCGTGCGCCGGTGGGACTGCGTTTCCCGGTGCAGTACGTGATCCGTCCCCGCACCCCCGAGTACCCCGACTACCGCGGTTACGCGGGTCAGATCGCGGCCGGCCGGGTGTCGGTCGGTGACGAGGTCGTCGTCCTGCCGTCGGGTCAGCGGACCACCGTCAGCCAGATCGACACCGCCGACGGACCGTTGGAGACCGCGCACACCGGACGCAGCGTCACGATCCTGCTCGCCGACGACGTCGACATCTCGCGCGGCGACCTGATCGCGGCTGCGGCTGACGCTCCGGAGCCGGTGCAGCAGTTCACCGCCACCGTGTGCTGGCTCGCCGAGAAACCGTTGCGCCCCGGTGCCCGCCTGCTCCTCAAGCACGGCACCAAGACCACGCAGGCCATCGTCGGCGGGCTCGACGCGCTTTTCGACGAACAGAACCTCGCGCTGGAGCAGGCTCCGGAATCGGTGGAACTCAACCAGATCGTGCGGATCTCGGTGCAGACCGCCGAGCCGATCCCGGCCGACGACTATCAGGTGAACCGCGAGTCGGGCAGCTTCCTGCTGATCGACCCGCAGGGTGGCAACACCCTCGCAGCCGGCCTGGTCGGTGACGCGCTCGCGCCGCTGCACCTCAAAGAGTTGGTGTGAATCCGGCTCTCGTCCTCGTCGCACACGGCAGTCGCGATCCGCGCTTCGGCGCGACCGCACGCCGTGTGCGCGACGCCGTCGCGGCGACCCTGCCGGGCGTCGAGGTGGTCCTGTCCTATCTCGACCTCGACGAGCCGCTCGTCGGCGATGTCCTCGGTCGGACCGGGAACGAAGCCGGCGGGGATGGTACGGGCGGGGATCCTGTTGTGGTTCCGTTGCTGCTGTCCGCGGGTTATCACCACAAGATCGACCTGCCGGCGATCATCGCCGAGCACCGGCCGTTCGCGCATCAGACCGATGTCATCGGAACGCGGTCGTTCACCGCGGCCCTCGCCGACCGTCTGCTCGAAGCCGGCCTCGACGAGCGCGACGGCGTGATCCTGTCGGCGGTGGGTTCCTCCGACGAGTCCGCCGACCGTCACGTCCGGCGGAGGGCCCTCGAGCTCTCGACCCACCTGCATCGACCGGTCGAGGTGGTCTTTGCGACCAAACTCGGTGCCGGTGACCGCGCGGTCGCCTCGGCTGTCCGCCGGCTCCGCGCCGCCGGTGCCGAGCGCGTCGCGCTCAGTCCGTACTTCCTGTCGGCGGGTCTGCTGATCGAGCGGGTCGAGACCGCTCTCGACGCGCTGGTCGAGGAGATGCTCGTGGCCGGCCCGCTCGGCGCGCACCCCGATGTCATCGGGGGCATCTGCAGCCTCTATCGCGCGGCCGCACGGGATCGGGCGGTCACCGCGTCACGGTGACGACTCCTAGATCGTGACGAGCCAGGCGATCACGACGAGGACCAGCAGCGCCAGCAGCGCGAGGGTGACCGGCGAGCGCAGTAGTTTCACAGTCCGGTCCCATCGTCGTCGGCGAAGCGTCTGCGGTCGAACAGCGTCGCCGCCAGATCGACCATGAGACTGAGAACATAGGCGATCAGGATCGCGACCGGAATCACCACGGCGACGGTGACCAAGAGCTGCGGAACGAAGGAAAGGCCGGTCAGCCACTCCTCCACACCGTCCCACCAGGCGAAGAACGCCGTCACCTCATCACCTCGTCCGTCCGATTCGGATCATCCGTCTGCCCGGCCCCGTCGAGGCCGACTGGCGTCGGACAGCGCCCGTCGCAATGATAGATCCCATGTCTGTTGCAGATGACTCCACCGTAACGTCCCTGCCGACGGCGACCTCCGCACCGGGCGCCGGCACCGACGCCGCACGAGTCAGCGTCCCGGGACCGGCGCCGATGCCCCCGACCAACCCGGCGCACGGGAGCGCCTTCCCACCCATCGGCGACTACGCGTTCCTGTCCGACACCGAGACGAACTGCCTGATCGCCCGCAACGGTTCGGTCGAGTGGATGTGCGTGCCGCGACCCGATTCGCCGAGCGTCTTCGGGGCGGTGCTCGATCGGAGCGCCGGCCACTTCCGCCTCGCGCCGTACGGCGTGAACGTGCCCGTCGATCGCCGGTACCTGCCGGGCAGCCTGATGGTCGAGACGACCTGGCAGACCGACACCGGCTGGATCATCGTGCGCGATGCCCTGGTCATGGGCCCGTGGCACGACAACGACCGACGCTCCCGTACCCATCGCCGCACGCCCACCGACTGGGATGCCGAGCACATCCTGCTCCGCACGGTGCGCTGTGTATCCGGCACTGTCGAACTGCACATGAGCTGTGAGCCGGCGTTCGATTACCACCGCGGGACGACCAAGTGGGAGTACTCGGGTCCGGCGTACGGCGAGGCCATCGCCACCGCCCGGGACACCGACGCCGACACCCCGACCCTCAAGCTCACGACCGACCTCCGCCTCGGGCTCGAGGGCCGAGAGGCACGTGCCCGCACCCGCCTCGTCGAGGGCGACAACCGGTTCGTCGCGTTGAGCTGGTCTCGGTTCCCGGCACCGCAGAACTGGGACGAGGCGGCCCAGAAGATGTGGTCCACGGCCGAATCGTGGCGGCAGTGGATCAACATCGGAACCTTCCCCGACCATCCGTGGCGCTCCCATCTGCAGCGCTCCGCGCTCACCCTCAAGGGACTCACCTACTCCCCGACCGGCGCCCTGCTGGCCGCCGCGACCACTTCGCTGCCGGAAACCCCTCAGGGCGAACGCAACTGGGACTACCGCTATGCGTGGGTGCGAGATTCGACGTTCGCCCTGTGGGGTCTGTACACGCTGGGCCTCGACCGTGAGGCCGACGACTTCTTCTCCTTCATCGCCGATGTCTCGGGCATCACCAACGGTGAACGCCATCCGCTGCAGGTGATGTACGGGGTCGGCGGCGAGCGGACCCTCGAGGAGGAGGAACTCACCCACCTCTCCGGCTACGACGGCGCACGCCCGGTCCGGATCGGCAATGGCGCGTACAACCAAGCGCAGCACGACATCTGGGGCACGATGCTCGACTCGGTGTACCTCAACATCAAGTCCCACGAGTCCGTCCCCGAGACCCTGTGGCCCGTCCTCAAGGCGCAGGTCGAGGAGGCGATCGAGCACTGGCGCGACCCCGATCGCGGCATCTGGGAGGTCCGCGGCGAACCGAAGCACTTCACCTCGTCGAAGGTGATGTGCTGGGTGGCACTGGATCGCGGTTCCCGCCTCGCCACCATGCACGGCGAGGACACCCATGCCCGGGAGTGGGCGGCGATCGCCGACGAGATCAAGGCCGACGTCCTGGCCCATGGCGTCAACGACCGCGGGGTCTTCACCCAGCGCTATGGCGACGACGCCCTCGACGCCTCACTGCTCCTCGTACCCCTCCTACGGTTCCTGCCGCCCGACGACTACCGCGTCCGCGCAACGGTTCTCGCGATCGCCGACGAACTCACCGACAACGGTCTCGTACTGCGCTACAAGGTCGAGGAGACCGACGACGGCCTCACCGGCGAGGAGGGCACCTTCACGATCTGTTCGTTCTGGCTGGTGTCGGCACTGGTCGAGATCGGTGAGCTGGAGCGGGCCAAGACGCTGTGCGAACGTCTCCTGTCGTACTCGAGTCCGCTCAAGCTGTACGCGGAGGAGATCGACGCGAAGACCGGTCAGCAGCTCGGGAACTTCCCGCAGGCGTTCACCCACCTGGCGCTGATCAACGCGGTCATGCACGTCATCCGCGCCGAGGAGGCCGAGCACCAGCACACGTTCCAGCCGGCGAATCACTGAGAACCGGCCGGTGTGCTCTTACCGGGCCAGGTCTCAGACCTCGGTCAGGGCAGCGACCTTGGTGGCCCGCGCGTACACGGTCTCGCCGGTCTTCAGGTTGAGGGCGTTCTGGTCTCCTCGGGTGATCTGGGCCGCGAACTCGTCACCCGTCGTCGCGGCGACGAGCTCAACCCGGGTCTCGAAGCCGAGGTTGACCACACGCAGGACGGTTGCCTTGATCACACCGGTGTCGAGGGACGCGTCGGCCGCCGGCGACGCCATCTCCGGGGTACGTCCGATCCGGATGTCGTGTGGACGGACGAGTTCGCCGTTCAGACGCACCGTGGATCCGAGGAACGACGCGACGAACTCGTTGGCCGGTCGGTCGTAGAGGTCGTCGGGAGTGCCGACCTGCTCGATGCGCCCCTTGTTGAGGACGGCGATGCGGTCGCTCACATCGAGCGCCTCCTGCTGGTCGTGGGTGACCAGCACGGTGGTGACGTGGACCTCTTCATGCAGTCGACGTAGCCAGCGGCGCAGGTCATCTCGCACCTTCGCGTCGAGCGCACCGAACGGTTCGTCGAGGAGCAGCACTTTGGGGTCGACGGCGAGTGCGCGGGCCAGCGCCATACGCTGCCGCTGACCGCCCGACAGCTGTGCCGGGAACCGCTGCTGGAAGACGGTCAGTCCGACCACCTCGAGCAACTGGTCGACCTTCGCGTCGATCTCCTTCTTGGACCGCTTGCGGATCTTGAGGCCGAAGGCGATGTTGTCGCGCACCGTGAGGTGTTTGAACGCGGCGTAGTGCTGGAACACGAATCCGATGTCACGCTTCTGCGGCGACTTCTGCGACACGTCGTTGTCGTTGATGCGGACGATGCCCGAGTCCAGTGTGTCGAGGCCGGCGATCGCGCGCAGCAGGGTCGACTTCCCCGAACCCGACGGACCCAGCAGCGAGGTCAGCTGCCCGTCCGGGATGTCGATGGAGACGTTGTCGAGGGCGGCGAAGTCGCCGTAGCGCTTGTTCGCACCGATCACCTGGATGGACATGTCACACGCCTTCCTTGTTGTGGGCGTTCGAGTGGACGACCTGCTTGGCGTCGACGGACTCCGGCCCGTGCGGCGGGGTGAGGTCGACTTCGGTGAGTTCGGCGTCGCCCGAGGTGGATTCACTGGCGTCGACGAGACGGGACTTGGCGCGGCGCTCGATGAGCGACATGAGCACGAGCACCAGGATGGCGACGAACATCAGCAGCGTCGCCGCCGCGTAGGCGCCGAACTCGTTGTAGTCGTCGGTGTAGCGGGAGTGAACCAACAGGGTCAGCGTCTGGGAGACACCGGGATAGTTCGACGAGACCATGGTCACCGCACCGTATTCACCGAGCGCTCGGGCGACGGTCAGGACGATGCCGTAGGTCAGACCCCAGCGGATCGCCGGAAGGGTGATCCGCCAGAAGACCTGCCACGAGTTCGCTCCCAGCGTCGCGGCCGCCTCCTCCTGTTCGGTGCCGATCTCACGCAACACCGGTTCGACCTCACGGGCGACGAACGGCAGGGTGACGAACAGCGTGGCCAGCACCAGGCCGGGGAAGCCGAAGATGATCCGGAATCCGAGACTCTCGACGCCGCCGAACCAGCCCCCGTGGCCCCACAACAGGATCAGCGCGACACCGGCGACCACCGGCGACACCGCGAACGGCAGGTCGACGACCGCCTGCAGGAGACCCTTGCCGGGAAACCGGCCGCGGGCCAGGGCCAGCGCCGTGATCACCCCGAACACCACGTTGAGCGGCACCACGATCGCGACGATCAGCAGACTGAGCTGGAGCGCCGAGATGGCCGCCGGGGTGGTGATCCACTCCCAGAACTGGACGATGCCGTGTTCGAAGGAGCGATAGAAGATGGTGCCGACCGGGACGACCAGCAGGATGAACAGGTAGACCAGCGCGACGGTGCGCAGCCCGTACCTGGTCAGCGGTGAAACCTTCATCGGTCTGCGTCCTCCCGCGTGGACTGCCACCGGCCCGCGACACGCAGGACGAGCAGGGTGACGAAGGCGATCAGCAGCAGTACCACCGAGATCGCGGCCGCGTCGACCGGTGCGTCGATCTCGACCTGCTGCTGGATGTACTGCGACGCCACCTGGGTGTCTCCGGGAATGTTGCCGCCGATGAGCACCACCGAACCGAATTCACCGATCGCACGGGTGAACGCGAGGCCGGCACCGGTCAGGATCGCCGGGAGCAGTGCCGGCAGGACGATCTTGCGGAAGATCGTGGCGTTGTTGGCGCCGAGCACCGCAGCGGCCTCCTCGACATCGACGTCGAGTTCGATGAGCACCGGCTGTACCTGGCGCACCACGAACGGCAGGGTGACGAAGGTCAGCGCGATCACCAGTGCCGGCTTGGTGGCGTTGAGCTGGATGTCGATGGGACTGTTCGGCCCGTACAGCGACAGCAGCACGAGGCTGGCGACGATCGTCGGCAGTGCGAACGGCAGGTCGATGATCGCGTTGACGAATCCCTTACCGGGGAACTCGTCGCGCACCAGCACCCACGCGATCAGGGTGCCGAACACGACGTTGATGAGCGCGGCCACCACGGACACGAGGACCGTGATCCAGATGGCGTCCACCGCGACGGGCGCGGAGATGGCCGCCCAGAAACCGCTCCAACCGTCGTCGAAGGACTGCACCGTGATCGCGGCCAGTGGGAGCAGCACGATGATGCTGAGCCAGAGCCAGGCGATGCCGATGGTCATCGGGCTCACGCCGGCGAACGTCCGCGAGCGTCCGAGGAATCCGCGCGGCGGTCCGGCATCGGGGACCGGCGAGCCGGTGTCCGGGGCCGTGACCGGTGTTCCGACAGGATCGACCGAGGTCACTGCTTACCCCCTGAGTCGTAGATCTTGGTGATGGCGCCCTTTTTCCCGAACAGGGCGTCGTCCACGGCTTTCCAACCCGTCAGGTCCTTGCCGTCGTTCTCCTCGGCGGTTCCCTCCCCGAGTACCTTGCCGAGTTCGGCGATCGTCCACAGCTTCGCGATGTCACCCGGGAACAGGTTCCGGGTCTCGGCGATGACCGCCGGGTCGACGGGCCGGAAGCCCTGCTCGGCCCAGATTCGTTGCGCCTCCGGGGTGAACAGGAAGTCCACGAACGACCGCGCGCCGGCGAGGTCGTCGGAGGTGTTGATCACCGCGACCGGGTTCTCGATCTTGAACGTCTGGGGCGGGATCACGTACTCGACCTCATTGTCCGGACCGGCGGTGGCGTTCGCCCGGTCGAGCATGATCGCCTCGTTCTCGTAGCTGATCAGCACATCGCCCTGGCCCTGCTCGAAGGCCGTGGTGGCTTCGCGACCCGACTTGGGGACCACCTTGATGTGGTCACGCACCAGTTCGGCCACGTAGTCGAGGCCTGCCTGCGGGTTGCGACCGCCGTCGCTGATCGCGGCGTACGGTGCCAGCAGATTCCACTTCGCCGAGCCGGAGCTGCCCGGATTCGGGGTGACCACCTGCACGCCGGGCTTCAGCAGATCCGCCCAGTCGCGGATGTTCTTCGGGTTGCCCTTGCGGACCACCAGCGCGACGACCGACCCGAACGGGGTGCTGTTGTTGGGAGCTTGCTTCTTCCAGTCCTCGTCGACCAGACCCGCCTTCACCAGTCGGGTGATGTCGGGCTCGACCGAGAAGTTCACCACGTCGGCCGGAACACGACGCGCCACCTTGCGCGACTGGTCACCGGACGCGCCGTACGACGCCGAGAAGCCGATGTCACGACCTTCCGGCGTTTCGCGGAAGGCCGGGATGATCTCGTCGAAGCCGATCTTGGGGACTGCGTAGGCGACCAGATCGAGGTGTCGATCACCGCTCGAGATGTCCACTCCGCCGGGTTCGTCGGTCGATCCGCCACCGCAGCCCGCTACGACCACCATCACCGCAGCCAGCAAGGTCACCAGCACAGCGGTGCTCGCCCGACGGATGCCGCGCCGTGTGGCTGGACCAGCGCTCACTCTTCCTCCAAGACTCAACGGGACCGGTCGGTACGGGCTGTGACCGGCGGACCGAACCACGCTAGCAACCAGCGTGATCGTCATCGGATTTCAAATCAGTGAGATCGAAACTCTGCCCAGGCCACACCTGCGGGCGGCCGGCACACGTCGCGCTACTCCAGCCGCCAGTCCTCGTAGGCCCGCGGATCGTTGACCGGTTCGAGGTGTGTCGTGATGTTCAGATCGGGGACCGCGGCATGCAGATCGTCTTCGACGACCTCGGTGAGGTCGTGGGCGCGCTGTACCGACCAGTCCCCCGGCACCAGCATGTGCAACTGCACGAATCTCTGGTGACCGGCCTCGCGCGTGCGGATGTCGTGGAAGACGATGCCGTCGGCGCGGTGCCGGTCGAGCACGTCGTTGATCGCGCTGCGCTGTTCTGCCGGTAGTGCGGAATCCATAAGACCGGCGCCCGACCGCCACACGAGTTGGGTGCCGACGACCATGATGTTGACGGCGACCGCGATGGCGATCAGCGGATCGAGCGGGAGCCAACCGGTCCACGCGACCAGGAACACGCCCACGACGACGCCCACCGTCGTCCACACATCGGTCATCAGGTGCTTGCCGTCGGCCTCGAGGGTCAACGATCGATGTTTCCGGCCGGTGCGGATGAGAATCCAGGCCACCACCGCGTTCAGGACCGTGGCTCCCACGGATATGCCGAGGCCGAGTCCGACTTCCTCGAGCTCACGCGGGTTGATGAGCCGGTCCACCGCGGTTGCCACGATGATGACCGCTGCGACGACGATCAGCACACCCTCGAAGACCGCCGAGAAGTACTCGGCCTTGGTGTGCCCGAAGTTGTGACGCTGGTCCGGCGGTTTCGCCGCGACCCGTAGGGCGACGAACGCACCCACCGCGGCGATGACGTTGACGATCGACTCGAGCGCGTCGGACAACAGCCCCACGGACCCGGTGACCCACCAGGCGAGCAGTTTGAGTCCGAAGACCGCGACGGCGGTCACGATGCTGAGCATTGCGAACCGTGACAGGTTCCGGCGATGGTTGCTCGTCATGATCGGCCCCGACTCAGGCCGCGAGGCCACGACGACGCAGCAGCGGCTCGATCTGCGGCTTGCGGCCGATCAGCGTCTCGTGCGACACGAGCGGGTCGACGCTGTCGCCGCGCGACAGCGTCGCCTCGGCGAACCGCCGGCCGTTCTCGCGCTCCAGGCCGCCCGAGGCGAGGAACCACCGTTCGGTCTCGGCGTCGAGGACCTCCGACCAGATGTAGCTGTAGTAACCGGCCGAGTATCCGCCGCCGAAAACGTGGTTGAAGTAGGCGCTGCGATAGCGGGGCGGGATCAGATCGGTCTGCAGACCCACCTCGGTGAGCGCCTTCGCCTCGAAGGCCTCGACATCGGTGACAGCAGCGGCCTCCTCCACCGTCAGCCGGTGCCAGGCCAGGTCCAGCGACGACGCCGCAAGGTACTCGATGGTCCCGTGTGCGGTCTCGGCGCCCGCGGATTCGCGTGCGGCAGCGGCCAGCTCGGCCGGGATCGGTTCACCGGTCGCGTGGTGCAGCGCGTAACTGGCGAGCACCTCCGGATGCAGCGCCCACATCTCGTTGACCTGAGAGGGGAACTCGACGAAGTCGCGCGGCACGGATGTCCCCGACTGCGACGGGTACTCCACCGACGACAGCAGACCGTGCAGTGCGTGTCCGAACTCGTGGAACAGGGTCGTGAGCTGATCGATGCTGAGCAGACAAGGCTGTCCCTCATCGGGTTTCGTCAGGTTCAGGACGTTCACGATGATCGGCTGGGTCTGCAACACCGACGACTGGTCGACGATGTTGTTCATCCAGGCGCCGCCGCGCTTCGACGACCGCGCGTAGAAGTCACCGAGGAACAGGCCGATGCCGGTGCCGGCGTCGTCCCGCACCTCCCACACGCGCACGTCGGGGTGATAGACGGGCAGGCCGGTCCGTTCGACGAAGTGCAGGCCGTACAGCTTGTTCGCGGCGTGGAAGACGCCCCGTGTGAGCACGGTGTCGAGTTCGCAGTAGTCGGCGAAACCGTCGAGCGGAACCGACGATCTGGCCTGCTTCTCGCGCTCGAGCCAGAAGGTCAGGTCGGCGGGACCGATCTCGACGTCGCCTGCGAACTCGGTGAGCCGCGTCAGTTCCCGACCACCGGCACGCATCGCGGACTCGTTCAGCTCACGGAGCAGGTCGTCGACCGCCGACGGGTCGGGTGCGGTCTGCTCGGCGATCACGAACTCGGCATGGTCGCGGTAACCGAGGAGCTCGGCGCGGCGGGCACGCAGACGCACGATCTCGAGGACGAGGTCACGGGTGTCGTGGTCGTTGCCGCGCGAGCAACGGTTCACCGATGCATCGAAGACCCGTTGACGCACAGCGGGGTTCGTCAACTCGGTGAGCACGGACTGGCTGGTCGGCAGTTCCAGGGTGATCAGGTATCCGCTGTCGTGACCGGCATCGGCGGCCGCTCGTCGGGCGGCCGTGATCTGGCCTGCGGACAACCCGTCGAGGTCGGCCGCGTCGTCGACGAGCACCGCCGACTCGTTGGTGTCGTCGAGGATCTTCTGCGAGAACGTGGTCGTGAGATACGCCAGCCGAGAGGCGATCTGACGCATCTCCTCCTGCTCCGCCGCGGGCAGACCGGCGCCGGCGCGCACCGACTCGCGGTACCGCTTGTCGAGGAGACGACGCTGCGGCTCGGTCAGGTCGAGTTCGTCGGCACGGGAGGCGAGCTCCGAGATCCGGCCGAACAGAACCGGATTCATCGCGATGGTGTTGCCGTGATCGGTGAGCAGCGTCGAGAGTTCTTGGGAGATCTCGTTGCGCTTGGGGTTGGTGTCGGGGCCGACGAGGTTGAAGAAGATTCCCGACGCGCGGGCCAGGTCACGGCCCGACAACTCCAGCGCCTCGACGGTGTTGGCGAACGTCGGCTCCGCGGGGTCGCCCGCGATGGCCTCGACCTCGGCGAGGTGCGACGCCATCGCCGCGGTGAACGCGGGCAGAAAGTCGTCGTCGGAGATCGACGTGAAGTCCGGCAGCTCGTAGGGCAGATCGCTCTGTGCCAGTACCGGATTGGTTGCGCTGTCCTGCCCCGTCATCTATTTGCCCTTCGGTTTGTCACCTGCTGCATCGGTGGAGAGCGCCGCGACGAACGCCTCCTGCGGGACGTCGACACGGCCGATCGTCTTCATCCGCTTCTTGCCTTCCTTCTGCTTCTCGAGCAGTTTGCGCTTACGGCTGATGTCGCCGCCGTAGCACTTCGCGAGCACGTCCTTGCGGATCGCCCGGATGTTCTCGCGCGCAATGATCTTCGAGCCGATGGCCGCCTGGATCGGAACCTCGAACTGCTGGCGCGGGATGAGTTCCCGGAGCTTGAGCGCCATCCGGTTGCCATAGGCGTAGGCGGCGTCGCGGTGGACGATCGCGCTGAACGCGTCGACGGCCTCACCCTGCAGCAGGATGTCGACCTTCACCAGGTCCGCTTCCTGCTCGCCCGCCTCCTCGTAGTCGAGCGAGGCGTAACCGCGGGTCCGCGACTTCAGCGAGTCGAAGAAGTCGAAGATGATCTCCGCCATGGGCAGTGTGTAGCGGAGTTCGACGCGGGTCTCGGAGAGGTAGTCCATGCCGCCGAGCTCGCCGCGGCGCGACTGACACAGTTCCATGATGGCGCCGATGAACTCGCTCGGCGCGATCACGGTGGTCTTCACGACCGGCTCGTAGATGTGGCGGGTCTTGCCCTCCGGCCAGTCCGAAGGGTTGGTGACGACGTGCTCGGAGCCGTCCTCCATCACCACGCGGTACACCACGTTGGGCGCGGTCGAGATGAGGTCCAGGTTGAACTCGCGCTCGAGACGTTCGCGGGTGATCTCCATGTGGAGCAGACCGAGGAAGCCGCACCGGAATCCGAATCCGAGCGCCACCGACGTCTCCGGCTCGTAGGTGAGCGCGGCGTCGTTGAGCTGCAGCTTCTCCAGCGCCTCACGCAGCACCGGATAGTCCGAGCCGTCCATCGGGTACAGGCCCGAGTAGACCATCGGCCGCGGTTCGCGGTAGCCGGTCAGGGCCTGGGTCGCGCCGTGGCGGGCGGTGGTGACGGTGTCACCGACCTTCGACTGCCGCACGTCCTTCACACCGGTGATGAGGTAGCCCACCTCGCCCACACCGAGACCCTGGGTGACCTTCGGTTCCGGTGACACGATGCCCACCTCGAGCAGTTCGTGCGTGGCGCCGGTCGACATCATCTGGATCTTCTCGCGCGGCACGATCTTGCCGTCGACCACACGGACGTAGGTGACGACGCCGCGGTAGGTGTCGTAGACCGAGTCGAAGATCATGGCTCGCGCCGGGGCGTCGGCGTCGCCGACGGGTGCCGGCACCTTGCGGATGACCTCGTCGAGCAGCTCCGACACGCCGACACCGGTCTTGCCCGACACCCGCAGGACGTCCTCGGGCTCACAACCCACGATGTGGGCGAGCTCGGCGGCGTAGCGGTCGGGGTCGGCTGCGGGCAGGTCGATCTTGTTGAGGACCGGGATGATGGTGAGGTCGTTCTCCATCGCCAGGTAGAGGTTGGCGAGGGTCTGTGCCTCGATGCCCTGCGCGGCGTCGACGAGCAGCACCGCACCCTCACACGCCTCGAGTGCGCGCGACACCTCGTAGGTGAAGTCGACGTGGCCGGGGGTGTCGATGAGGTGGACGACGTAGTCGTCACCGTCGAGCTGCCAGGGCAGGCGTACGTTCTGCGCCTTGATGGTGATACCGCGCTCACGCTCGATGTCCATGCGGTCGAGGTACTGCGCCCGCATCTGGCGCTCCTCCACCACGCCGGTGAGCTGCAGCATCCGGTCGGCCAGCGTCGACTTTCCGTGGTCGATGTGGGCGATGATGCAGAAGTTCCGGATGCGCGCCGGGTCGGTGAAGGTCTGGTCGGCGAAGGTGGGAATTGGAACTACTCCTCGAGGATGGACACGGGCGTTGACCACCATGTTCTCATGAGCGCCGCGAATGGTGCCCAGGCGGATGGCGGGGCGCTACCGTGGCAGCCGTGACAGCCGAGTCCGCCGAGTCCGCCGAGTCGAAAATGCCAGGGACCACCATCACCATCGTCGAGACCGACGACGTCGCCGCCGACGTGCATCGTCCCGACGGCACACCGCGCGCCACGATCGTCCTCGCGCATGGCGCCGGCGGGAACCGTTCCGCCGTCATCCTGCGCGCGCTGGCCGACGAGCTGAGTTCGCGCGGGTATGTCGTCGCCCGGATCGATCTCCCCTATCGCCGCCGCCGCCCCAAGGGACCTCCCAGTCCGTCGACCTCGCCGGCCGACCGCGACGGCATCCGCGCCGCCTGCGCGATGTTCCGGGCCGAGTCCGAGGGCCCACTGTTCGTCGGCGGTCACTCCTATGGCGGCCGCCAGGCGTCGATGGCCGTCGCCGAGGACGGGCCGGCCCTCGCCGACGGTCTCCTGCTCAGCTCCTATCCGCTGCACCCACCGGGCAAGCCCGACCGGCTGCGCACCGAACACCTGCCGTCGATCACGGTGCCGACCCTCGTCGTCCACGGCAGCACCGACCCGTTCGGAACCACCGAGGAGATGGCCGAGGCCATCGGCCTGATCGACGGGCCGACGCGGATCGTCGAACTCGAGAAGGTCGGTCACGACCTGAACCCGAAGAAGAAACCGACCGCCGCGCTGACCGCCGACGCGGTGGACGAGTTCCTGATGGGAGAAGCCGGCCTCGGATGAGAGAATCCGGGGCGTGACGAGCCGCAGCCGCCGTTCCCGCCTCCGCCCCACCGCCGAGGTCGCCCGCACGATCAGCTACAACCCCGAACTCGACGGCGACGCCGATCCCGGCGAGATCGTGTGGACGTGGGTCGCCTACGAGGACGATCCCAGCCAGGGCAAGGACCGTCCCGTTCTCGTCGTGGGTCGCAACGCCAACGCCGGGACCTCCGACGACGTACTGGGCCTGATGCTGTCGAGCAAGGACCACCACAACCCGGATTCGTCCCGCTCGCTTCGCTCCCGGCGACGGGACGACGACGACTGGTTCGCCGTCGGGACCGGCACGTGGGACTCCCAGAACCGCCCGAGCTTCGTTCGTCTCGACCGCGTCCTCGTCGTCGACGCCGACGGCATCCGCCGTGAGGGCGCCATCCTCGACCGCCGCCGCTTCGACGCGGTCGCCGACGAACTCAGGACGCGCTTCGGCTGGCGTTAGGCCAGCCGGGTGATCTCCACGACGACGTCGAGATCCGTTGCGCCGCCGCCGGTGTAGACACCCTTGAGCGGCGAGACGTCCGCATAGTCGCGGCCCACGCCCACCGACACGTGCTGTTCGGTGATCGGGGTGTCGTTGGTTGGGTCGTAGCCCCACCAGCCGCCGGTCCACGCCTCGATCCACGCGTGGCTCTGGCCCTCGACCGTCTTGTCGATCGCCGCATTCGGCTTCGGGTGCAGGTACCCCGACACGTAGCGGGCGGGAATCCCCAGGCCGCGCAACATGACCAGGGTGAGATGGGCGTAGTCCTGGCAGACGCCCTTGCGTTCGTTCCAGGCGTCGACGGCGGTGGTGTGCACACCGGTGGTGCCGGGCACGTACTCCATCTCCTGGTGGACGAACCGCGAGATCGCCTCGACGGCCTCCCCGGGTGTCAGACCCTTGGCCACCTTCTTGGCCGCCGAGATCAGCTGCCGGTTCTTCGGCACATAGGTGGTGTTGGAGAGCATCTCGTCGTAGCGATCCATGACGGCCTCGCTGGTGATGACCTCCCATGTCGCCTGGTCTTCCTCGGCCGGACGCTGCCCGGCCTCGGTCTCCACCACCGACATCCCCGACACCTCGAGCTCCTCATGCGGCGCATGGAGATCGAAGGCGGTGACCGCCGTACCCCAATAGTCGGTGTAGCGGTATGACCTGGTCGCGGGGACGGTCTCGACACGATTGACGATCACGTTCTGCCGGGCGTCGCTGCGGGGCGTGATCCGCGCCTCGTTGTACGAGGAGGTGACGGGACTGTTGTACGCGAAACCGGTGGAATGGACGACGCGTAGACGCCAGCTCACAGTTCACTCTCCTCGATGACTTGGCCATCGCTGACGCGGGCGTCGGCCCACGAGACGTACGGCGACACATGGAAGTACTGCTTGGTGACCGCCTCGTTGACGGCCCGGCAGGTGTCCTGCAGATCGACGAGCCGTTCTTGCAGCCCGTCGAGCAGTTCGCCGGGTTCGAGGAACTCCAGCGAGCTCCGTGCACGGCCGAGCAGGAGTTGGGCCTCGGCCTGCGCGCCGACACGGCTGGGCCCCTTCTCGAGCTGCGCCAGATTGCGTTCGGCGACGCTGAGCGCGTGGAAGATCGACCGCGGGAACAGGCGATCGAGCAGGATGAACTCGACGATGTTCTCGGCATCGAGGACGCCGCGGTAGGTGCGCAGGAAGGTGTCGTGGCCACCCGCGGAGACCAGCACGTTGACCCATGCGGGCGACGAGGTGCGATCCCCTGCGCGCGACAACAGCATTCGGATCGTCATGTCGACGCGCTCGACGGAGCGGCCGAGCAGCAGATATCGGTAGCCGTCGTCGTGACTGAGGGTCGCGTCGGCGAGGCCGGCGAACATCGCCGCACGGTTCTTCACATACGAGAGGAACTCGTGCGGGCCGAGTCGACGCGAGCGGCGTTCGGCGGCGTCGAGCCCGTTGTAGGTGGTGTTCAGACACTCCCACAGCTCACTCGACGTGACTTCCCTTGCGCCACGTGCATTCTCGCGTGCCGCACGGATCAGGTCGACGATCGACCCGACCGCGTCGGCGTCGTAGGCGACGCGCTCGGTCAGCGTCCAGACGTCGAGTTCCTCGTCGGTCTCGGGGGCCTCGAGGCCGAGCACCTGGATGATCAGTCGCGCCTGCTGGTCGACGTCGACGGTCGTGTCCTCGAGCAGCTGATGGATCGCGACGTCGAGGATGCGCGCCATGTCGTCGGCGCGTTCCACGTACCGGCCGATCCAGTAGAGGGATTCGGCGTTGCGCGCCAACATCATCGGGGATCACCGCCCTGCTGCTGGATCATGTCGCCGAGTTGCTGACACTGCCCGCCGGACGACTGCGACCGGGATGTCGTGCCCTGCTGCTGCTGCTGGGTCTGTGTGTGGACCGGGTCGGGGGCGCTGTCGGCGGGTCGGGCCGCGGCGACGCCGCTGGAGGTGACCACCTTCGCCCCGGACAGTTCGCGTTCGGCCTCCGACGTCCGGCTGGCCAGCACCCAGGTGTCCTTGGAACCGCCACCCTGACTGGAGTTCACCACCAGCGATCCCTCCGGCAGCGCGACGCGCGTCAGCCCACCGGGCAGGACCCACACCGACTCACCGTCGTTGACGGCGAACGGACGCAGGTCGACGTGACGCGGGCGGATCTCGTCGCCGATCTTCGTCGGCACCGTCGACAACTGCACGACGGGCTGCGCGATCCAGCCGCGCGGATCGTTGCGGACTTTGCGCGCCAGCGTGTCCAGCTCCGCCTTGGTGGCCTCCGGACCGAAGACGATGCCGTATCCGCCCGATCCCTCAACGGGTTTCACGACGAGTTCGTCGATCCGGTCGAGCACTTCCTCGCATTCCTCGGGGAGCCAGCAGCGCAGGGTGTCGACGTTCTGCAGGCTGGGCTTCTCCCCGAGGTAGTACTGGATGATCTCCGGGACATAGGTGTAGATCAGCTTGTCGTCGCCCACCCCGTTGCCGACCGCACTCGAGATGACCACGTTGCCCGCGCGCGCCGCGTTGAGCAGTCCGGCGACACCCAGCATCGAATCGGGGCGGAACTGCATCGGATCGAGGAAGTCGTCGTCGATCCGGCGGTAGATGACGTCGACGCGCTGTTCGCCCTCCGTGGTCCGCATGTAGACGACGTTGTCGCGGCAGAAGAGATCTCGGCCCTCGACCAGCTCGACGCCCATCAGCCGCGCGAGCAGCGAGTGCTCGAAGTAGGCGGAGTTCGCCACACCCGGCGTCAGCACGACGATGTTCGGGTCGGCCTCGTTGAAGGCGGCCGACGCCCGCAGTGCACGCAGCAGATGGCTCGGATAGTCGGCCACCGCACGGACCCGGTGTTTGGAGAAGAGGTCGGGGAACACGCGTGCCATCGCACGACGGTTCTCGAGCACGTACGACACACCCGACGGCGAGCGCAGATTGTCCTCGAGGACACGGAAGTCGCCGTTCTCGTCCCGGATCAGGTCGATGCCGGCGACGTGGATGCGAACACCGTTGGGCGGCCGGATGTTTGCCGCCTGCCGATGGAAATGCTCACACGAGTGGACGAGGCGTTTCGGCAACACACCGTCGCGCAGGATCTCCTGTTCGCCGTAGATGTCGTCGAGGAACAACTCGAGCGCCTGCACACGCTGGGTGATACCCGCTTCGAGCTTGCTCCACTCACCGGCCGAAATCACGCGCGGCACAATGTCCAACGGGAACGGACGCTCCTTGCCGGACAGCGAGAAGGTCACGCCCTGGTCGAGGTAGGCGCGGCCCAGCGCTTCGACGCGGGCCTCGACCACATCGGACTGGTCCTCGTCGGCCATCGCCTTGTAGATGCCGCGGTAGGGCGTACGCACATCCCCCGCGGCATCGAACATCTCGTCATATGCCTTGCCGTACGGGCCTTTTGCGTATCCACCGAAGTTTCCGGTGAAGTTTCCCTCGCCACTCGACTTCGTCGGCTTGGCGGCCGATCCCGAACTCTTCGTCGCGCCGGAGCGGCCCGACGCCGATTTCCCGGACGAGCTCGACGTCGTCGTCTTCGCGGATGCGGACTTACGCGCCGCCTTCTTGGCGGGCGCACTTGTCGATGCGGGGGTCATAAAGTGCCATGGTGCCGCATAACCGCGTAATCGGCACGACGGTTGGCCACCCGTGTCGCGCAGGCACGCGACCGCAGCTCAGCGCGAGCGACGGATCGCGAGAGCGCGGCGCTTGACTCGCCGCAGGACATTGGCCGCGCGGGTCTTGACCGGTGGCCCCACCTTGGGCAGCGGCGCCGCCAGCACCATCGACGCGATCGTGTCCAGTGCCACGTCGAGCACCTCCCGGTCCGACGGCATCGGCGCGTCGGCGGCGCCCTCCGTGGGCACCTCGAGGTCGGCGAGGTCGCCGGCGACGTCGTATCCAGCGTTGCGCACCGTCTCCACCATCGTGGCCGCCTGGGCAGCGGCCCACCGCCGATGTTCGACGGTCAGCCCCTGCGGCGCGCCCGACCGCGCTTCGAACAGGATCTCACCGATCAGCTGTCCCTTGATGATGCGTTCGTAGCGACGCCATTCGATGGTCTCGGGCTGGAGGCGCTGGTTGAGACCGCGCAGGAACTCGGCCTGAGCGGCCGACAACGAACTGTTGAGACTCGGCACCGGGATGTTCAGCGGTGTGGGGTCGACGTTCATGACCCGGAGGAAGCGATCCCACAGGGTGTCGCCCGTCGCCGGCCGGCCGCGCGGCACGGTCACCACGTGCACCCGTTCGGGCCCGACGAACTTCGCCCATTTGGCGAGGATGCCGACGTGGTCCTGGAACTCCCAGAACGGTTCGTCCTCGACGAGCGGACCGGCGTCCTCGGTGGCCGTCTCGCCCACCGAGTTCGACTCCGCCGCGAAAGCCACCGCGTCGACGAACTCGTCGAAGGAGGCACGACGCTGATTCTTGACGTTCTCCTGCCACACCGAGGGGAGCTGCCTACCGAGGTCGCGGACGGTGGCGATCACGTGGACCTCGTCGGCGAACGACAGATCGGCCAGCAGCCGCTCGATCTGCTCGCTGGTTGCGGTGCTGTACAGCTCGTGGGACAGCAGTGACGTCTGCGGCCAGGCCCGCATCTGCCCGAGCAGCTTGGGCCACACGCCGGCGAAGGCCGGGTCGGCCCAGTCGAGGTAGCGCTCCGGCTGGAGGTGGACCGCGGCGTGGAAGTGATCGGAGATCACATTGCCCGGATAGAGCAGCCCCGACGTCTGCAATGCCAGGTCACGGTTGCGCCAGAGTCGATCCTGCAGGTGCGTGGTGCCGGTCTTGGGGAGACCTATGTGTACGTAAACGACGGACATGATGACTCGAGCCTAGACTTTCACGCACAGTGATTCTTTCCGGCGTGCGTCGCGCGCGCAACGGATTTTGGGCTGGCCGAACCCGGCTGGTAATGTGGTGCGCTGTTGCGGTGACGCCGTGAAGATACTTCACGCGCCGACACCGCGCGGGGCGAGCCCGGACCACCCGGTCCGCCGCCCCGACCCAGAACAGACAGTCATATCCACCAGCAACGACAGAGGTAACACGCGTGGCGAACATCAAGTCTCAGATCAAGCGCAACCGCACCAACGAGAAGAACCGGCAGCGCAACGTGTCGGTCAAGTCGGCGCTGCGTACCTCGATCCGTAGCTTCCGCGAGGCCGTCGAGGCCGGCGACAAGGCAAAGGCTGCCGAGCTCGGCCAGGCCGCGAGCCGCAAGCTCGACAAGGCCGCCAGCAAGGGTGTCATCCACGCCAACCAGGCCGCCAACAAGAAGTCGGCCATCGCTCTCGCGGTCAACAAGCTCTGAGCTGACCCACTCCGACCTCCGGGTCGCCTCGGCGCGACGCGCCGCCATATCCTCATACGTACGATCACCCCGGCAGCATCCACGCGGTTGCCGGGGTGATCGTCGTTCTCTCAACCGGTTAGGTCGCTCCCCTTCGCTGGTTGAGCCGGCCACGAGCGCAGCGAGAGCCGCTCCCCTTCGCTGGTTGAGCCGGCCACGAGCGCAGCGAGAGCCGTGTCGAAACCTCAGTTACGCCGACGCCCGTCCGGCCGGAGATCCGCGACCGCGGCCACGGCATGAGTCAGTGCGTAGTCGGCGTCGGCGGCCTGGCCCTTGACGTCGCCGTTGAGTTTGGCGACCACCCCGACCGCGCGGGCGATCGACTCCGAATCCCAGGCCTTGGCCTTGGCCTGCACGCTCTTGACCCGGTTCGGCGGCATACCCAGTTCCGACGCCGCGGCGAAGTGGTCGATCGAACCCATCGGGCGAATGCGGGCGATGGCATGTACGGCCTCGGCGAGGGCGTCGGCCAGCAGCACCCTGGGCACACCGTGGTGAAGAGCCCAGGCGAGTGACTCGAGCGCACCCGCCCGGTCACCCGTGACGGCCTTGTCGGCGACCTCGAATCCGGTGACCTCGGAGCGGCCCTGGTAGTAGAGCTGCACGGTCTCGCGGTTGACCTTGCCGCCGGTGTCGGCGACGAGCTGGGCGCAGGCGGCGGCGAGTTCACGCAGTTCGGAACCCACACTCTCGACGACCTGCTCGACGACGTCGGCGCTGACCTTCACACCGAGGGATCGGAACTCGTTGCGGACAAAGGTCATCCGGTCCGACGGCCACTTGGGCGCCGCGGTCGCATGCTCCTGTGCGCCGGCTTTCTTCAGCGCCGGAACCATCGACTTGGCGCGTCCCCCACCGTGGTGGATCACCATCAGGGTGATGCCCTCGGGCAGCGACGTCGCGGTCGCGGCGATGAGTGCCGCCGGTTCTTTGCCCGCGTCGGCGGCAGCCTCGACGACGACGATGCGCTCCTCGGCGAACAGTGAGGGACTCAGCAACTCGGCGAGTTCGTGTTCGCTGACGTCGCCGGCACGCACACGGGTCACCGGGACCGGGGCGCCTGCTTCCTTCGACGCCGCCTCGGCCACCGCGGAGATCACCCGGCCGGTGAGAAAGTCGTCGTCTCCGAGAAGCAGGTGCAGGCGATCGGTCACGTGATCATCGTGCCAGATCAGGCCGACACCCCGGCGCGCGCTGCCACGGGCGGACGACGATTCGGCGACTGCGATGCCGCCGAAGCCGACGCACCCGAATCAATCGATTGGTGATAATTTCTCGTCAAGGTGCCCCACCACTTACCTAGGACTGTCATGCGCAACCATCGCAACGGAATCCACCCACGGTGACCACCACACCCGACGAGGTGGTGAGCGCGCGGAGCGTCGCGTCCGCCGAGATCGACGATGTTCTCGCGCAATTCGGGACATCTCGGGCCGGCCTGACATCGCAGGAAGCTGCCAGGCGATCTGCCCTGTACGGCCCGAACGCGGTGCGGTCCCACCGCGTCAGCGCCTGGGCTGTCCTCGGCCGGCAACTCCGCAGTGCGATCCTCGTGCTCCTCGCTGTCACCGCAGTCATCTCGTTCTTCCTCGGTAGCAGCACCGACGCCGTCGTCATCGGAGTCATCCTCACCGCGAGCATCGGTCTGGGTTTCGCCAACGAGTACCGCGCGGAGCGGGCCACCGCGGCACTGCATTCGAATCTGCGTCACCACGCAACGGTCATGCGCGACAACCGGCCGACCGAGGTCGATGTCGCCGAACTCGTCCCGGGAGACCTCGTCGACGTGGTCCTCGGCGCCGTGGTCCCCGCCGATGTCCGACTGATATCGGCAACGGGACTCGAATGCGACGAGAGCGTGCTCACCGGCGAGTCCGAGGCCGTCGAGAAGCACGCTGCACCCGGCGCTGCCACGTCTCCGGGTGCCACTTCTGCGGGGGCCACGGACTCGGGACTGGACACCTGTGTGTTCATGGGCACGATCGTGCGGGCGGGCACGGGCACCGGGGTCGTGTTCGCGACCGGAGCGAAGACAGCGTTCGGGGACATCGCCGCGGGACTCGGCGAACGCCATCCCGACACCGACTTCCAGCGTGGTCTGCGCAAGTTCTCGAATCTGCTCCTCCGGGTCGCGATCGTGCTGATCTCCATGATCGTCGTGATCAATCTGCTCCTCGATCGCCCGTTGCTCGAATCCCTCTTGTTCGCCCTCGCCATCGCCGTGGGCATCACTCCCCAACTGTTGCCCGCGGTCGTCAGCACGAGCCTGGCCTCCGGGTCCCGGCAACTGGCCAAACGCAAGGTGCTCGTCAAACGCCTCGTGTGCATCGAGGACCTCGGCGACCTCGACATCCTGCTCACCGACAAGACCGGCACCCTGACCGAGGGGCGGATCAGTTTCGTCGACGCCGTCGACCCGTCCGGTTCGACGAGCCGCGAGACGTTCCTCTACGGACTGCTGGCGACGGAATACACCGGCGGAACCGAGCAAGTGGTCGCCGCCAACGCAATGGACTCGGCGCTGTGGGCCGCACCGGGTGCCGCGGAGGCCGGGGCGCAGCGATATGAGCGACTCGCTTCATTACCGTTCGATCACACCCGGTGCATGACGTCGGTGCTCGTCGCCGGCCCGAACGACGAACATCTGCTGATCGTGAAGGGTGCCCCCGAGAAGGTTCTGGCGCGATGTGTCGGCGTCGGGCCAGAGGCCGATGAGACGCTCACCGGCTTGTTCGCCGAGGGTGGTCGCGTCGTCGCGGTGGCCACCGCGTCGACGACCGGCAAGGCGCATATCGATCCGGCCGACGAGAACGGCCTGACCTTACGAGGCTTCCTCGTCTTCCTCGACAAGCCCAAACAGGCTGCCACCGAATCACTCAGAGAGTTGGCCGCGCTCCAGATCGAGGTCAAGATCGCGACCGGTGACAACCCGTTGGTCGCTGAGCACGTCTGTGCACAGCTCGGATTGGCCTCCGGCGGCACGATCACCGGAGCCGAGCTCGAAGGGCTCGACGACGAGGCATTCGCCGACGCGGCACAGCGTTTCACCATCTTCGCCCGTGTCCTGCCCGAACAGAAGTCACGGCTGGTCAAAGTCCTTCGGCAACACGGGCGATCGGTCGGTTTCCTCGGCGACGGCGTCAACGACGCACTCGCCCTGCACTCCGCCGATGTGGGGATCTCGGTGGACACCGCGACCGATGTCGCCAAGGACGCCGCCGACATTCTGCTCCTCGACAAGGATCTGGGCGTGCTCGCCGGCGGCGTTGCCGAGGGACGCCGGATCTTCGCCAACACCATGAAATACGTCCTGATGGGTACGTCGAGCAACTTCGGCAACATGTTCAGTGCCGCGGCCGCCTCCGCGGTGTTGACCTTCTTGCCGATGCTGCCCAGCCAGGTCCTGTTGAACAACCTTCTGTACGACTCCAGCCAGCTGGCGATACCGACCGACAAGGTCGACGACGAGCAGGTGCACGCACCATCCCACTGGGACATCGCGTTCATCCGCCGTTTCATGCTCTTCTTCGGACCGGTCAGCTCCATGTTCGACTTCCTGACGTTCGGCATCATGATCGGCCTGTTCAATGCCGGCCCGGAACTCTTCCGCACCGGCTGGTTCCTGGAGTCGATCGCAACCCAGACGCTGATCGTGTTCGCCATCCGAACACGCCGCGTGCCGTTCCTGCGCAGCAGGCCGAGTGTGCCACTGGTGCTCGCGGTGGCGGCGGTGGTAGCCGTCGCGATCGGCCTGACCGTCTCGCCGCTGGCCCATGACCTCGGCTTCACCACGCTCCCGATCGGCTTCTTCCTCGTCCTGGTGTTGCTGGTCATCGCCTACCTGGTGATCGTCGAACTCGCCAAGTTGCTCTTCTACAGCGAGCCGATACACCCGGCGCCATTCGTCCGGAAACGCGGTCTCACACACCGGATCCATCGGCGCGCGGCGCGCTTCAGCGCCGGGTAGGGCGTCAGTCGCCGAACGCCAGCCCGTTCTGCAACGCGTACAGGCTCGCCCCGACCCGATTGGACACGCCGACCTTGGCGTAGGTCCGCTCGACGTGGTTGCGTACCGTCTTCTCGCTGAGCACGAGCTTCGATGCGATCTCCCGGTTGGACAGCCCTCGCGCGACGAGTCCGAGGATCTCCCTCTCGCGCGGCGTGAGGGCATCGGTGCGTCGTGTCCGGCCGGTCGTCTGTCCTGCGGCCGTGAGAACGGCCTCGACGCAGTCGGTGTCCAGTTCGCCGCGGTCCGCCCGTCGCACCAGACGATCTGCAGCCTGCCGGGTCGTCATGGCCTCTCGGTACGGTCGCGGCTCGATCGCCGATCGATAGGCGAGCGCCGCCGCGAGAATCCGGTCGGGTCGTCCGAGGGCCTGACTCGTCAGTCCCAGCGGGTAGCCGGTTCCGTCGAGGTGTTCGTGATGGCTTCGGGCGATCTTCGCGACGTCACCGAGACCGGTGATCCTTGTCAGGACGCGGTCGGTCAGGTACGGGTGCATGCGTACGCGTTCCCATTCCGCCGAGGTCAGATCGTCCGATTTCGACCAGATCCGGCTCGACACACCGATCCGTCCGACGTCGTGGAGGTAACCCGCGCGACGGACCGCGTCGACTTCCTGTTGATCGAGACCCAGATGTCCCGCCGCAGCCTCCGCCAGGTCGGCGACACCACGTGAATGTCCCAGCGCGAAGGGACATTTCAGGTCGACGAAATCGCCGATGGCCAGCAGCAACCGATCCAGCCCGGCGTCGTCGAGGCGCACCTCGGCATCGGGCGCGATGGACAGCGCCAGGTCCCATGGATCGTCGGCGTCGTCGGGGAACAGCGCCTCCGGATCGATGACGAACGCGTCGACGACGGCGGGGTCGAAATGTCCGCCCCGGCGGCTGCGCGCCATGGCGATCGCCCCCTCGAACCCGTACATGCGGTGGTGGACTTCGGCCATGTCGGCCAGTTGCGCCACCCGCATCTCCACGGGGATCTCTGTGCCGGAGACGCCGGCCGGCATGCCTCCCCCGTCAAACCTCTCGAAGGTGTACAGGATCGCCCGCTCGACGTCGGCTCCGAGACCGATGTGGCCCGCGAGCGCGGCGGCGGACAGGCAATGGGAGTGCACCAGAGTGGTGATCTGGCCGCGCGCATCGCGGAAGAGCTCTGCCATGGTCTTCATGCGGTGTGGAAGTGACTCTCCCCGACCCAGATTGCCGAGGAGGAAGCGCAGATACGGCAGGCCCGACCAGTCCACGAGATAGGCATCGCGCCGGACGGCGATGTCGTCGCCGAACCAGCGCGCGTACTCCGCGGAGTCGGCGTGGCACCCGATCCACATCACGAGCGTCGCATAGTAGACGGTGTCCTGCGCCGAGCGGTCGAGGCCGAGCCGCCGCGCCAACCTCGTGGCGATGACCGCCGACCGCAGCATGTGCTCGACCGGTTGGCCGAGCCCCAGGTCGATCGCGACCGAGAGCCCGGCCAGCACCTCGACCCGCCGCGGCAGTACCGTCTGCGCGCTCATGGCGTTCATTGTCGCGCTCCTGGCTCGGCCGCGTCAGCCGACCGACACTTCCCGCGACCGGACCGAACGACGCACATGGGTTCCCGGTAGCAGCATCGGTACTCGCCCGCGGTACGCGATGTAGTCATCCCCGAACGAGCGGATCAGGTCCCGTTCCTCGAGGTGAATGCCTAACAGGACGTAACCGGTTGTGGCGCAGGCGAACAGCAGATGCCCGACGGTCATGGTCGGGGCCACCCAGAACGCGATGAGAAAGCCCAGATAGATCGGATGGCGGACGATCCCGTACCAGAGCGGCGTGATGAACCGGTACGGTTCAAGCGTGCGACCCTTGGCGTTGGCGACCACCTGCCGCAGACCGAACAGGTCGAAATGGTTGATGAGGAACGTCGAGGTGAGAACCAGAACCCACCCGAACAGCGACACGGCGACGAGGAATGTCCGCGCGGCCGGCG
The DNA here is from genome assembly GCF_024733855.1 of Gordonia sp. GONU. Lineage (NCBI taxonomy): Bacteria > Bacillati > Actinomycetota > Actinomycetes > Mycobacteriales > Gordoniaceae > Gordonia > Gordonia sp. GONU. Next base: position 255,096 of record NZ_JANRHB010000004.1, read on the forward strand.
CCGAGACATCCCACACGGTGGCGGTGATCGGATGCCACCACCACAGGACGGCTGCGAGGCACGCGGTCGCCGCCGCTACGTAGGTGCTGCGCTCGATCGGGGTGGGCACGATCCTCGTCCACCGTTGTTTGAGACCGGCGCGCGCCATGACGCTGTGCTGCGCGGCGAAAAGTGTCAGTAGTCCGAGGTCGATCGCCAGCGCGGTCACCACCCACGCCGACGGCCCTCCCCGATCGATGGTCCGCGGCACGATCTCCGCGCCTCCGATGACGATCGAGGCGTTCTCGACGAAGGCGATGGCCCACAGGAACACCACCAGGAAGGCGACGTAGGCCGCCAGGCCGTAGGCGAGGTAGCCGACGCGCGTGAGAATGCTTGTGGGCGGGGCGGTTTCTGCTGACGAAGGGGCGTCTCTAGTGGTCATGTCTGTACTCCCATGTCGGTGAGATGATGCTGGGTGTTGTCGGTGGGTTCGGGTGTGTCGAAAGCCGATCGGCCGACGAAGAACAGACCGCGTTGCGGAAGCGGGATGTCGCCGATCCGGATCTGCTCGTCGAGTGGTCCGGGAGCGCCGAGAGTCTCGCCGTGGAGCGATGCCCGGCTGTCGGCGACGCGCCAGATGTACAGAGATGTTCCCCGGAACTCGGGCCCGTTGGGGGTCCGTGCACACATCCGGACTCGGCCGGCACGCAGCATGATGGTTGCCATCGGTCCCACCGCGTGCAGCACCGTCCGGCTGCGCCACGCTGCTGCGGGCGTCGCACCGCTCAGCGCAGTCATCAGGCGCGTCGTGGGTGACGAGGTCAGCTCGACCTGCCAGGTGAGGGTGTTGCCGAGTGTCACCTCGAACGTATGGTCATCGGTCCACCCGACATCGATCGCCGGAACCTGACGGGTCGTCGCGCCCGCATCGAAATACCGCGGGCAGCTCCGCTCGGGTTCGGTCGTCGTGTAGATCGTCCAGTGCCCGTTCGGATCCCGATGCCAGACGGACCGGTATGCAGGTCCGATGGAACTGGCGATCATGTCGCGCAGGGCCAGATAGTGACCCGACGCGAACGGCAGTCCCATGACGCCGCATCCGGCGAATCGTTCGTCGTTTCCGTCCGCAAGGTGTGGGTGTGTACGCAGGTCGGCGACGACCTGGCGGGGTGTTTGTGTGTTCATGACCCCAGCGTCGTCCGCGACGCGCCTCATCGGCGTGGGGCATCTGCCTCAACTTCAGCTCACCCGAACACCTCGACACTCGCCCATCCCAGTCCGCCGAGGGTGTGGGCGCACCAGATCATCCACCACAGTTCCGGCCCGAGTGCGCGTACTAGCAACTCGGCAAACCCGGCACCGAGGCCGTCGGGCGGACCGAGTGCACCGATGAGCGCCGCAACGGTACCGACGACGCTGATGATCGCGACGACGGGCGCGACGAGCAGGTTGGCGACGATCCCGACCACGGACAGCTGACCTGTCACCAGCACGACGATCGGTGCGGTCACCACTTGCGCGGTGATCGCCATCGCGATCACCTCGGACACTCCCGGCGGACAACGCCACGCCCGCAACCGGTCCCGGAGACGCGGCGCCCACAGCACGATGGCGCAGGTGGCCGCTACCGACAGCGCAAAGCCCGGCTGCAGCGCCAACTCCGGCCACCACAGCAGACCACCGATCACTGCGGCCCCCAGAGCCGGCAGCGACTGCGAGCGTCGCGACGCGAACAGGGCCAACACCCCGACCCCACCCATCAGCGCCGCGCGCAACACGCTCGGTGTCGGCCGCACGAGCATCACGAACCCGACGATCACCACGAGTCCGATGACCGCCGCGGCGCGCGGCGGCACCCCGATGCTGCGGACGATGAGAAGCGCTGCGCCGCAGACGATCGCGAAGTTCGCTCCGGATACCGCGGTGAGATGACTCAGGCCCGCGGCCCGGAAGTCATCGCGGAGTCCCTCGTCCACCCCGCTCTCGTCGCCGAGCACAAGACCCGGCAGCAGACCCGCGGCCTCCGGGCCGAGGGCGCGGGTCGCCACCAGTTGTAGGCGTTGCCGGATCGATCCCGCGACGGTCTGATACGCGGGCGGCCCGCCGACGAGCTTCGGGGAAGACGCGGTCAGCGACGCGACGACAAGAGTTCGGTCCGGTGGTGGCCGCACCTTCACGACGGCGACGACTCGTTGACCGGGCAGCAACCCGGCCCATGCCTGCGTTGCACCACGAAGGTCTCCCGGCGCGGTCGAGACCCGCTCCGTACCGACCTGTTCGACGTCGACGCGCGCGCGGATGCGTCCCTGCCCCTTCGGTCCGATCGGCAACGGATCGCTGCGAAGGGTCATGACCACCGTCGCCTTACCCGACACATGCGACAGCGGATGATCGGCACGGGCCTCCTGCCGGAGCGAGAGAGATGTCGCACAAGCCGCGGCCAAACCCGCTCCTACGACGACCAGCCCCACCGCCTCCCAGCCGAGCCGGTGAGTACCGCACGCCAGCACCCCGGCGAGGGCAACCACCGCCGAGACGATCGCGACGCCGACGCTGACACCGACCGGGGCCACCAGCCCGCACGCCGTCACCGACCACACCATCACCGCCGGTACGAGCAGCCGGAAGTCCATCGCCTCAGACCGTCACGAGGTTCGCCAGCTTCGCCAACCGGGCCGGACCGATCCCGTCGACTTCGGCGAGCTGGTCCACAGAGGTGAAGCGGCCGTTGCGTTCTCGCCAGTCGAGGATCGCCTTCGCCGTCACCGGACCGACGCCGGGGAGCGCATCCAGCTCGGTCTCGGTCGCCGTGTTGAGGTTGACCCGACCGCCCGGTTCGGCAGCCGACGATGCCGGTGGCGGACTTCCCCGGCCGTCCGACGGGCCCGGCGCAGGCACACCACCTTCCGCTCCGACCACCGCACTACGCAGCGACATCTGACCCTCACCCCCGGCATAACCGACGAGGATCTGATCTCCGTCGCGCAGAACTCGAGCGAGGTTGAGCGACAGCAGGTCCGCGCCCTTGCGCGCACCACCGGCCTGGTCGATCGCCTCGGCGACCCTGGCTCCCGGAGCGAGACGCACCAGTCCGGGTTTGTTCACCAGTCCGACGACGCTCACCACCAACCGGGCCGGCGTCGTACTCGGTGGCGCGCTGACCGGAGGCGCCGATGCATCCGGCATCGACGACGAACCGGCCGTCGCGCCGAAATCCACGACTGGTGCGGAATCCGTTCCGCGGAACAGTCCGAATCCGGCCACGACACAGGCGATCACCCCTACCGCGATCAACGCGATCGCCGCGGGTGGTGCCACAGCGAAGCGTCGGCGCGGAACGGGATCCTCGTCCTCGTCCCGGTCCTCACCCGACCGATCGTCGTCGGGGTCGAGCACATCGTCGAAACGCCCACGCGTCGGCGACGTGGGCGGCGGCGCATCCAGCCACGTCGGCATCCCACCGATCCCCCACCCCGGATGCTCGGGCTCCTCGACCGCGACGGCAGCCGCAGCAGGGTCACCGGCACCCGGCGGTGGGTCGGAGCCGGCCGCGGCCGGCGGTGGGTCGTCCCGGCGCGCCGGCTGCTCGACGACCGGCCCCAACCGGTCCAGCGGATTCCGCCGTCCTGATGCGCTCATGGCGTCACACGTTAGGAGTGTTCAGAACCGATCACGTGCGCTGTGGACGCCGACCACGAGATCTGTGGACAGGAGCACGGCTGTCGACAGGAAACGGGGCGCCGTCAGCCCTCCTCGAGCCCTTCGATCGGTTCGAGATGCGACGCGATGACGACGCCCACCGCTCCGGGACCCACGTGCGAGCCGAGGATCGGTCCGAGGTCGACGGTCAGCTCGGAGGTCACCATCCGCAGCCGGTTGCGCAGGGTCGCGAGGAGGTCCGCCGCCACCTCCGGGGTCTCACAGTGCTGGATGCCGACGGTGACCGCGCGCCCGCCCGCCGACTCGACCGCGGCCTCGACCATCTTGTCGAGCGCCTTGGAGAAGGTGCGGTGGCGCTCCTTCAGCTGGAGCGTGCCGTCGACCATGTGCAGGATCGGCTTGATCGACAACGCGGACCCGAAGAGCTTGCCTGCCGCACTGATCCGACCGCTGTGACGCAGGTTGTCGAGCTGCTGGACACACAGCAGCGAGTCGACGGTCGCGGCCTGCCGGATCGCCGACTCGTAGACGCGATCACGATCGGCGCCGTCGGCGGCCGCCTGCGCCGCGGCGATGGCCGTGAAACCCACTGCGAGACCGACAGATCGGGAGTCGACGACGCGAACCTGCCCCGAGAACTTCTCCGCCGCCAGCCGCGCCGAGCCCCACGTGCCCGACAGCTTGCGGGACATGTGCACGGCCACCACGCCGGCGCCTTCGCTGGCCTCCAGAGCGGCCTCGAAGTACTCGGTGAGCTCGCTGGGATTGGCGCCCGAGGTGGTCACACCGGGTGTCGTGACGACGTCCTCCGGGATGTAGTCGATGCCCTCGCGGTAGTCCTTGTCCTCGACCGTCACGTGCAGCGGAACCTGCCGGATCCCGTAGTGCTCGGTGACCGACTCGGGCAACCGAGAAGACGAATCTGTGACGACGACGACAGGCACGCGTCTACGTTAGCCGGTTCACCGGCCAGACCTCACATGGGAGTCGCGAGGTCCGTCGGCTAGCTGTTCGCCCTGCTCTTCTCGACCACCGGCGTCACCACGTCGGCGATCTGACGATGGCACGAGAAGCCCCAGTGGATGCCGTCCGGATTCATCTCCGCGGCCGGATCCTCGAAAGCGTCCCGGGTCACCGGATAGAAGTCGACACAGGGCAACCCGTGGTGCTGCGCCCACCGCGCGATCGCCGCCGTCGCCGGGATGCGGCCCGAGTGCACGTAACCGTAATACGGGCTGCGATGGGTCGGCGGCAGGCAAACGACAATCGGCAGATCCGGTCGGAGCTGCGTGAGGGCCTCACGGATCTTGTCCAGGTACTCGACGGTCACCTTCGGCGGCAACGCCAGCGGCCACCCCAGTCGCGACCCACGTGGCTGCACCCACGAATACGCGTCACGCACCCACTGCCGCAGCCGATTCGGCCGGACGTACCGGATCTGCTCGCGCAGCGCCGTCGGCAGCGGCGACGGCAGCGTGTCCATCCCGCCGAAGGCCAGCACGACGACCTCGGCATGCGGAACGGTCGCCCAGATGTTCGGGTCCTGGGTCAGCGCCCACCACACGTCGCGGCTCGTCCAGCCGATCCGGCCGAACAGACGAACCGGCAGACCGACGTCGGCGCCGACCAGCGACGGCCAGATCCGCGGATCGTTCGCGGGCAGCCCACCGACCGGGCCGTAATAGGCCAGCGAGTCGGACAACACCAGTACGCAGCGTTCCTCCGTGGGAGCGCCGGAATCCGGATCGCTCACTGCACGGCGGGATCAGAGTCCTCGGCCGACGCATTCCACACGTCGAGCCGCCAGCGCGGAAGGTCGCCGGGCTTACCGTGCCCCGACAGCTGTACCCAGCTGGTGTTGGCGAGTCCACCGAAGACCGGCCAGTTGTCCACCGGCAGCCCGAGCAGCGCCGCGGTCATCGCCGCGATGACCCCACCATGGGCCACGAGCACGACCGGCGCCTCGGGATTGTCGCCGACACCCCATTCCGGCAACTGCTCGATCAGCTCGTCGACCAGAGGCGTGGAACGCTTCGCCACGTCGACGCGGCTCTCGCCACCCGGCGGGGTCCACGTCGCGTCGTCGCGCCACACGACGCGCGCCCCCGGCATGACCTCATCGACGTCGAGATGAGTCAATCCCTGCCACTCGCCCAGATGCGTCTCACGAAGGCGCACATCGGTTGTCACCGAGAGCCCGGTTCGCTGGGCGAGCGCCTCCGCGGTGTCCCGGGCGCGCTTCAGGTCCGACGACCAGATCACCAGGGGTTGCCGCTTCGCCAGTTCGACAGCCGCCGAATTCGCCTGCCGCACACCGAGCTCGGAGAGATCGGTGTCGAGCTGACCCTGCATGCGGCTGCCCGCGTTGTATTCGGTCTGCCCGTGGCGCAACAGGATCAGTCGCCGGACGACCGGGGTCAGACGCTCGACCGAGGTGTCGTGGGTATCGGGACCCCCGCTCACGAAAGCCCTTCCACCTCGACGACCGGGCAGTCCTTCCACAGACTCTCCAGCGCGTAGAAGCGTCGCTCGTCGGTGTGCTGGATGTGCACCACGATGTCGGCATAATCGAGCAGAGCCCAACGCCCCTCACGGGTGCCCTCACGGCGCACCGGCTTGTACCCGGCCTCCCGCAGCTTCTCCTCGACCTCGTCGACGATCGAATTGACCTGTCGCTCGTTGTCCGCCGACGCGATGACGAAGGCGTCGGTGATCACCAACTGTTCCGACACATCGATCACGGTCACCTCATGGGCGAGCTTCTCCGCGGCCGCCAGAGCGGCCACCTTGGCCATCTCCAACGCTTCAGCTGACGCAGTCACACAAGTCCTCTCGATTCACTTACCGCTCGACGCCACAGACGCTCCCGGCGCGGGATCAACTCCGCCCGCTCGCTCCGCTCCCGGCGCGGGATCAACTCCGCCCGCTCGCTCCGCTCCCGGCGCGGGATCATTACCGCCCGCTCGCTCCGCTCCCGGCGCGGGATCATTACCGCCCGCTCGCTCCGCTCCCGGCGCGGACACCCCGGGCGACGACGCCCGAGGCGCACGATACAGCTTCCTCTTGGCGATGTACTGCACGACGCCGTCGGGCACCAGGTACCAGACCGGGCGGCCCTCCGCCGCACGCGTGCGGCAATCGGTCGACGAGATCGCCAGCGCCGGGATCTCCAGCAGATGCAGCGTGTCATCCGGCATCTCCGCGAGATGCTGCGCCAGATGGGTGGCATCGAGCTCGTAGCCGGGCCGGCTCACACCCACGAACCGGGCGAGGTCGAACAGCTCCTCCCAGTCCTGCCACGACAGGATCGACTCCAGCGCATCGGCACCGGTGATGAAGTAGAGCTGCGCGTCGGGCAACTGCTTGCGCAGGTCTCGCAACGTGTCGACGGTGTAGGTGTCGCCGTCACGGTCGATGTCGACGCGGCTGACGCTGAACTGCGGGTTCGACGCCGTCGCGATGACCGTCATCAGGTACCGGTCCTCGGGCGGGCTGACCATCGTGTGCTCGCCCAGCTTCTGCCACGGACGCCCCGTCGGGACGAAGATCACCTCGTCCAGCTCGAAGCGATGAGCGACCTCGCTGGCCGCCACCAGGTGCCCGTTGTGGATCGGGTCGAACGTGCCACCCATGACGCCGATGCGGCGCGCAATATGGCGGTCGGTTGACATGGACGGTCAGTCTACGCGGTGGCGCCGGGATCAGATCGGCAGCAGGTCGGCGATGACGGTTCCGAGCTGCGTCGCGTTGCGGCATTCGAACATGTCGATGACCTCCGCATAGTCGGTGGCGACCGAGTCACCGGTCCCCCAATGCTCTTTGGCCTCGGGGTTCAGCCAGTACGCGTGCCGGGCGCGTTCGACCAGTTCCGCGAGCGCGTCGGCGTGCGTCTCGTGGTAGTTGTTGCGTGCATCACCGAGCACCAGCAGCGCTCCCCGATGCGTCAGCGTTTCGCCGTACTCGCCGACGAAACCGGCGAGCATGTTCCCGTAGTCCGAATGTCCGTCGCGCGTGGAGATCCGGGCGGTGGAGATCATGTGGTGCATCGCCGCACCGAAATCCTCTTCACCGTGGTCGAAGAACTCGGTGACCTCGTCGACGGTGTCGACGAACGCGAAAACCCGCACCTTGGAGAACTGTTGGCGCAGTGCGTACACCAGCCGCAGCGTGAACTGGCTGAAGCCCGCGACCGACCCCGACACATCGCAGATGATGATCAACTCCGGGCGTCCGGGACGCGGCTTGCGGTGACTGAGTTCGATCGGGACACCGCCGGTGGACATCGACGCCCGCAACGTCTTCCGAACATCGACCGCCCCGCGATGGGCACGACGCCGCCGCGTCTCGAGCTTGGCGGCGAGCAACCGGGCCAGTGGCTCGATCGTCTTGCGGATCTCCACCTGCTCCTTGGCGCCCGCGGAGAGGAAGTTGACGTTCTCCGGCAGGGGCGGCACCGCATACGCGCCGACCTTGTCCCGGCCGTTGCGATCGGCCATCCGACGCTGCGTCTCACGCTCGATCGCGGCCCGCAGGTCGGTGGCCTTCTGACGCGCGGCTTGCCGGTACAGCGGCTGGGTGCCCGGTCGGCCACCGTCGCCGTCACCGTCGCCGCCGGCCATCGCCGCGGCGATCTTGGCGATCAACGTCTGTGGGCTGACCGCGGAGATCGCCTGATACGCCGAGAAGGCCTCGCCCTTCGTCGACCCGTAGCGCCCCAGCTCGTCGACGATCATCGCGATCGCCTGCTCGAGCCGCCCGTCACCGGCCGCCGCGTCGTCGGCCAGCATCTCCGCCAGCGCGTCCCGCACCGCCTCGACGTCGAGGTTTCCGTCCTCGTCACGTGGCAGATCCTCGGTGACGGTGCGCATTCCCGCGCCGACCGGGAACCACAGGTCGAAGACGCGGTCGAAGACCCCTCGATGCGCATGGTCGACGAGCAGCGTCGTCGCCAGACCCTCACGGAGACGGGACCGCTCGAGCAGATCGAGCACCTCCATCGCACTCGCCGCGTCGATCAGCGCCGACGGCCCGACGACGATCCCGCGACGACGCAGCTCATCGACGAAATCGGTGAGGTGCGCGACGAGCGGAGTCGTCATCAGCCCAGCTTGAGTTCTTTGAGAGCCGTCTTCAGATCGGGCCGGTGTTTGAGCACCACACCGAGGGTGCGGGCGATGAGCCCGTCGTCGAGGCCGCCGCGCCTGGCGTCGGCCTGTTCTCCCGCACCGAGTGCGAGCAGCGTGTTGGCCCAGTCGATCGTCTCGGCCACCGACGGTTTCTTGCGGATGTCCAGCGTCCGCAGCACACCGACGATCCGGACCAGTTCCGCACTCGGCGATGCCGACAGGTTCGGCACCCGCGAGGCGAGGATCTCCTTCTCCCGCTCGGCGTCGGGAAAGTCGATGTAGAGGTACAGGCAGCGACGCTTGAGCGCCTCGGACAGTTCGCGCGTGGCGTTCGAGGTGAGGAGCACGATCGGTCGGCGCTGCGCGGCAACGGTTCCCATCTCGGGGATGGTGATCGCGAAGTCGCTGAGCACCTCGAGGAGCAGCCCCTCCATGTCGACGTCGGCCTTGTCGACCTCGTCGATCAGCAGCACGGTCGAACCCTCGCGCGAGATCGCCTTCAGCAGCGGCCGCGGCAGCAGGAACTCGTCGGAGAAGATGTCGGTCTTCGCCTCTTCCCAGGCGCGGTTGCCCGTCGCCTGGATGTGCAGGATCTGCTTGGCATGGTTCCACTCGTAGAGCGCGCGGGCCTCGTCGATGCCCTCGTAGCACTGCAGGCGGACGAGCTCGGCGTCTGTGGCTGCGGCGATCGACTTGGCCAGTTCGGTCTTGCCGACACCCGCGGGCCCCTCGACGAGCAGCGGCTTGCCCAGCCGGTCGGCGAGGAAGGTCGACGTCGCCGTGGCGTCGTCGGCGAGGTAGCCGGTGTCACGGAGCCGTGCGACGACATCGTCGACGGAGGTGAACGACGGCACGACCTGTGGTCCGGAACCGGTGTATTCCGTGGAGCTCGTCATCAGGCCGGCCGAACGTGGCCGTTGCCCCAGACCAGCCACTTGGTCGAGGTCAGCTCGGGCAGGCCCATCGGGCCGCGGGCGTGCAGCTTCTGGGTCGAGATGCCGATCTCGGCGCCGAACCCGAACTGCTCGCCGTCGGTGAAGGCGGTGGAGGCGTTCACCATGACGGCGGCGGCATCCACGCGGCGGGTGAACTCGTCCGCGGCGGCGAGGTCGGTGGTGATGATCGCCTCGGTGTGACCGGTGCCGTAGGAGTCGATGTGGGAGACGGCGGCGTCGAGGTCGTCGACGACCTTCATCGCGATGTCCATCGACAGATACTCCTTGGTCCAGTCGTCCTCGGTGGCCGGTTCCATGCCCGGCTCGTCACCGTGGATCACGACACCCTGGGACTGCAGGACCTGGGTGATGCGAGGCAGCGCATCAGCCGCCACCGCCTTGTCGATCAGGACCGTCTCGGCGGTGTTGCAGACACTCGGCCGGCGGGTCTTGGAGTTCAGGATGACGCGGACGGCGACGTCGAGGTCGGCGAGAGCGTGCACGTAGACGTGGCAGTTACCCACGCCGGTCTCGATGGTGGGGACGGTCGCGTTGGAGACGACGGCCTCGATGAGACCGGCACCGCCGCGCGGGATCACGACGTCGACGAGCCCGCGGGCGCGGATGAGCGCGGTGACGCTCGAGCGGTCCTCGCTGGGCAGCAGCGACACGGCATCCGCGCTGACGCCCTTGGCGGACAGGGTCTCTCGCAGGATGCGGACGAGTTCGGCGTTCGACGACGCGGCCGACGACGAACCGCGGAGCAGCACCGCGTTACCCGACTTGAAGGCGATCCCGAAGACGTCGACCGTGACGTTGGGCCGCGCCTCGTAGACGATGCCGACGACACCGAGGGGAACTCGTACCTGTCGGAGCTGAAGTCCGTTGGGCAGGGTCTTGCCGGAGACGATCTCACCGATCGGATCGGGCAGGACCGCGACCTGACGAAGACCGTTCGCGATGCCGACGACACGGGATTCGTCGAGACGCAGGCGATCGAGCAGGCTCGCCTCGGTGCCCGCCTCCTCGGCGCGCGCGATGTCCTCGGCGTTGGCGGCGAGGATCGTCTCCGACGCGGCTTCGATGGCGTCGGCCGCCGCGAGCAGAACCTCGTTCTTGTCCGCCGTCGTGAGACCACCCAGTGAGCGGGATGCCGATTTCGCCGCTCGCGCGAGTCCGAGGACGACCTTTTCGGTTCCGGACTCGCCTCTTGCGACGGAGGGCTCTGCGGTGGGTGCGCTCATCAACATCCTCGACTTCGCGGGTGGTCGCCGCGACGATGCCGCCGCGGGATATATGCCGCCCTCAAGAGTAGCGCCGGGCCGAGCACGTCCCCAAAGAGCTATCCGGTCCGGTCAGGCTCTGGACCACCACTTCGAGCGCTGGGACGGCGCCTGCTTGTGCCCGTCGCACCACTGGGAGTCGGGAACGCGGCGTTTGAGGGCGTCGACATGACGACCGCACCCCGACCAGGTCGTCTTGCCGCACGTTGGGCACTTCACCGGTGAACACATGCTCTCAGTCCTTACGTTCGAGTTCGAGACAACGACGTCACTATACCCCAGGGGGTATACTGTGGTTGCCATCGATCCCGGGCGTTCACACGTCCCCAGCAGAAGGAAGACCCATGACACGCGCAACCGGTACTCACGAGCCCCGATTGACGGTGGAAAGAATGGTGCCCGCGCTCGCGGGCGTGATGGTGACGATCAGCGTCATCCTCGTGCTGACAGTGTCCCCGTGGTGGACCGTGCTCACCCTCTTCGTGGCCGCCAACCTGCTGCTCTACAGTGCCGTCGGATGGTGCCCCGCGAGCCTCCTCATGTCGAAGGCGGGACTCCCTCGCGCCACATGCCCCCGCTGAGCGCCCAGCTCACCCACCCACCCACGAAATCACCCATATCCACGAAAGAGGGGGCCGATGTCTCGGCCCCTCTTTCGTTCGCTCCTACTCGGCCACCGGCTCCGGACCGCCCGTCACGCCAGCGCGAGGAACAGCTTCTCCAGTGCCGCCTCGGACAGCGGCGGCTGCTCACCGTCGGCAGTCTCGACACACTGCCGCATCCCCGACGCCACGACCTTGAAGCCGGCTCGGTCGAGCGCTCGCGACACCGCCGCGAGCTGGGTGACCACGTCCGTGCAGTCCCGGCCCGCCTCGATCATGGCGATCACCCCGGCAAGCTGGCCCTGAGCGCGCTTCAGCCGATTCAGAACAGCCCCCATCGCCTCTTCCCCGACGGTCAAGCGCGGCCTCTCGTCTGCGGCCATGGTGATTCCTCCTCGTGTTTGACCACCCACAGGTCTCGGTAGCCGAAGCCGTGGATCCTTGACGCCACCATACCCCCCGGGGTATCTTCTACGCCAGATCCAATACCCCTAGGGGTATCAGACGAAAGGAATCTCATGGCGCCGAAGACGGCCCTCTCCGAAGACGAAGCAACACCTGACCCAACAGGTTCCGCAGCCGGAATCCTCGGTCGCTGGGGCGCGACGATGGCCGGCCGCGCCCGTTGGGTGTTCGGTGTGTGGGTGCTCCTCCTGGTGGTTCTGGGAGCGGCGGCACCCTCGGTGTTCTCCTCACTCGCCGGCGCCGGATGGCAGGCGAACGGGTCCGAGTCCGTCCAAGTCCGCGAACTGGCCCAGCAGCACTTCGGCGGCAACTCCTCGGCCGCGGTGCAGGTGGTCGTCCATTCCGACCGCGATCGCGTCGAGAGTCCCGCGGTCCAGGCCGTCGTCGGAAAGATCACCGAACTCGCGGCGACCGATGACCGATTCGCCCAGGTCGTGCCACCACAACCGGGAATGTCCATCAGTCCCGATGGTCACACCGGCATCGTCATCATCGGTGCTGCCGCCAACACCGACGACATGGTGCGGGCAGTCGACGAACGCAAAGACGAGCTGACCGGGCTGTCCGGGAACGGTGTCGAGGTCTACCCGACCGGTGCGTCCGCATTGTGGAGTGACTTCAACAAGGCCAATCACGACGCGATGATCAAGGCCGAGCTGTTCTCCTGGCCGGTCACTTTGACGATCATGGTGCTGGCCTTCGGGTCGCTGGTCGCGGCCGGACTTCCCTTGCTGCTGACCATCGCCGGACTCGTCGCCTCCGCCGGCGGACTGGTCCTGCTGAACCAGGTCACGCCGATCTCCGTGTGGGCGATCAACTTCGCCATGATGTTCGCCCTGGCCCTGGGCATCGACTACGCCCTGTTCATCGTGTCGCGCTTCCGCGATGCCATGCGCGGTTACGGCGACGACATGCGTGCCGCGGTCGCCGAGACCATGGACACCGCAGGAAAAGCGGTGTTGCTCTCCGGCATCACCGTCCTGGTGAGCCTGTCCGCAGTGTTGCTGGTTCCCGCACCCGCGGTGCGAACGATGGCCGTGGGCATCATGCTCGCCGTCGTCTTCGTCCTGGCGGCAACCCTGACACTTCTGCCCGCCGCACTGGGCAAGCTGGGTCCCCAGGTCAATGCGGTGTCGATGCCGTACGCCCGCCGTCAGCAACACCGTTCACCGGTGTTCGCCCGCTGGGGACTCTTCCTGCACCGCCACCCGTGGACCGTCGCCGCCGGCTCCCTCGCCGTTCTCATCGCGTTGGCGATCCCGGTCTTCGGTCTGAAGGTCGCGATGCCGTCGATCACCGTCGTCCCCGAGGACGCACCAGTGCGTCAGGGCTACGAACTCGTCCAGTCACAGATGGGCGAGGGCGCACCCGGGATGTTGCAGATCGTCGCACCCGCCGACGAGGCGCAGCAGACCGCCCAGGCCGCCTCTCAGTCCCCGGGAATCCAGATGGTGACTCCCCCGATGCCCGCCGCAGACGGCTCGGATTACGTTCTCATGCAGGCACTTCCGTCGGTCGACCCATCCAACGAGCAGATGGGCACGATCGTCGACGACCTGCGCAGCACCCTGCCCGACGGTGCACTGGTCGGTGGCGCGCCCACTGAGAACCTGGACCTCCAGCAGGCCCTGAACGACTACTTCCCGCTGGTTGTCTCCGTCATCCTCATCCTGGGCTTCCTGTTGCTCCTGGTCTCGCTGCAGGCACCTCTGATCGCCCTGATCGGCACCGTGGTCAGCCTGTTGTCGACGGCAGCTGCCTTCGGCGTCGCAAAGCTCATCTTCCAGGACGGGCACCTCGCGGACCTGTTGGGCTTCACACCCCAGGGCTTCCTCGACGGGTGGGGACCGGTGTTCTTCTTCGCGATGATCTTCGCGATCGCGATGGACTACACGGTCTTCCTGCTCGCCACCGCGAAGGAGCACTTCGAGCGGTCCGACAACGCCACACAGGCACAGATCGACGGGATGGCGCACTCCGGCCGGATCATCTTCGCCGCGGCAGCGGTCATGGTGGCGGTGTTCTTCACCTTCGCCCTGGCCGAACCTCTTCCCCCGAAGGAGATGGGGATCATCCTCGGTGTCGCCGTTCTGCTGGATGCCGTCCTGATCCGTCTCACACTCCTTCCGGCGCTGTTGCGGATCACGCGCCGCGCGGCATGGTGGTCGCCCGCCTGGTTGCGCCGCATCCTGCCCAAGATCAGCTTCGCGCACTGACAACCCGAACCGGATTCCGTCCCGGGCCAGCGGACAACCGTCTGGCCCGGGACGGGGCCGAAACGAAAGGAACACAATGTCCCTCGCACTGAACACCACGCTGACCATCCCCTTCGACGAAGCGGTCGAGCGCACCCGCGCCGCACTCGCCGACCAGGGATTCGGTGTCCTCACCGAGATCGATGTCCAGGCCACCATGAAGAAGAAGCTCGACGAGGACATGGAGCAGTACCTGATCCTGGGCGCGTGCAATCCGCCTCTGGCACACCGAGCACTCGGGGTCCAACGCCAGATCGGACTGCTGCTGCCGTGCAACGTCGTCGTCCGGTCGGACCCGGACCATCCCGGCACGACACTCGTCGAGGCGATGAATCCGGATCTGATGGTTCAGGTCTCGGGTGAGCCCGAACTCGAGTCCGTCGCACGTGATGCCGCCACGAAGCTGCAGGCCGCGATCGACGCACTGTCGAACCAGTCCTGACCCGCCGATCCCAGAACAGAATCCCTGACACGACAGGAGTTGTCATGAATCGCTTCGACTTCTACTTCGATCCGGTGTGTCCCTTCGCGTGGGCCGCATCGCGGTGGCTCGCCGACCAGGCCGGGAGACACGATGACTCGGTCGACTGGCACGTCATGAGTCTGGCCGTCCTCAACGAGGATCGGGAACCCGCATCGGACCAGCAGCGACGGCAACTGGACACCTCCCGCCGGCTCGGCCGGGTGTTCATGGCCGCCGTCGCGAAGAACGGCGTGGACGCGATCGGGCCCCTCTACTCGGCGGTCGGCCGGCGTTTTCACCACGCGGGTGACGAGATGACCCCCGCGGTCGTCTCGGAGATCCTCGTCGAGGCCGGACTCCCCTCCGAACTGGCCGAGGCGATGGACGACGACTCGTTCGACGATGCCCTGAGGACAGCGCACCAACGCAGTCAGGATGTCCTGGGCGAGACCGGCGGCAGCCCGATCACCGGGATCAACGGAACCCACTTCTTCGGCCCGGTGCTCTCCGACATCCCGACCGGCGACGAGGCCGTGGCCCTCTACTCCGCGATCGTCACGCTTGGGGCCACGTCTGCCTTCTCACAGCTCAAGCGGCCCACCGGAGGGAAACCGACGTTCTCGGCCTGAGCTCGCCGCCTCACTGTCCGCACCGCAACGCGTCGATCAGCACCCCACGCGATTCGGCATCGACCGTCAGACCGTATGTCGCACTGACCATCACGAACTGGATCGCGTACTGACACCAGAACCCGCGGGCCGGTGGCATCCACCGGGCCGGTTCGGAGTCGCTCTTGTCCTGATTCGACGGGCCGTCGACGGCGACGAGGTTGGCCGGGTCGTTGGCGAAGCTCAGTCGTCGGCCGAGTTCCCACGACCACGCACCCATGTCCCAGGCGTAGGCCAGCGGCACGATGTGGTCGATCTGCACACTCGACGCGTTGCGGTCGCGGCGGAACACCACGAACTCGCCGCTGTACGGGCTCCGGAACTCCCCCGCGAGAACCGCCCGCGGACAGCTCGACACCGGTCCCGCCCGGATGTCCTGTAGATCTCGGGCCAGGATGTCGTTGCGGGTGTCGCATCCGTTGCCACCACCGGCCACGGCCACCGCGTCCGTCCACGCCGCGCCGAATGCGCTTCGGTCGTAGTCGTCGCGGTCGGGACGCTGTGCGTGCACGGGGATGGACGCCAAGCGCGCCAGAGCTTCTCGCGCCAGCGTCCGTACTCGCGGGTCGATGTCGGACTGCGGACCGAATCCACCGGATCCCACCGCGACCACGATCGCCGTGACGACCGCGAAGACCAGCAGCGACCACTGCCGGGCCGACCACGACCCCCATGCCGATGTTCTCCAGACGATCCACCGCACCCGCATGCGGAGCCGCCGGAGCGTCGGCGATCGGAACGTCGCGTCGCGGAGGACCATGGGACTTAGACGCAGCGCCGGGCGGCGAGGTTCCAGGAAAATTGAAACCTGTTCCCGCGCAGCGGTTCACCCCGCGATGGGCGGTTTCCTTCGCGCGGACCGGATCTGCTCGGCGTGAGGGAAACACGACGGCGGGATCAGCCGACGGTCAGGACTTGTCGAGATACGCGATCTTCTGCGGCACCAGAATCCCGTCGACGAGATCCGCGAGCGGGCGGTGGTGCAGAAGCGTGATGTCCTCGCTCACCACGTCCTCGGCGAGTCCGCGCGCATCCTCGATGACCTCCACGTCTTCGAGCAAGGACAGGAATCGCAGCGAGGTGTTGACGCCGGACTGCAGCGACCCGAGCAAGTCACCTTCGCGGCGTTGTTCGAGATCCACACGGGCCAGTTCGAAGCCGTCGTTGGACCCCGCCACGGCACGCAGACGCTGCATCGATTGGGAGATGTCCTTGCTGTGCGTCATCAGCAGACACAGGCCGGCGTGCTGGCCACGACCGACACGTCCACGCAGCTGATGAAGCTGGCTCACACCGAACCGTTCGGCGTCGACGATCACCATCGTGGTCGCGTTCGGCACGTCCACACCGACCTCGATGACGGTGGTGGACACCAGGACATCGACCTCGCCGCGTCCGAACGCGTCCATGATCGCGTTCTTCTCCTCGGGCGCCAGGCGACCGTGCAACATCTCGACTCGCCGATGCGCGAACGGACCGGCCACGAGAGCCTCGTACTGCTCGACGACCGACGTGGTCTTCGGACCCTTCTCGTCGTCGGGTGCGGGTTCCGGGGCGTCGTCGTCGCCGATGCGCGAGCACACGACGTAGACCTGTCGGCCGGCGTCGATCTCCTCGTTGGCACGGGACCACACCCGGTCGACCCAGTTCTGCCTGCCCATCGGGACCACCGACGTCGAGATCGGCTGGCGGCCGCACGGCAACTCGCGCAGGACCGACGTCTCGAGGTCGCCGAAGGCGGTCATCGCGACGGTGCGCGGGATCGGCGTCGCGGTCATCACCAGGAAGTGCGGGATACGGCCGTCACGGCCCTTGCCGCGCAACACATCACGCTGTTCGACACCGAACCGGTGTTGTTCGTCGATCACCACGAGGCCGAGGTCGAAGAACTCGACCTTCTCCTCCAGCAGGGCGTGCGTACCGATGACGATGCCCGCGGAGCCGGTGACCACGTCGAGCAGCGTCTCGCGCCGGCCTTTGGTCTTCATCGATCCGGTCAGCAGGGCGATACGGGTTGCCCCCTCGGCCGCGGTCAGCTCACCACCCTCGGCCAGGTCGCCCAGCATCTTCTTCATCGTCCGGTGATGCTGCGCCGCAAGCACTTCGGTGGGTGCGAGGATCGCGCACTGGTATCCGTTGTCGACGACCCGCAGCATCGCCAGCAGCGAGACGAGGGTCTTACCGGAACCGACCTCACCCTGCAGCAACCGCGACATCGGTTGCGCCAGAGCCAGGTCCTCGGCGAGTTCCTCCCCCACCGCGAGCTGCCCCTCGGTGAGCGTGAACGGAAGACGCTCCCGCAGTTTGTCCTCGAGACCGCCGGGCACATGCGGGCACGGCGGAGCCGCTTCACTGCGGCCCGCGAGCCGCCGCTGTGCGAGCACCGTCTGGATCGCCAGCGCCTCGTCGAACTTCAGCCGATGCGAGGCGACCTTCACATCGTCCTCGGAGTCGGGGAGGTGGATCTTGCGGATCGCCTCATCGGTGGAGACCAGTCCGCGTTCCCGCCGCTGCGCGTCGGTCAGTGCGTCGGGGATCGGCGCGCAATGGTCCAGCACCCGCCGCACGGCGCCCAGGATGTCCCAGGTCTGCACCTCTTTGGTGGCCGGATACATCGGGAGGATCTCGCGGTCGAACATCGCGACCAACGGATGCGCACCGCCATGCTCCCGGGTGACCTCCTCCTCGATCGCATACATCTCGGTCAGCATCTTGGAGCCGACGACGTGATCGATCTCGGGATCGCCGTCGGGCAGGATCATCCACTCCGGATGGGACAACTGGATCTGCTCGCGGAAGTACTTGACCGTGCCGGCCATCATCACCCGGGCACCGGGGCGCAGCTGGTGCCTGATGAACTTCGGATTGAAGAAGCTCGCCTCGTAGACCTCGTTCTCGTCGGTGACCTTGACCTTAAGGAACTGACCACGGCGGCTCTTCATCTGGATCAGGTCGGACTTGGTGATCCGGCCGACGATGGTCAGCCACTCACCGGGTTCGGGCCGCTGATGGTCGGCCACGAGACCACGGCGGATGTAGCGACGGGGCGTGTAGCGCAGCAGTTCGCCGACGGTGGTCACGCCGAGTGCGGCGAGCTTCTCCGCGGGCTTGGGACCGAGAACGTCGGACAGCGAATCCGCCAGCGCCAGCTCGGTCACTCGACACCCACCTGGAGCAGATCGCTGCGCTGCCCGGTGCGGTAGACCGCGAGTTCGATACCCGGGTAGCTGCGGCGCATCTGTTCCGCGACGGCCTCCAGCGCGGACTCGTCGACGTCGGTGCCGGCGAGCACGGTCACCAGCTCACCACCGGTCGCGAGCATCAGGTCGATCAGGGCGGTTCCAGCCGAGGTCTGGTCGGGCGCCACCACCAGGACGTCGTCGCCGATGAGCCCGAGGACGTCACCGACGTCCGACATCCCGGCCAGCGTCATCATCTTCGTGGTCGCGAGCTGCAGCGACCCCCACCGCGCACCGGCGGCGGCCTCGGCCATCGCATAGGCGTCGATGTCGGGAGTCTCACTCGGATCGTGCACCGCGAGCGCCGCCAGGCACTGGGTCATCGACGACGTCGGGAGCATCAGCACCGAACGCTGCGTCGAACGCACTTCGGTGGTGACGGTGACGAGATCCTGAGAACTCAACGCGCCGTTGGCCATGACCACCACGTGGGCACTGTCGGTGTCGCGGATCGACTGTCCCAAGGCCTGTGCGGTCAGCCCGTCGTCAGCGCGCAGTACGGTCGCCCCGGCCTCGGCGAAGAGGTCGGCGGCACCGTCGCCGAGCGCCACCGCCACCACGGCACGCTTGTGCCGCGGCGGAGGTTCGCTCGAATCGACTTGTGCGCGAATGGCATCGAGCGCGAAGCAGCTGATGCGGACATCCGAGAGCCGGCCGAGTCCCGCGCCGGCCTCCACCGCGGCACCGGGCTCACAGGTGTGGACGTGAACGGAGAAGCGCTCACCCTCGCCGCTCGAGCTGTCGCCGACGATGACCACGGCGTCGCCCAGTTCGTTCAGACGCTCGCGGAGTTCGGCGATCTGTTCACCCGCCGCGCCGTCGAGCAGGTACATCACCTCGAAGTCCTGATCGCTGCTCTCCACGCAGGCGTCGTCGACCCCGTGTCCGAGGGTCGCGCTGTCGGTGAGGATGCCCCGGTAACGGCGCCGGCGGTTGGCCACCCCGGTGATCACCCGGACCATGGCATCGACGATCACGAGGAACCCGCGTCCGCCTGCGTCGACGACCCCCGCGGAGGCGAGGACCGACAACTGCTCCGGCGTACGCTCGAGCGCCTCGGCGCAGTCGTCGGCGACGGCGCGGACGATGTCGGCGGCGGTCTCCTTCTCATGTGCGGCGGCCGCCTCGGCGGCCACTCGAACCAGGGTCAGCACGGTTCCCTCGCGAGGTTCGCTGACCGCGCGGGTCGCGGCGAGCGACCCGAGGCGGAGGCCGAGCGTCGCCAGATCACCGAAGGTCAGGGATTCGGTGTCACCGAGGATCTCGGCGGCGTCGGCCAGGCCGACGAGGACCTGCGACAGGATGATGCCCGAGTTGCCGCGTGCCTGCGCCACCGCACCGTCGGCCATCGCACGGGCGACCTGCGGCAACGACGCGTCGTCCGGTGCGGCCTCGGTGGCCTCCGCAGCCGCCCGCATGGTGAACAGCATGTTGCTGCCGGTGTCCGAGTCCGGGATCGGGAAGACGTTGAGGTCGTTGATCTCGCCTCGCAGATCCTCGAGCTGGTCGACACAGACACGAGCCCAGTCACGCAGCAGCTGCGGGTTGATGGTGCGGGCGATCACGCGGTGACTCTTTCTCGCTCTGACGTGGGCATACGACGGGGCTGCGCCGCGGGCCGAGGGGACGGTCCGGAAGGATGTGTGCAAGGTTACTCGGCGTCCCCGACGACCCGGAGACGTCCGCGCCTCGAGGCGGGACACTGCGACCCGGATTTGGCCACGCCCACCCGAGCTGGTTATCCTTGCAGGGTTGCCTTTCGGTCCACGCGCACACTTCCGGTGGTGCCGATCCGCGAGGCTGACCACGAGACCATATTCATCTATCAAGGGAGTTCGACGATGGCTGCCGTCTGCGACATTTGCGGCAAGGGCCCGGGCTTCGGCAAGTCGGTGTCTCACTCGCACCGCCGTACCAACCGCCGCTGGAACCCGAACATCCAGTCTGTTCGCGTCGAGGTCGCCCCGGGCAACCGCAAGCGCAAGAACGTCTGCACCTCCTGCCTGAAGGCCGGCAAGACCGCAGCTGTCTGATCGTCGTCACCCGTACGCGGGTGATGGGGTTCGAGAGCACGAGACCCGATGCCACCGAGCGTAAGCTCCCCGGCGTCGGGTCTTTGGTGTGTGCGAGATAATGTTCCGCGCATGACTTCCACGCAATCCCCCACCACCGAAACCCCCCAGCCCGACGCGTCGGCTCCCGTGAGTGAGGCCAACGGCGTCCTGACGATCGCGGTGTCGGCTGCGGGCGCGGGCAACTCACTCGACGACGACGGGATCGCCGAGGGCACCCAGGCGCTGCGCGAGGTGGCACGCGGTCGTCGCGACGTCGGCGCGGTGCTCCTCGTCGGTGCGGGCAAGAACTTCTGCGCCGGCGGCAACGTGCGGGCCTTCGCCGCCGCCGACGATCGACCCACCTATCTGCGTCTGATCGCCGACAACTTCCACGCCTTCGTCAACGCCCTCTACGAGGCCGAGGTCCCGGTCGTCGCCGCCGCCAAGGGCTGGGCTGCCGGTGCCGGCATGTCGCTGGTCCTGCACGCCGACGTCGCCATCGGCGGCACCTCCTCCAAGCTCCGTCCCGCCTACCGCGGCATCGGACTCACGCCCGACGGCGGGCTCACCTGGACCCTTCCCCGCGCGGTCGGCGCCGCTCGGGCACGCCAGATCATCCTCACCGACCGCGTCCTCTCCGCCGACGACGCGCTGAACTGGGGAATCCTGTCGGAGATCGTCGCCGACGAGGACGTCGAGACCGTGGCCCGTGCCAACGCCGAGACGATCGCGGCGGGGCCCCGTTCCGCCGACTCCGGCACCAAACACCTGCTGGCCGTGTCGTCGGAGAACTCGCTGATCGAACAGCTCACCCTCGAGGGACGTTCCATCTCCGAACGGTCCGGCCTCGCCGAGGGCATCGAAGGCGTCGACGCGTTCGTCGGCAAGCGCGCGCCGGACTTCGGCAAGACGCGCTGATCTTCTCGGCGTACTGAATACGCCACCGCTCCCTGAGGTGCGAGCGGAGCGAGCCACGAGGGCCACGCGATCCGTCGTCGCCGTGCCCCTCGTGGCTCGTCGCTGTCGCTTCTCGAACCTCAGGCAGCAAGGGGTGGTTGTTCTCCCGGGTTCTCTCGGAGGCGAGAGCGGAACTCAGGGCAACCGCCAGTCCACCGGATCGGCGCCGAGATCGGCGAGTTCTTCGTTGGCCCGGCTGAACGGCCGCGAACCGAAGAAGCCGCGCGACGCCGACAGCGGCGACGGGTGTGCCGAGACGATGGTCGGGACGTCCGGCAACCACTCCTGAAGCCCGGCCGCATCCTTGCCCCACAGGATCGCGACGAGCGGTTCGTCACGGGCGACGAGCGCCTTGATCGCGCATTCGGTGACCGTTTCCCAGCCCTTCTTGCGGTGGGATGCAGGCTCTCCCGGCGCGACCGTCAGCACCCGGTTCAGCAACAGGACGCCGTTGTCGGCCCACGGGGTGAGATCTCCGTTGGTCGGCATCGGATACCCGAGATCCGAACAGTACTCGGTGTAGATGTTGGCCAAGGACCGCGGAATCGGACGCACGTCGGGGGCCACGGAGAAGCTCAGGCCGACAGCGTGTCCCGGGGTCGGGTACGGGTCCTGCCCCACGATGAGCACCCGCACGTCGTCGATCGGCCGGGTGAAGGCCCGCAGGATGTGTTGCCCGGCGGGCAGATAGCGGCGGCCCTCGGCGATCTCGTTGCGCAGGAACCGGCCCATCTCGGTGATGATCGGCTCGACCGGGGCCAGGGCCTCGGCCCAGCCGGGGTCGATGATCTCGGCGAGCGGTTTGGTCGGTGCGGTCACTCCGGTCTCCCCATCAATCCCATCGGTGCGATCATGTGTGTCAGTCGAGTCGCCGCAGCGATTCGCGGTAGTACTTGGCGTTCTGGAAGTACATCTCGCTGTTGAGTTCGGTGTGTCCCTCGGGGACCTCGTAGTTCTCCCGTAGTCGCGCGGGCACACCGAGTGCCATACGACGAGGCGGCACGTCGAACTTGAACGGGACGACGGCTCCGGCCCCGACGATCGAACCGCTGCCGATCGTCGACCCGTTCAGGACCACCGAGCCGGAGGCGATGAGACAGTCGTCGCCGATGGTCGCACCCTCGATGTGCGCATTGTGTCCGACCACGCACCGCGCGCCGATCACGGTCGGCTCGAAGACTGTGCAGTGGATGACCGTGCCGTCCTGGATGTTGCTGCGCTCACCGATGGTGATGGTGCCGTAGTCGCCCCGCAGAACGGCCCCCGGCCACACCGAGACGCCGTCGCCGAGCGTGACGGCTCCGATCACCACCGCGTCGGGGTGGACATAGGTCTCGTCGCCCAGGACGGGCACGCGGTCGTCGAGTGCGTAGATCGCCATACGGAGACTCTAGCCACGTGCAGACACCGGCCCGTGCCCACCCGCGCCGGTCACACGCTCCAGGCCAGCCGGAACCGCTCGGTCAGTGTCTCGGGGGTGTGATCGGGGAAATGGGTGACCTCGTATCGACGGACCGCCACGAGTGCGTCGACCGCGGGGTCGCCCAGGATCCCGCGAAGCAGCGGGGACACCTCCATCCGGTCGACGACCTCACCTTGATCGGTGGACAGCGGCCTCCGCTCACCCGGTGGGCGAGTGCGGGGATCGACGCCGACCTCGGGCGGCAGAGTGGCCCCGCGTTCGATCCCGGCCGCGGCCGCGCCCAAGATGGCTGCGGTGGCGAAGTAGACGTTTGCGGACGGGTCGATGATCTTCACCTCGACATTGGCGCCCCGACCCCGCATTCCCGGAGCATCCTCTTGTGTGCCAACGCCACTCGCGATGTCCACCGTATCCGCACAGACCAGTCGCACCGCCGCTTCGCGGTTCTCCACACCCCAGCAGGCGTGGGCGCCGGCCCACTGTCCGGGTAGCATGCGCAGCCCGGACACCACCGATCCACACAGCACACCCTGCAACTCGAGGATCGCGTCGACGATGCCCGCAACCGCGTGCTCGCCGTCGGGCGTCATCCCGGCGACCCCGGTTCCCCCGGTCAGCAGCGGCCGATCACCGCGGTGCAGCGAGATGTGTTGATGGGCACCGCATCCCGCCTCGTCCACGAACGGTTTGGGTGAAAAGCTGGCACGCAGACCGTGTTTGCGGGCGAGTCGTCCGATCAGGATTCGGGTGAGCACGAGTCGATCGGCCGCGGTGATGGGGTCGGACGGACCGAGGGACACCTCGAACTGCCAGCGCGCGTGTTCGGGATGAAACTGTTCGACGACGATCCCCGCGGCCCGACACGAGATGAGGACATCCCGGACGAACCCCTCGAGTTCGACGAGCCCGGCCGCACCGTACGGCGTCCACAGGGCGGACGGCAGCGGCGTTCCGTCCGGTGCGACGAGCACGAACTCGAGTTCGTGACCCACCATGGCGTGCAGTCCGGCGTCGGCGAGATCGGCGACGACGCGACGCAGTGTGCCGCGAGCGCACTGCGGCACCGGATCACCCGTGAGGCCGAAGAACTCTCCGGGTGCCCAGCTCAAGGTCGGGTCGACCACCATCCGGGCGTCGAGATCGATCCGGATGCGCTGATCCCCCACCACTCCGACCTCGTCGCTGAACGCGATCCCGGTCTGATCGATCGCGAACGCATGCCAGGACGGGCTGGCCCCGAGACCCGCCGATGCGAACGCGGGCACTCGTTCGGGAGTGACCGTCTTCGCCAGCGTCAGTCCGGCCGGATTGACGACGGTCGCGAGAAGGATCGACGACGCTGCGTCGTCAACGGCATCCGATCGCGAGACCATGTCCACAGTGTCATGGAGCGGGGCGATTCCGGTGGCGGAACCGCACGGATCCGCCCCATCATCCGCGCGGAACGGCGAACGACTGCCACCCGTGCAGATCGGGCCCGTCCGGTCCGCCGACGCGCCGGCCGTCGACCCACACCTCTGGTGTCGGCGAAGAGGCCTCCCGGACCGACCCGATCACCGTCCAGCCCTCGGGCACGGACGTGACGTCGAAGGCGGCGAGAAGGTGGTGATCCTCACCCCCGGTCAGCACCCATTCGTCCACCTCGACACCGAGTTCCGTGGCCAGTGGCGCCAGATCGGGACGCCGTGGCACCGCGTCGGCCTCGACGGCCATCGCCAACTGCGCGGCACGCGACATGGTGATCAGTTCTTCGACGAGCCCGTCGGAGATGTCCGTCATCGCATGCGCTCCGGCCGCGGCCGCGACGGGCCCCTGGCTCAGGTCGGGCATCGGAACACGATGCAGAGCAACGACTTCGGACCACAGTGACTCGTCGATGCCCGGCGTCGACAACACCGCGAGACCGGCTGCACTGGCGCCCAGCGGACCACTCACCGCGAGGACATCGCCGCTGCGGGCACCGCCCAGCGAGACCGGCCGGCGACCTTCGAGCGCCCCGACGGCGGTGACGCTCACCACCACCTGTTCCGCTGCGACCAGGTCACCACCGAGAACCCGTGCGCCCAGGGCATGTGCGGCGCCCACGACTCCGTCGTTGAGGTCGAGGACGACGCTCACGGGAGTAGCGGACGGGCAGGCGATGGACACGACGAGCCCGGTCGTCCGGCCGCCCATCGCGGCGACGTCGGCCGAACTCTGGACCACCGCCCGCGCCCCGACCTGCTGCGGCGTCGACCAGTCGAACCGGAAATGCCGTCCTTCGACGACCGTGTCGGTGCTGATCACCGCCGACCCACCGATCTCGAGGACGGCCGCGTCGTCGCCCGAGCCGATCACGATGTCGTCGGCGGGTCCGGCCGCGGTCGCCGCTGCGGTGAGCGCGGCGATCACCGCCCGCTCACCGATCTCCCCCACGGTGTCGGGGTCGACAGAATCGGTGTGGTCGGTGTCGACAATGTCGGTGTGATCGGTGTCGACAGTGTCGAGGCGCTCGGTGCCGACGTCGTCGGAGGTCACTTGTCCGGTCTCACTCTCGTCGGGTCCCCGTCGAGTCGCGCGCGAACGGGATTGTCGGTGACAATGTGTGCCACAGTGTATTGGGCTCACGGCGAACGGTGTTCGCCGCGCAGCGCCCACTGCCGCCGGATTCGACCCCGTGTCGGCGATGGGGGCACAAACGGAGAGGATGCCCGTGGTTCAGGCGTACATACTGATCCAGACCGAGGTCGGTCGGGCCGCCCTCGCGGCGGCGACCATCGCCGAGATCTCGGGGGTCGCCTCATCCGAAGAGGTCAGCGGACCTTATGACGTGATCGTCCGGGTGGATGCCGCCGATGCCACGCAGCTCACCGAGAGTGTGGTTCCCCAGATCCAGAAGGTCGCCGGGATCACCCGCACCTTGACCTGCCCGGTGGTCGGCCACACCCGCTGAATCGGGTTTGCCGGTCCCGGCTTCGGCCAGGACGCGGCCGGCTCCTAGTGTGGTGGCGTGACGTCAGCAGGTTCGGATGACACCCCGCAGGATCCCGAGAACGACAAGGCGGACGACCCGGCGGCCGGTGACCTTGCCGGCCCGGAGGACCCTGCGGTCGACGAGCGGTATGGTGCCGGCTCCCGCCTGAGTCCTGCGCTCATCGCGACTCTCGTCGCCATCCCGGTGATGGTGATCGCGGGCTTCATCGCTTTCGCCGCGTTGCGGCCCGAGACGGTGAACCCCGTCGAGTCATACGCCTCGGACGGCAGCGCGTCTGCGGACTGCACGCGTCTGCTCGACGCGGCGCCCCAGCGGTTCGAAGGATTCGGCGACAAGGAGATCTCCGGGGACCGCGCGACCTGGCCCGCGGAAGCGTCCGGCGACGACCTGACGCTGCGCTGCGGCGTGACGCGGCCGGCCGAGCTGTCCCCGACGAGCAACCTGCAGGAGATCCACGCGGCCGGCCGGGCCGGTGTGCAGTGGTTCATCACCGACACCGTCGACGGTTCCGGACAGGCCTACGTGAGCGTCGATCATCGTCCCTACGTCGCACTGTGGGTTCCGTCCAATGCCGGGAACGGTCCGATCACCGACATCTCGGGCCTCATCGACCAGACGCTCGAACGCGGTCCGCTCGACTTCGGCTGACTCTTCAGGTCAGTCCCGGTAGATCTCCGGCTTGGCGCTGCGGCCGAGCAGGGAGTTGATCGCGTCGGCGACCGATTGCCCGTCATGGCACACCTTGTGCACCGCGTCGGTCAGCGGCATCGGCACCTGGTGCTTCTCGGCGAGCGCGCGCACCGACGAACACGACTTCACACCCTCGGCGACCTGTCCGTTGGTGGCCGCCTGGGCTTCGGCCATCGTCGCGCCCTCGCCGAGTCGGGCTCCGAAGGTCCGGTTCCGGGACAGCGGCGACGAGCAGGTCGCGACCAGATCGCCGACTCCTGCCAGCCCGGCCAGGGTCTCGATCTGTGCGCCGACGGCCACCCCGAGACGGATGGTCTCCGCAAGGCCGCGCGTGATGATCGTGGCGAGCGTGTTCTGACCGAATCCGACTCCGCTCGCGATGCCGCAGGCGAGCGCGATCACGTTCTTGGCCGAGCCACCGATCTCGCAGCCGATGACGTCTGTGTTGGTGTACGGCCGGAAGTAGCGGGTGCTGAATGCGCTCTGCAGGGTGACGGCGCGGGACTCGTCGACGCATGCGATGACGGTCGCCGCCGGCTGCCCCTCGGCGACCTCATGCGCGAGGTTGGGTCCGGTGAGCACGGCAATCCGGTCATCGGCGACGCCGGTGACCTCGGCGATGACCTCACTCATCCGCAACAGCGTGCTGGTCTCGATGCCCTTGGCCAGCGACACGAGCGATGCGTCGGAACCGATGTGCGGGGTCCACTGCGTCAGGTTCTCCCGCAGGGATTGCGACGGCACGCCGCACACGACGATGTCGGCACCTGTCAGTGCGTCCACCGCGTCACTGGTGGCCGTCAGCTCGCCGGGCAACGTGATGTCCGACAGATAATTCGGGTTCACGTGTTCGGAGTTGATCGCATCCGCCAGTTCCGGGCGTCGTGCCCAGATGATCGTCTCGGTTCCCGCATCCACGAGGACTTTCGCCACCGCCGTACCCCAGGAACCAGCACCCATGACCGCCGCGCGCACCGCACTCCTCCTGCCCCGGGTCCGTCTCTTCGGACCGAACGACTACCTGCCCACCCTAATGCCACGCACCGGCTGACCGACCCGGAATGTCACCCACCATCGCGCGGTGCACCATGATGGTCAGCATGGACCACAGCGCCGTCGACATGAGCGTCGACCTCAGCGCCGCCACGGGGAGCCCCGCGGCCGGCGGGGCGACTGTCGCGGCCGTGCTGGCCGTCAAGAGTCTCCAGCGCGCGAAGTCGAGGCTGGTGGCCACGCTGTCGGCCGCCACCGGCCACGACGAACCGACCACGCGGGGCTCTCTTGTCCTGGCGATGTTTCTCGACACCGTCGAGGCCCTTCGAGGTGCCGGCGTCTCGAGAGTGGTGGTCGTCAGTCCGGACGACGAGGTACTTGCCGCGGCGCGACGGGCGGGCACGCACGGACTACCCGAGGTGGACTCGCCCACCGCCGGTTCGGGCCTCAACAGCGCCTTCGGCCACGGTGCGCGGTGGGCCCGTGAGACATGGCCGGATTCGACGCGGCTGGTGTTCGTGCAGGCCGACCTGCCGGCCGCTACCAGCGATTCGCTGCGCGCGGTCCTGCGGGAGGCGCCGGCACACCGTCTCAGCTTCCTGACCGACCGCGACGGTACCGGCACGGTTCTCCTGCACGGCAATCTCCTCCCCGACGAGACCGGCGCTCTCGACGACGCACCTCGATTCGGCCCGGGTTCGGCGGCTGCGCACCGGGCTGCCGGCGCCGTCGAACTCGACCCCGCACACACCCGGTGGATCGACCTGCGCACAGACGTCGACACCGCAACCGATCTCGTCGCCGCACGCGCACTCGGCATCGGCCCCCACACCGCCGAGGCTCTGCGTCGTCTGTGACTGCCGCATGACTTCGCTTGTCGTGTGACGGCGACAGGGACATCGTGCCGTGGACGACGGGGTTCACGGGTCCTGCTCATGCCACGGGCTCCGAGTATGGGTCATCATTGATGGGTGAGCCCTGCCGACGACACCTCATCGACGACCGCCACGGTCACGACCACGCCGATCCCCAATGCCCCGCCGGCCGCAACGCTCGTCCCCGACGAGTCCGCGGACCTGCCCGACGATCGGTATCTCAACCGAGAATTGAGTTGGCTCGACTTCAACTCCCGGGTGCTGGCACTCGCCGAGGACACCTCGCTGCCGTTGCTCGAACGCGCGAAGTTCCTCGCCATCTTCGCCTCCAACCTCGATGAGTTCTTCATGGTCCGGGTCGCGGGCCTCAAACGCCGCGACGAGACGGGCCTGTCGGTCCGATCGGCAGACGGACTCTCCCCGCGGGAGCAGCTGATGCGCATCGCCGGGCGGACCCAGAGCATCGCCGACCGTCACGCCCGCGTCTTCCTCGACTCGGTCCGACCGGCGTTGGCCGACAACGACATCTATGTCGTGTCCTGGTCACAGCTCACCGATGACCAGCGCGCCCGGATGGTCGACTACTTCCAGGACGAGGTCTTCCCCGTCCTCACCCCGCTCGCTGTCGACCCGGCTCACCCGTTCCCGTACATCAGTGGCCTGTCGCTGAATCTCGCGGTGACCGTCAAGGACATCAACGAGAGCGGCGAGCACTTCGCCCGAGTGAAGGTCCCGGACAACGTGAACCGCTTCATCCGGGTCGATCAGCTTGCGCCCTACCGCGGCCCGGACGACGGGACGCACACGAAGAGCGCGGTGTTCCTGCCGATGGAACATCTCATCGCGGCCAATCTCGGCACGTTGTTCCCGGGCATGGAAGTAGTTGAACATCATGCCTTCCGGATCACCCGAAACGCCGATTTCGAGGTCGAGGAGGACCGCGACGAGGATCTCCTGCAGGCCCTCGAGCGTGAACTCGCCCGACGCCGATTCGGTTCACCGGTGCGGCTCGAGGTCGCCGACGACATGAGCGAGCACATGCTCGAGCTGTTGCTGCGAGAGCTCGACGTCAACCCGGCCGATGTCATCCAGGTGCCCGGTCTGCTCGATCTCTCATCGCTTTTCGAGATCTACGACCTGGATCGGCCGCATCTGAAGGATCGTCCGTTCGTGCCGGCAACCCATCCGGCGTTCGGCGAGCGCGAGACACCCAAGAGTGTCTTCTCGACGTTGCGCGAGGGCGACGTCCTCGTTCATCACCCGTACGATTCGTTCTCCACGAGCGTGCAACGCTTCATCGAACAGGCGGCGGCCGACCCACAGGTTCTCGCGATCAAGCAGACCCTCTACCGCACCTCGGGTGATTCCCCGATCGTCAATGCGCTCATCGATGCCGCCGAGGCGGGCAAACAGGTCGTGGCGCTGGTGGAGATCAAGGCACGCTTCGACGAGCAGGCCAACATCAAGTGGGCGCGCAAACTCGAGCAGGCCGGTGTCCACGTCGTCTATGGACTGGTGGGGCTCAAGACGCACTGCAAGACCTGTCTGGTGGTCCGCCGCGAGGGTTCGACGATCAAGCGCTACTGCCACATCGGTACCGGCAACTACAACCCGAAGACCGCGCGGCTGTACGAGGACGTGGGCCTGCTCACCGCCGCCCCCGACATCGGCGCGGACCTGACGGACCTGTTCAACACACTGACCGGGTATTCACGCAAGAAGGAGTACCGCAACATCCTCGTTGCCCCCCAGGGCATCCGGGCGGGCATCATCGAGCGCATCCACCGCGAGATCGAACTCTTCCGCGCGGGCGACGACCGCGCTCGCGTGCAGCTCAAGGCCAATGCGTTGGTCGACGAGCAGGTGATCGACGCGCTGTACCGGGCCTCGCAGGAAGGGGTCCCGGTCGATGTCGTGGTCCGCGGGATCAGCGCTCTGCGTCCGGGGATTGCCGGCGTCAGCGACAACATCCACGTCCGGTCGATCCTCGGCCAGTTCCTCGAACATTCCCGCATCCTGCATTTCGGTGCCCAGAACGAGTATTGGATCGGCAGCGCCGACATGATGCATCGCAACCTGGATCGTCGGATCGAGGTGATGGTGAACGTGCGCGACAAGCGCCTCGCCGGTGAACTCGGCGACATCTTCGCCTCGGCGCTCGACCCGCGCACGCGATGCTGGGTCCTGCAGACCGACGGCAGTTGGGTGGCCTCCCCTGCCGCGGGCGAGGAGGTCCGCGACCATCAGCGACAGATGATGCGCCGCAATCGTCGTCGGCCGGAGATCAATTCGTGACCGGCTCCGCCTTGACGCCGCATCCGGGCAGCGATTCCCGATGACGAAGACGGTGCCTCGGAAAAGTGTGTGGGCCGCCGGCGCCGTCGTCTGGCGGCCGGGTACGTCGGGCTCCACCGCTCCGGACGACATGGAGATCGCCGTTGTCCATCGGCCGCGCTACGACGACTGGACCATCCCCAAGGGGAAGGGTGAGCCGGGCGAGACCCTGGTCGACACCGCGGTCCGTGAGATCGCCGAGGAGACGGGACAACACGTCGTCCTCGGACGGCACCTCGGCGATGTTCACTATGACCTCGGGTCGGGGCGCAAGCATGTGCGCTACTGGTCCGCGCGAGGCGACAACGGTGCGTTCACCCCCGACGACGAGGTCGACGAATTACGCTGGCTCACGGTCGAGAAAGCGCGAAAGACGCTGAGCTACGACCTGGATCGCGAGATCCTGCGCGAGTTCACGCGACTGCCGGCCGATCTGCACACGTTGCTGCTGGTGCGCCACGCCAAGGCGGGACGGCGCTCTGCTTACAGAGGTGACGACCGCCTCCGCCCGCTCGACGCCCTCGGACGAACCCAGGCAGCGGCGCTTGTCCCGCTGCTGCTGGCCTTCGGTGCGCAACGGATCCACTCCGCGGATCGAGTCCGCTGTGAGCAGACACTGGAGCCGCTACGTTCCCGTCTCGGTGTCGAGTCCCGCAGCGAGCCGGACCTCTCCGAGGAGGTTTATCGCGCGGATCCGACCGCGGCACAACACCGAATCCGGGAGCTCGCGTCCGAAATGCCGGACACCCTGGCGGTGTGCAGTCAGGGCAAGGTGATCCCACCGCTGATGGACTGGTGGGCCGAGCACGACGGCATCACCCTGCCGAAGGCCTCGAACCGCAAGGGCAGCGTGTGGGTGTGCTCGCTCCACGACGGCCGGCTCGTGGCGGCCGATCACATCGCGAGTCCGCTTCCGTCCGACTGAGAGTCCCTCCGAACACAGATCAACCCCTGGTGGGGAAGTCACCAGGGGTTGATCTGAAAAGCGGTGTGCCCTACCGGGCCGGTCTTCAGCGGCGCGTCGACTTCTTGGCCGGAGCCTTCTTCGCCGCGGTCTTCTTGGCCGGAGCCTTCTTGGCTGCGGTCTTCTTGGCCGGAGCAGCCTTCTTCGCCGCGGTCGTGGTCTTCTTGGCCGGCGCGGTCTTCTTGGCCGCCGTGGTCTTCTTTGCCGCGGTGGTCTTCTTGGCCGCCGTGGTCTTGGCCGGAGCCTTCTTGGCCGCGGTCTTCTTGGCCGGGGTGGCCTTCTTGGCCGCGGTCTTCTTGGCCGGAGCAGCCTTCTTGGCCGCCGTGGTGCCGCTGCCGCGCTTCACAGCCGGACCGGTGGCGGCGAGCTTCTGCTTGCCGGCCACGACGGCCTTGAACTGAGCACCCGGACGGAACGCGGGAACCGAAGTAGCACGGACCTTCACGGTCTCGCCGGTGCGCGGATTGCGAGCGACGCGCGGCGCACGCTTCCGCTTCTCGAAAACACCGAAGCCGGTGATCGTCACGCTCTCGCCCTTGTTGACCGCGCGAACGATCGTGTCGACGACGAGCTCGACGGCTTCAGTCGCAGTCTTGCGATCCGCGTCGAGCTTCTTGGTCAGCTCATCAATGAGCTCCGCCTTGTTCATGAGTACCTCCGCAAGCTGATCTGACCGGTTTTCGGCCAGCTACCCACACACGGTAAACGTCGAATTTGAAAACGTCCATCTTCCACGCCAATTAGAACGCCGTGTTGCGAAATCGCATAGCAGCTCACAGGGTCTCCGCGTCGCGGGACCCGGCCGTCCGCGCGGCCTCGAGAGGGGTCTCCGGTCAGTCCGCGAGAGTCCTCGGTTTGAACGACGGACGCTTCGACTCGTACTCGGAAATCGCGTCTACCTGCCGCAACGTCAATCCGATGTCGTCGAGACCCTCGATCAGGCGCCACCTGGTGTAGTCATCAATTGCCAACGGCACCACGAGGTCTCCTGCCGTGACGCTCTTATCGACAAGGCTCACCGTGATTTCCATCCCGGGGCTCTCCTCGAGTCGCTTCCACAGCAACTCGACGTCGGACTGCTCGACCTGGGCGGCGACCAGTCCGGCCTTGCCGGCATTCCCGCGGAAGATGTCGGCGAACCGGGACGAGATCACCACGCGGAACCCGAAATCGGACAGCGCCCATACCGCGTGCTCGCGCGAGGAGCCGGTGCCGAAGTCCGGCCCGGCGACCAGAACGGAGCCGTTGCTCCACGGCTCGTTGTTCAGGATGAAGTCCGGGTCGTTGCGCCACCCGGCGAAGAGACCGTCCTCAAAGCCAGTGCGGGTCACCCGCTTCAGGTATTCGGCCGGGATGATCTGGTCGGTGTCGACGTTGCTGCGGCGCAGCGGGACGCCAATGCCCGTGTGTTCGGTGAACGGCTGCATGATGAAAGTCCCTGTTCGGAAGTTGTCTGGAATGTGGTCTGGGGGTTACTCAACCGAGATCGGCCGGAGCGGACAGCGTCCCGCGGATCGCGGTGGCGGCCGCGACGGCCGGTGACACCAGGTGGGTGCGTCCGCCCTTGCCCTGCCGCCCTTCGAAATTGCGGTTCGACGTCGAGGCGCACCGCTCACCGGGCGCGAGCTGATCCGGGTTCATCCCCAGACACATCGAGCATCCGGCCTGTCGCCATTCG
Source organism: Gordonia sp. GONU (assembly GCF_024733855.1). Lineage (NCBI taxonomy): Bacteria > Bacillati > Actinomycetota > Actinomycetes > Mycobacteriales > Gordoniaceae > Gordonia > Gordonia sp. GONU. Next base: position 288,716 of record NZ_JANRHB010000004.1, read on the forward strand.
GCGCCGGCGTTCAGGAAGACCTCCCCGAGGCCCTCTTCCTCGGCCTGGGCGCGCACGCGCATCGAACCGGGCACGATGAGCATCCGCATGCCGTCGGCGATCTTGCGGCCCTTGAGGATGTCGGCGACCGCGCGCAGGTCCTCGATGCGACCGTTGGTGCACGATCCGACGAACACCGTGTCGACCTTGATGTCACGCAACGGCGTACCCGGCTGGAGATCCATGTACTCGAGGGCCTTCGACGCGGCGCTCGATGCGACCTCGTCACCGAAGTCGGCGGGGTCCGGGACGGTCGCTCCCAGCGGCGCACCCTGCCCCGGGTTGGTCCCCCAGGTGACGAACGGGGTCAACTCGCCGGCGTCGATGTGGACCTCGGCGTCGAAGACGGCGTCGTCGTCGGTGCGCAGGCTGTCCCAATACTCAACAGCCGCATCCCATTCGGCACCCTTCGGAGCGTGCGGACGACCCTTGAGGAACTCGTAGGTGACCTCGTCGGGAGCGATCATGCCGGCGCGGGCGCCCGCTTCGATCGACATGTTGCACACGGTCATCCGCGCTTCCATCGACAGGTTGCGGATCGCCTCGCCGCGGTACTCGAGGACGTAGCCCTGTCCACCGCCGGTGCCGATCTTCGCGATGATCGCCAGGATCAGGTCCTTGGCCGTGACACCGGGGGGCAGTTGGCCGTCGACGTTGATCGCCATCGTCTTGAACGGGCGCAGCGAAAGGGTCTGCGTCGCGAGGACGTGCTCCACCTCGCTGGTGCCGATCCCCATGGCGATCGCACCGAAAGCACCGTGGGTGGCCGTGTGGCTGTCACCGCACACCACGGTCATTCCGGGCTGGGTCAGACCCAGCTGCGGACCGACCACGTGCACGATGCCCTGCTCGGCGTCTCCCATCGGGTGCAGCCGGATACCGAACTCCTCGCAGTTCTTGCGCAGGGTCTCGACCTGGGTGCGCGACACCGGATCGGCGATCGGCTTGTCGATGTCGACCGTAGGGACGTTGTGATCCTCGGTGGCGATCGTCAGGTCGGGGCGTCGCACGGGGCGTCTCGCCAGTCGGAGGCCGTCGAAGGCCTGCGGACTGGTGACCTCGTGGACGAGATGGAGGTCGATGTAGATCAGGTCCGGATTGTTGTTTCCGGACGCATCGGCCTCTCCGGGCACGACAACGTGGTCGCGCCAGACCTTCTCGGCAAGAGTTAGCGGCTGGGCTGGGCTGTTGCTCATGGCTGCACTCGATATCTTCTCGGGTTCGGCGGACGGTGCGCGCTCAGCTCGCGCTGAAACGTGCATCTCACTATTTGGACAGCTAGTATCGTCCTATGGGACAGGATAGCGCATCCGCGGTCAGCAGCGGAATCGGCGTACTCGACAAATCCGTGGCGGTACTCCACGCCATCGCCGAGGCCCCGTGCAATCTCTCGGAGTTGTGTGGGCGCACCGGACTTCCGCGCGCCACCGCACACCGGCTCGCGGTCGGCCTCGAGACCCATCGCTTCCTCGCACGAGACATCACCGGACGCTGGCAACCGGGGCCGGCGCTGGGCGAACTCGCCGCCTCCGCCCATGATCCCGTGACCGAGTCCGCGTTGATGGTCCTTCCCCGACTCCGTGACATCACCGGCGAATCCGTCCAGGTCTACCGCCGCGAAGGTGCCGAACGTGTGTGCGTGGCCGCGATGGAACCGCCCACCGGCCTGCGCGACACCGTGCCCGTCGGAACACGCTTCCCGATGAGCGCCGGCTCCGCAGCCAAGGTCCTGCTCGCCTGGGCCGACCCGGCAACGCAGCGCGCGCTGCTGCACGACAGCGTGTTCAGCGAGCGAGCCCTGCACGAGATCCGACGCCGCGGCTGGGCCCAGAGTGCCGGCGAACGCGCGGCGGGCGTGGCGAGCGTCTCGGCGCCCGTGCGCGACGGTAATGGTGACGTCGTCGCCGCGATCTCGGTCTCCGGCCCCATCGACCGCATGGGTCGTCGGCCGGGTGCCCGCTGGGCCGCCGATCTCCTCGCCGCCGCCGACGCGATCCACAAGCGGCTGCAGACCTCCCGCGCCTGACCCGCCGCCGCCGGCGTTCCCGGCGTGACCGTTCCGCGCAGCGGACCGGTCGGATAGCTTCGTCACATGGGAGTCAACCAACGCAACCAGATCGTCATGTCCGACGCCGAGATCGAGGAATTCGTCGCGCGCAGCCGCACGGCCACCCTCGCCACCACGGGCCCCGACGGTGGCATCCACCTCGTCGCCATGTGGTACGGGGTCGTCGACGGCGAGATCTGGTTCGAGACGAAGTCGAAGTCGCAGAAGGCGGTCAACCTCCGCCGCAACAACCGCTGCACCGTGATGATCGAGGACGGCGACACCTACGACACGCTGCGGGGCGTGAGCTTCGAGGGGACCGCCGAGATCCTCGACGACCCCGATTCCTGCCTGAAGGTCGGGATCAGCGTCTGGGAGCGCTACACGGCGCCCTACACTGAGGAATCACGCCCCTTCGTCGAGCAGATGATGCACAAGCGTGTGGCCGTCCGCCTGGTGCCCACACGAACCCGTTCGTGGGATCACCGCAAGCTCGGCATCCCGGAGATGCCGGCGTCGGGAAGCACCGCCCAGTTCCTGTGAATCCGCCCACCCGATAGGCGGATCCCCCTCGCCCGTGTCGCGATGTGATCATCGCAACACGGGCGAGATCGTCTGCACCACAAAGAAAAACACCCTCCCTCTGCAGTGCAGAGAGAGGGTGTTTCTGTAGCCCCGACGGGATTCGAACCCGCGCTACCGCCTTGAGAGGGCGGCGTCCTAGGCCGCTAGACGACGGGGCCTTGGAACTTTGTTGCGATCAAGACCTTAGCACGGTCTCGAACTCATTCAGTTCGCTGGGGTACCAGGACTCGAACCTAGAATGGCTGAACCAGAATCAGCTGTGTTGCCAATTACACCATACCCCACGGACTTCCCTTTTCCCTGAGGAAAAGTGCCGAGAAAGACAATAGCAAAGGGTTACCGGAAGTCCACAAACGTGCAGCTCAGAGGCCTATTTCGCAGCGATCTCACGAGCCGCGGCCAGACGGGCGAGGGTCTTGTCGCGACCCAGGATCTCCATCGACTCGAAGAGCGGCGGACTCACCTGCGAACCGGTGACGGCGACGCGCACCGGACCGAACGCCTTACGTGGCTTGAGCTCCATACCGTCGACCAGAGCCGCGTTGAGGGCGTCCTGCAGCTCCTGGGTGGTCCAGGACGTCAACGGCTCGATGGCGGCGATGGCGGCGTCGAGAACGGCCACTGCGTCGGCTCCCAGGTTCTTGCTCGCGGCTTTCTCGTCGATCGTGAACTCATCGTCGGACACGTAGACGAACTTGATGAGGTCCCAGGCGTCGGCGAGTACCTGGATGCGCGTCTGCACGAGTTCGGCCAGTGCGGCGAATCTCACATCGTCGACCGGCTCCGACAGGTGTCCGTGACCGATCAGGAACTCCTTGAGGCGCGCGCTGAAGTCACCGGTGTCGAGCCGGCGGATGTGCTCGGCGTTGATCGCGTCGGCCTTCTTCTGATCGAAGCGCGCCGGATTCGAATTCACCTGCCGCACATCGAAAGCGGCGATCATCTCGTCGAGCGAGAAGACATCGGTGTCGCTGGAGTAGCCCCAGCCGAGCAGCGCCAGGTAGTTGAGCAGACCTTCCGGGATGAATCCACGGTCGCGGTGATGGAAGAGGTTCGACTGCGGGTCGCGCTTGGACAGCTTCTTGTTGCCCTCGCCCATCACGAACGGGAGATGGCCGAACTCCGGGACGAACTCTGCGACGCCGATGCGGATGAGTGCCTCGTACAGCGCGAGCTGACGCGGCGTCGACGAGAGGAGATCTTCGCCGCGCAGCACGTGAGTGATCTTCATCATGGCGTCGTCCACGGGATTGACCAGCGTGTACAGCGGGTCGCCCGACGCACGCGTCAGCGCGAAGTCCGGAACGGTGCCCGCCTTGATCGTCGTCGTACCGCGGACCAGGTCGTCCCAGGAGAGATCGGTGTCCGGCATCCGCAGGCGCACAACCGGTTTGCGGCCTTCGGCGCGGTAGGCCGCGCGCTGTTCGTCGGTGAGGTCGCGATCGAAGTTGTCGTAGCCCAACTTGGGATCACGTCCGGCCGCCTTGTGACGCGCCTCGACCTCCTCGGGGGTGGAGAAGGCCTCGTAGGCCTCCCCTGCCTCGAGAAGGCGTGCGACGACGCCAGCGTGGATGTCACGACGCTCCGACTGACGGTAGGGACCGTAGGGTCCACCGACCTCGGGTCCCTCGTCCCAGTCCATTCCGAGCCACCGCAGGGCATCGAGGATGGCCAGGTAGGACTCCTCGCTGTCACGGGAGGAGTCGGTGTCCTCGATGCGGAACACGAAGGTTCCACCGTCATGACGCGCCTGGGCGAAGTTGAACAGCGCGGTCCGTACGAGTCCGACATGGGGTGTACCGGTCGGTGACGGACAGAATCGGACTCGTACGGCTTCACTACTGGTCATGACCGTCAGGGTATCGAAACCCCGTCGAGCCCTGACCGGCGCGTTCAGTCCCGGAAACGCCCGCAGAAGTCGACGAGGACGCGGTTCACCTCGGCCGGTTGTTCGAGATAGCCGAAATGCCCGGCACGTTCGATCTGTACGTACTCCGCACCCGGGATCGCCTCGGCCACCTCACGCGCGAGGTGGGGCGGCAACGTGCGATCGTCGGCGAACCCGACGACGAGTGTCGGGCGCGTGATGTTGCGATACGCCGAGAGTCGGTCCGACTCCTTGTTGTGGAGCTCGAGCTGAGCGCGCACCCCCGGGGTCACCGTCTGCGGCGAGAACCCGATGATGTCGAGCCAGTCCCGTGCGGAGCGGTCGTCGTCGAGCGTGTGCGGCGACAGGTTCAGATGAGCCGTGATCGCGGCCTCGTACTCCGGCGGCAGCTTGATCTTGTTGTCGTAGAGCGCACGCTCACCGGCCGAGATCGCTTCCTGCAGTGGCGTGTTGCGGCCGTAGGTGGCGATCAGAACAGCGGCCTTGACGACGTCGGGCCGCGCCAGGGCGAGTTCTTGGGTGATCCGGGCGCCCAACGAGGTTCCCACGACGATCGCCGGACCACGGCCGAGATGTTCGATCAGCGCGGCGGTGTCGGCGACCATGTCATCCAGGCCGAAACCCTCGGGACATTCCGACGACGGGGCGATGCCACGGTTGTCGAACGTGACGACGGTGTAGCCGGCCTTCACCAGTGCCGGTTCCTGATTGGCCTTCCACACGCGACCGGGACTGCCCGTGCCCATGACCATCACGACCAGCGGGCCGCTCCCGGCCACGCTGTAGGAGATGTCGATGCCGTTGACGCGTGCCGTATTGGGAGCTGTCATGCCTTGTCCACCACCGGGTTGGAGAGCGTGCCGATTCCGTTGACGGTCACCGAGACCCGCTGTCCGGCAACCATGGGTCCCACACCCTCGGGCGTGCCCGTGAGAATCACGTCGCCGGGGAGCAGGGTCATGATCCGTGTGATCCACTCGACGATCTCGCCGATGTCGTGCAGCATCAACGAGGTCCGCGTCCGCTGCTTGACCTCACCGTCGAGTTCGGTGACGAGTTCGACGTCGGAAGGGTCGAAGGAGGTCTCGATCCAGGGACCGAGCGGACAGAAGGTGTCGTAGCTCTTCCCGCGCGTCCACTGTCCATCGATCTTCTGCTGATCCCGGGCGGTCACGTCGTTGGCGATCGTGTAGCCGAGGATGACGTCCTTGGCCTGTGCGGCCTTGACATCCTTGCAGGGCCGGCCGATGACGACGGCGAGCTCACCTTCGTAGTCCACGCGTTCCGACGACGGCGGACGCACGATCGGGACCTCGGGTCCGATGATCGAGGTGTTCGGCTTGATGAAGATCACCGGGTCCGCGGGCGCCTCACCACCCATCTCGGCCGCGTGGGAGGCGTAGTTCTTGCCGATGCAGATCACCTTGCTGGCCAGGATCGGGGCCAGCACACGGACGTCGGCCATTTTCCAGGAACGTCCCGTGAACGTCGGGGTGCCGAACGGATGCTCGGCGATCTCCTTGGCGACGGCGTCGTCGCCCTCCCCTTCGACGGACACGAAAGCCACTCCGTCGGGACTCGCAATTCGACCTAAGCGCATGTCCAGACCCTATCGCACCGACCGATCCCATCCGTTGGGAGCCGAGTTGGCGGACCCGGCCAGCGGTTTTAGAATGTGAACAGTTTGTTCCATATTCTGAGATTCAGACGATGCGAATCCGCGTGTGCAACGGGAGAGGTGAGTTTCATGGATGACGCCAGAGTCATTTCCGACACCAGACGGTGGGTCATCCTCGGTTGTTCACTTCTCGCCGCGCTGACCACCACCTGCGTCGTCAGCGGCATCGCATATCTGATTCCCTCACTGCACACCGACGCCGGACTCACCCTGACCGAGGCGTCGACCCTGGCCGCCATTCCCACGATCGGCCTCACCACCGCGACCATCCTGTGGGGAATCCTGCTGGACCGCTATGGCGAACGCCGGATCCTGGCGATCTCCCTGTCGATCTCGCTGGCCGGCGCCACCGGCGCGGCCGTGGCCGCGGCCGTCGACGCGTCGTATGTCGTCGTCGGTGCGGCTCTCCTGGTGGGCGGGATCGGTTCCGGTGCCGCCAACGGGGCCAGCGGCCGAATCGTGGTGGGCTGGTTCCCCGCTCATCAACGTGGCACCGCGATGGGCATCCGCCAGATGGCGCAACCCCTGGGCATCGGCGTGTGCGCATTGACGATGCCGGTCGTCGCTGCGACCCAGGGACCCGCTGCGGCGCTGGCGATCCCGGCCGTGATCACGGCCGCGGGGCTGCTGGCCGTGCTCGTCGGGATCAGCGACCCGCCGCGGCGTGCGGCCCCGAGCGGAACCGGCGATGTTCCGGCCACCCGTCCAAACCCGTACCGCGGCAATTCGTTCCTCGCGCGCGTCCACGCCGTCAGCATGCTGCTCGTCATCCCGCAGTCGATGATGTGGACCTTCGTGCCCACCTGGCTGATCGTCGCGCACGACTGGTCACCGGCCGCTGCGGGCTTGCTGATCACCGTGACCCAGGTGATCGGCGCGTTCGGCCGGATCGCCGCGGGCCGATGGTCGGACGCGTGGCTGTCACGGATGCGCCCCGTTCGCATCATCGCCGTGACCGGGGTTGCCTCGATGTGCGCTCTCGCACTGGCGGATTGGTTCGACAGCCCGGTCGCTCCCGCGCTGATGGCGGTGGCGAGCATCATCTCGGTTGCCGACAACGGGCTGGCGTTCACCGCCATCGCCGAGTTCGCGGGTCCCGACTGGAGCGGGCGCGGACTCGCGGTACAGAACACCGGCCAGTTCCTGGTCACCGCCGCGACCACGCCCGTACTGGGTGCGCTGATCGCCGCTGCCGGTTTCCCGGCTGCATTCGCGGTCACCGCGCTCGCACCGCTGGTCGCCGCCGCCCTGGTCCCCAATGATCAGGATCTGCGGGTCGAGGAACTGGCCGAGGTCTGACCCGCCCCGCAAACACGGCGGATACAGATCATCCCACCACCCGGGTCGGGTGGTGGGATGATCTGTATCCGGTGGATCTGTGGCGATCCGCCAAACGTCTCAGCTGAGCCGTTGGCGGATGCGCTTGCCGACCTCGCTGGTGTTCACCGGTCCGCTGCGTTCGGCAAGGTCATCGGCGACGGCCTTCTCGATCCGTGCCGCGGCGTCGTTCTCGCCGAGATGCCGGAGAAGCAGCGCCGTCGACAGGATCGCCGCGGTCGGATCGGCCTTGCCCTGGCCGGCGATGTCGGGTGCCGAGCCGTGAACCGGTTCGAACATCGACGGATTCGCGCCGGTGGCATCGATGTTGCCCGACGCCGCGAGTCCGATGCCACCGCTGACGGCAGCCGCGATGTCGGTGATGATGTCGCCGAACAGGTTGTCGGTGACGATCACGTCGAAGCGGCCCGGATCGGTGACCAGGTAGATGGTCGCCGCGTCCACGTGGCAGTAATCGGTGGTGACGTCGGGGAATTCGGCGCCGATCTCCTCGACCGCGCGGCTCCACAACGATCCGGCGAAGCCGAGCACGTTGGTCTTGTGGACCAGGGTGAGCTTCTTACGACGCTGCTGCGCGCGCTGGAACGCGTTGCGCACCACACGTTCTACGCCGAAGCGGGTGTTGACGCTGACCTCCGTCGCCACCTCGTGCGGGGTGCCGACGCGGATCGCGCCGCCGTTGCCGGTGTAGGGCCCCTCGGTGCCTTCACGGACCACGACGAAGTCGATCTCCGGGTCGCCCGCCAGCGGCGAGGACACACCCGGGAACCGGCGCGACGGGCGCAGGTTCACATGGTGGTCCAGGGCGAAGCGCATGGTGAGCAAGAGACCGCGCTCGAGGATTCCGGGCGGCACCGACGGATCGCCGATGGCTCCCAACAGGATTGCGTCGTGACGACGCAGCGACTCGAGGTCGGCCTCGGTGAGGAGTTCACCGTTGCGGTGGTAGCGGCGAGCGCCGAGATCGAACTCGGTGGTGCTCACCGACGGGACGACGGACTCGAGGACGCCGAGCGCCTCCCCGATGACCTCGGGGCCGATGCCGTCGCCGGCGATGACGGCGAGCTTCACGACAGATCCACCTGGACGATCAGGGTGGCGCCCACGGCCGCACCGATGGCCTCGACGACCTCGTCGGCCAAGACGCTGCTCACGCGCAGCATCATGGTGGCGCCTCCACCCTCGACGTCCTGCGACAGGCCAGCCGCGAGGATGTCGACGCCGGCATCGCCGAGCAGGGTGCCGATCTTGCCGAGCGAACCGGGACGGTCGGCGTAGCTCACGATCAGGTTGTGGCCCTCGGCGCGGAGGTCGAAGTTGCGTCCGTTGATGTTGACGATCTTCTCGACGAGACGCGGCTCGGTGAGCGTGCCGGAGACGTTGTGGATCGAACCGTCGGCGAAGACGGCCTTGACGTCGACGACGCTGCGGTGGTTCGGGCTCTCCGGAGCGGTGGTCACCTCGCTGGTGACACCACGGCTCTCGGCGACGGCCGGGGCGTTGACGAAGGTGACCGGCTCGTCGAGGACGGCCGAGAACAGACCGCGCAGAGCAGAGAGTCCGAGCACCTCGACGTTCTTGGCGGCCAGTTCGCCGCGGACGTCGACGACCAGCGAGGTCGGCGGCTCCTTGCTGATGGCGCCGACGAGGACACCGGCCTTGCGGGCGACCTCGAGCCACGGTGCGACCTCTTCGTCGATGGCGCCGCCGGTGATGTTGACGGCGTCGGGCACGAAGTGACCGGCCAGGGCGAGACGCACGCTCTTGGCGACGTCGGTGCCGGCACGGTCCTGGGCCTCGCTGGTGGAGGCGCCGAGGTGCGGGGTCACGACGACCTGCGGGAGGTCGAACAGGGGCGAGTCGGTGCAGGGCTCGGTGGCGAAGACGTCGAGGCCGGCGGCGCGGACCTGACCGGAGTTGATGGCGTCGGCCAGTGCCTGCTCGTCGATCAGACCACCGCGGGCGGCGTTGACGATGACGACACCCTTCTTGGTGCGGGCGAGCTGCTCGGCGCCGATGAGGCCGAGGGTCTCCGGGGTCTTCGGCAGGTGCACGGTGATGAAGTCGGCGCGCTCGAGGAGCTCGTCGAGGCTGACCAGCTCGATGCCGAGCTGAGCGGCGCGGGCCGGCGACACGTAGGGGTCGTAGGCGATGATGTGGGTCTCGAAGGCGGCCAGACGGGCGGCGACCAGTTGGCCGATGCGTCCGAGACCGACGACGCCGACGGTCTTGTCGAAGATCTCGACACCGTTGAACGCCGAACGCTTCCAGGTCTTCTCACGCAGGGTGGCGTCAGCGGCCGGGATCTGGCGCGACGCCGACATCAGCAGCGCGATCGCGTGCTCGGCAGCGGTGTGGATGTTGGAGGTCGGCGCGTTGACGACCATGACACCGCGAGCGGTGGCGGCGGGGACGTCGACGTTGTCCAGACCGACACCGGCACGCGCGATGATCTTCAGCTTCTTGCCGGCGTCCAGGACCTCGGCGTCGACAGTCGTCGCGGAACGCACGAGGATGGCGTCGGCGTCGACGACGGCCTCGAGCAGCTTGGGACGGTCCGGGCCGTCGACCCACCGCACCTCGACACCGTCACCGAGTGCTTCCACGGTGGACGGCGCCAGTTTGTCGGCGATGAGTACAACCGGGCGGCCAGCAGAGCTCACAGTCTTTTCTCCAGGTTCGGGGCAGGTGCGATTTCTCACCTTTGGCGGGACGGAGCGTCGGAGACTCTCCGTACCACAGCTTAAAGGTCTGGTCGATGGCTCAGAACAGGCGGTCTACCCCAAAAGAGGAGTCGCCTCCGTGCGGCTGGGTAGAGTGTGACGGGCATTACGACACGCTGTTGCCTGCATCACGGAAGGGTTGCAAACCGACCGCGGGTCGATCCCACGCAGGAGCGAACGACGGTGGCTCCCGGTACGGTGTGTTTGACCGCCTGCCGCGATGAGTTGCGGCAGGCGTTTCGGCGCATTGCGAAATCAGAAGTGGAGAGCGGATGACGAAGAAGCTGACGGCACTGTTGGCGGTTTTGGCTGCGACGGTGCTGGCCGGCTGGGGAGCGGGCGTCGCGGTCGCGGCCCCGGCGAAGATCTTCCTCGGGGGCGGCTCAGGAATCCTGGTTCTCAAAGGTGGGAACTCGGCTGCGGCCTGCACCTTGACGACGATCGGCCGCTCGAAGACCGGCAAACTGATCGGCATCACCGCGGGCCACTGTGGCAACCCCGGCCAGAAGGTCTATTCGGAGACCTTCCAGGACCGTGGACAGGCCGGCACCATCACCTACTCGGCCTCCGACCTCGACATGGCGATCATCGAGATGGACGCCTCGCGCGTGGTGCCGCTCCGGACCGTCCGTGGCGTGACGATCCGATCGGTCGACACCCGGCCTATCGGCTTCCCCACCATTGCCTGCAAGGAAGGCCGCACCACCGGCAACACCTGCGGCATCGCCTGGTTCTCCGACGGCGACGTCCATCTGAGCCAGCTGTGCGTGATCGAGGGCGACTCCGGTAGCCCGGTCGTCGTCGGCGACCGCCTCGTCGGCATGGTGAACGCCTACTACTTCCTCGGCTGCTTCGGCCCGGAGACCGGTACGAACATCAAACCGATCCTCGACCGGGTGGCCTCGCTTCCCGACTACAAGGGATACCGCGTCGCCTGACGTCTGATCGAACTTCCCTCGCGACGCCCCGGGTTTCCACCCGGGGCGTCGCGCTTTCCCGGGGCCCTACGAAAACCCACCCTTTTTCGGCATTTCCACCAGCCCGCCCGCATCCTGTCAGGCTGTTTGTGAGACAGCTGGCGGGGTGTGCGGGGATCGGAATGGGTGATGACTATCAGTGTCGAGGTCGGCCGTACTCCTAGTGGGCAGCGGTCGTATCCACTCGGTTTCAAAGTCGAGTTCCTGCAGTTGTGGGAT
>NZ_JANRHB010000050.1:0-25346 GCF_024733855.1 Gordonia sp. GONU
GCCGAAGAGCCATGTACTCCTCCACAAGAGCTTCGATCTCCTCGACCGTGTAACCCGGTGACATGCTCACAGTGTGCTCCTCCCCATCAGGAGTGACTCACATCCAGAGTGGCAACCACCGCAAGCGTGACAAAACGCAACCTGATTCAGATACCCAGTCCGGCGAGGCGCACCCGCAGCTCGTCGGGATCGGTGAACTCGATCGTTGTCATCCCGAGTTCCGCTGCGGGCGGCAGATTCTCGGCGAAGTCGTCGACATAGACGACCTCCGATCCGTCACAACCCAGGCGCCGCAACAGCTCCCGGTAGATCAGTGGGTCGGGTTTGCGCACTCCGACGTCCGCGGAGTTGAGGATGAAGTCGAAGTGGTCGAGCGGCAACGTCGACGCCAGGTGATCCCGGTTCTCGGCGACGTTGTTCGTCAGGACTGCGAGGGTGTAGCGACCGCTGAGCTCGGCGACGAGCTCCAGCATGGGTTGCCGCAAGGTACGGGTGTCGGCCATGGCGGCGCCGAGCCGTCGGATCTCGACCTCGACGCCGTGCTCGTCGCGTACCCGGACGCAGACGCCCTTGAGGAAGTCGCGAACAGACAACTCCCCCCGCTCGACCTTCGCGAATTCCCTATCGCCCCGGACGAATCGGTCGAGTGCGGTCTCGGGGAGGCCGAGTTCGGCACTGTACCGGCGCAACCCGGACAGGGGCGACTCGGTGAGGACCCCGGACCAGTCGAAGACGATGGCACGGATTGCGGCCGTTGCGGTGCCAGGTGTGGGCGTGCTCATCCCGGATTCGACACCAGCGCAGCCTGATCCGCCGACCCGACCTCGAGCACGGTGATGGTGCCGGCCGCACCGTCGACCTCGACCAGTGCCCCGTTCGGGATGCGTGACGCCGCGACCTGGGTGTCGACGACGCACGCGACACCGAATTCACGGGCGACCACGGCGGCATGCGACATCACTCCGCCGATGTCGGTGACGACGGCGGCGACGTGACCGAACAGTGCGGTGTAACCGATGTCGGTGACGTGGGCGATCATGATCTCGCCCGGCTCGACGTCGTCGATGGTGTGCGGCTCCACGATTCGCGCCCGGCCCACGACCTCGCCGCCGCAGATGCCGATACCGCCGAGTTTCTCTCCCGCCCCGAGCGGCTTCAAGACCTCGGCGGCCTGCCACTTCTCGGCGAAGATGGGCGGCATGTGCAGTTGTTCGAGCTTCTCGCGCTCGGCCTTTCGTCGTGCGATGGTCTCGCGGACTCCCTCGGGGGGATTGATGAGCACGCCCAGTGTGAGATGGAAGAGGTCGTCGGGGGCGTCGATGCGGCCCTGCGCGGCGAGGCGTCGGCCCTGTTCACGTACCAGTCGGCGCATGATCCAGGTGAGACGAACACAGCGGTCGCGGTTCTGTTCCCGCTGCCGGAGCAGCTTCGCCGCGATTCGCTGCGGCACCGAGAGTTTGCGCGGTGCGCCGGAGTGCTCGGGCTTGGCCTCGGCGCCCGCGGCGGCCCGGCCGACGGTGACCAGGAAGCTGTGGACGTCGTCGGAGAAGGACCTGGCGTCGAACTCCGATTCGGCCGGTCCACGGTGGCCGAAGCGATCGAGTGCCCTGGACACCTTCTTCCAGAAGTCCGGAGCCTGCTGGGCGACCCGGTCGGGCAGTCCCGGAGAGCGGTCCGCGAGGAGCGCGAGGATGTCGGGGTCGGCGGCCGCGGCGAGGGCGAGTTCCCGCACCCCCCGCAGGGTCGCGCCGCTCTCCAGGTCGTCGCCGAGATCGAGGTTCTCGTCGGAGTTCTTCGACGCGACGGTCAGGGCCGCTCCGCCGAGGAGGTTGACCACACCCTGCACGGTCCAGGCGTAGGCGAGCAGATCGCCCGCGAGCAGCAGCACCTGCTGCAGCTTGGCGTCGGACATGGTGTCGAGTTCGTCGAGGAAACCCTCGAGTCGTGCGGTTTGTGCGCGAACCTCGTCGACGTCGAGCTCCGATGTCCGGACGAGCGATACGACGCGGGCACCGACCGCCGCCGCGGACTTCGCCTTCGCCGCCGCGGATTGCGCAGGCGGAGTGAAAGTTCCCTCGATGGCTGCCTGCCCGCCGGGCAGTTCATCGGCGTGGGTGCCGGTGAACTGGGCCGCGAGCTCGTCGGGGTTGGTGCCCGGCATGGCCAGCGACACGTGGTAGGTCGCGGACGCGTTGATGTACATGCGGTGGGCGTGCACGGCCTGCAGACGGGCCGATGCCTCGGTCCGCAAAGCGCCTGGAAGACCGAGTAACTCGGCGACTGCCGAGGTGGTGCCGCGCAGTGCGCGACCCTGGACGTCGAGCGTGAGTGCGGTCGATGGGCCGGGCAGCGCCTCGGCCAGGTTGGTCTGCGAGTAGACCGGGAACCGGCGGTCGATCGGGGTGTCGAACTCGCCGCGCAGATCCTCGGGACCCGAATACGCCAGCGGCGCACCATCGGCGGGCGGCGCATCGGCGGCGACGATCTGGTGGAGGTACGGGATCCGGCCCCTCGCCGCGACGACGCGACCTCTGCTGGTGGTGCGGCCGACGACCGCGAGCCGGGTGTCGAGGACGGTGTCCGGACCGTTCCACACCGCGGTGAAGCCCCACTTCTCGTGGAGTTCAGTCAGGTCGCCCATGGGCATTCGTAGAGCCGCGGCCACCTCGCCCGCGGTGATGTGCAGCATGCCGCCGGCGACCTTGGCGGCGTTGATCATCGCCCCGCGCGGCAGAGCGAGCAGCTTGCGATCGAGCATCTCGGCGATGCGGCGCTGACTGACGGGTTCGTCGGCCGCGAGGTTGACGACACCCTCCTGGTCGGACGTGATCGCCAGGGCGAGGAATGCGGCGACATCGTCGTGATGGATGACCTGCCAGGGGTACTCGGGTCCGCTCGCGCCGATGTGGTTGGCGCCGGCGAGGTTCTCCTGCAGGCGGTTGTCGGTTCCGCGCCCGAGGATGATGGCCGCGCGAACCAGAACAGAGGACATCGAGGACTGCTCGAACAACCGCTCGCACTCGGCCTTGTGGACGGCGTAGGGCTGATCGGGATGCGGGGTCGCGCCACTCGCCTCGGTGCGCGGCGGCTCGTCCTCGGAGCTGCGCGGGCCGTAGACGGTGACCGACGACAGGAAGATCGCACGGCCTGCGCCGGCCTTCTCGGCGGCGGCGATCAGCTTGCGGGTGCCGCCCACGTTGGTCCGTTCCATGGCGTCGAGTCCCTCACGGGCGTCGAGCATGAAGGCGCAGTGGATGACCGCGTCGATGCCTTCGCAGGCCTCGGTCAGCACGGCGTCGTCGGAGATGTCACCACGGACGTGGGTTACCTGCGAAGGTAGTTCGAGGGGTGCGCTTCGACTGAGCCCGACCACGTCGTGGCCGGCTCCGACCAGCCGGGCGGCCGTGGTCCGGCCCACCAGACCGCTGACCCCGGTAATCAATACGCGCACAAGCGCCCCCTCATTCCTTCGGCCGAACCTCACAAGGTTTACCAAGTGTACTTCGTGGCTGAGACTGTGGTCACGTTTTCGGCGACAGAAGATGCGTCGCCGCCCGATCGCGCAGTACGTCCGCGCCACCGGCGAGCACCGCAGTGGATCGGGCCCGGCGCAGGAGCAGATGAGCAGGGTGTTCCCAGGTGAAACCGATCCCGCCCAGCATCTGGATGCAGCTCTCGGAGGCGGTGATGGCGGCGTCGAGCGCGGAAGCTACGGCCAGGTCGACGCCACAGTCGAGGTCGGCGACGTTCGGCGACGTCTCGTCGATGGTCGCCGCGACGCCGAGGATCTGGTTGCGGGCGCCCTCGAGCGCGACGGCCGCATCGGCGATCCGATGGGACACGGCCTGGAATGAGCCGATGGCGCGACCGAACTGTTCGCGCTGACCCGCCCAGTCGACCGCCAGGGCGACCGCCCGCGCGGTCACACCGACCGCATCGGCGCCGAGCGCGAGCAGCGCGATGGGCCGGACGCTCGCCGCGATCGCGTCGAATGCCTCGCCCTCGGCGAGGACGGTGCCGACTGCGCCGTCGAAGGTCACGGTCCCGATCGTCGAACTTCGGTCGAATGCCTGCTGCGCCGTCACCGCCACCGTCTCCGACTGCCGGTCGACGAGAAGCAACACCGGCCGACCGTCGCGTTGCGCCGGAACGAGGAACGACGCTGCGACCGGCGCGCCTGGGACCAGGCGCTGTTCGCCGCGCAACGACGTACCGTCCCAGACCGGTGCCGCTTCGCGCGCGCGACCCCAGGCGTGGTCTGTCGGCAGCGACGTGGGCACGACGACACTCCCGGACACCATGGCGCCCAACGTTTCCGTGGCACCGGCCGCGTGCAGGATCGATGCCGCGACGACTGTGGGCAGCAGGGGAACCGGCGCGATCACCTTCGCGCATTCCTCGATCGCGGCACACAGCAACCGCACGTCGGCGCCTGCTCCCCCGGCGTCGGCGGGGACGTGCAACGCCGGTAGGCCGAAGCCGACGAGATCCGACCAGAGCCGTTCGTCGGTGGCGTCGACGGCGCGAGACCGGTCCAGCAGGTCGGCGGGGTCGACAGCCGACTTCAGAGCTCCCGCGAGCGCGGCGCGCAGTTCGCGTTCGTCGTCATCGGCCACCGCCATCGGTTCGCCGGCGGCCACGACCGACGATTCGTCGACGCGTTCGCCGCGTGAGGACGGCAGGCCCAGAACCTTCTCGGCGATCGTGTTGCGCTGGATCTCTGCGGTACCCGCGCCGATCGTCGTCGCACGACTCATCAGGTATCCGTACGTCCACCGGCCGCCGTCGCAGGCGCCGTCGGCACGTGAATCCAGCACTGCCGCTTCGCCTGTCGCGCGCAGTGCCAGAGCGTGCAGACGCTGCTCGAACTCCGACTTCACGAGTCGGTTCACCGACGCGACGGCACCCGGATCCTGTCCGCGAAGAACTGCCGCGAGCGCACGGGCGCCGTTCTGTGCGACCGACTGCACGCCGATTTCGAGGCCGGCGACCTGCTGCCGGATCAACGGGTCGTCGGCGAGACCCTGCTCGATGACCAGGCTGACAACGCGGTCGACGGTGTGGCGGTAGCGGAACTCATCGGCGAGGAACGCGGTCGCGCGTTCGTGGCCGAGGGAGGTGCGCATGATCGACCATCCCTCCCCCTCCGCGCCGATGCGATTGGCGACCGGGACGCGCACCTCGTCGAAGAAGACCTCGGCGAAATGGGCTGCGCCACTGATGTCCCGGAGCGGCCGGACGGTGATGCCGGGACTCGTCATCGGTATCAGCAGATAGCTGATACCCGAGGTGGAGCGCTTCGTCCCGGGCTCGAGCGGCGTGGTCCGCACCAGCGCGAAGATCCAGTCCGCGCGGTCGGCCTGACTCGTCCAGATCTTCTGACCGCTCACCACATAGTCCTCGCCGTCACGGACGGCTCGGGTGGTGAGCGAAGCCAGGTCGCTGCCGGCCGCGGGTTCCGAGAATCCCTGGCACCACAGCTCATCCGCCCGCAACAACGGCTTGAGGAACCGTTCCTTCTGGGCGTCGGTCCCGTGCGCGATCAGGGTCGGCGCCACGATCATCGACAGCGGACAGGGATGTGACGGCACCTTGGCGGCCGAGGTGATCCGGTAGTAGTCGAGCAGGTCGTCGAGAGCGAGGTCGAGGCCCCCGACGTCGCGCGGCCACGCCGGAGCGGCGAGTCCGTGGTCGTCGAGCTCTGCCTGCCAGTCCCGGGCACGCTGGTAGCGGTTTATCGACTTGTCCGGCGTTCGTGACCGGTAGTCCGCGATGAGGTCGGTTAGTCGCGTCCGCCAGTCCTCCGTCGACCCCGGGCTGCTCGCCGACGGGTTGTTTGAACCCGTGGTGTTCACGCGTCCTCCTCGAGTCGGAGTGCGCGTTCTGGGCAGGCGTTGACGCCGGCGCGCGCGGCGGCGAGCCGGTCCGCCGGGAGCTCCTGATCGTCGACCAGGCTGAAGCCCTCGTCGTCGATCGGGAAGAGGTCGGGGTCGGTGGCGAAACACTGTGCGTGACCGACACAGAGGTTTCGGTCGAGGCGCAATCTCATGTCGGGGCTCCCTCGGGCGCGGGTCGGGCTGAAGTGGCGCGGGCAGATTCGCGACCAGTTCCCAGAAGGGTAACTAAGTTAGCGATCCCGATGGTAGCTTTGGGCCAGCGAAACCCGTGCCGACGAGACTGCGAGGCAACCACTGATGTCCGAGATCGCGCCCAGCGGCAATGCATATGACACCACCTTCGACCACCGCACCGACGAGCCCGCGCGGGCCGACCAGTTCGGACGCTGGGACGAACTCCGCAATGCGTGTCCCGTGCAGGTCAACCGCACCGCGGCGCCTCGTCCGATCTGGTACGTCCTCGGCTACGACGAGGTCCTCACAGCATTCCAGGACTGGGAGACGTTTTCGAGCGATTCGGTCGAGGCCTTCGAACCCGACGAGGCGTACGAGAAGAAGAAGCGCTGGATCCCCGTCGAGATCGATCCGCCGATGCACACCGAGTACCGCTCGCTGATCTCGCCGCACTTCGGACCGAAGGCGATCGCCGAACGCGCCGACGACATCCGGCAGCTCGCCTGCGACCTCATCGACGCCCTCGCGCCGAAGGGACAGATCGAGTTCGTCGCCGAATTCGCCAAGGATCTACCCACCAGAGTCTTCCTCGACATCATGGGCATGCCCGTCGACGACGCGCCGATGCTGCTCGCGTGGATCGACTCGCTGATGCACTCCAAACCCGAGGACGATCCGGATTTCGCCATCCGTCTGGGTGTGCGCAAGAAGGTGATGGGCTATCTCGCCGGCATGCTCGCCGAACGGCGGGCTGACCCGCGCGACGATCTCATGAGCGTCATCGTGACCGAGCCGCTCAAGAGCGGCCGCCCGATGGACGACGAAGAGGCGCTGTCGATGACCTTCCAGCTCTGGATGGCCGGGCTCGACACCGTCGCCAACGCACTCGGCTACACGTTCCGATACCTGGCCGCGCATCCGGAGCAGCGGGCCCTCATCGTCGACGGAACCGTCACCCCCCGTGAGGTGACCGAGGAGATGCTGCGAGCGCGCTCGGTGGTGAACACCAGCCGAGTCGTCAAGAGCGACACCGAACTCGGCGGTTGCCTGGTCAAGGCCGGTGACCGGCTCATCCTCTCCACCGCGGCCGCCAACCGAGACCGCGAGGAGTTCGAGGACCCCGAGCAGATCGTGTTCGGCCGAAGTCCGAACCGACACATCGCCTTCGGTGCCGGCCGGCACCGCTGCCTCGGTTCGCATCTGGCACGCCTCGAACTGGAAATCGTGATCGAGGAGTGGCACAAGCGGATTCCCGACTACCGGGTACCCGGCGGCGCCACCGTCGAAGATCATGTCGGTTCGGTGTCCGGACTCATCACCCTGCCGTTGGAGTGGGACGTCACCGACTGACGCCACCGCCGCGGCGGCATGAAAAGCGCGGCCCCCCATCGCAGCCTGAGGTGCGAGGAGCGCAAGCGACGAGCCTCGAAGGCCTGGTGAGTTGACGTCGCCAGCCCTTCATCGCAACTCATCCCGCGTGGAAACTGATGCTCTTCGTCTCGAGGAACGCTTCCAGGCCCTCCTCGCCGTATTCGCGCCCGAGCCCACTGCGCTTGAACCCGCCGAAGGGTGCGGCCGAATGCATGGCTCCGGCACCGCCGTTGACGGCCAGGTAGCCGGAACGGATCTGCCGGCACATCGCGAAAGCGGTTGCGGTGTCGGCACTGTAGATGTGGCCGCCCAGTCCGTACGGGCTGTCGTTGGCGATCCGGACCGCCTCCGCGTCGTCGTCGAAGGGCAGGACGACGGCGACCGGACCGAAGATCTCCTCGCGCACGCTGGTCGCCGAATTGTCGAGGCCGGTGATGATGGTCGGGTCGTAGAAGAAGCCGCGGTCGAGGCCGGCGGTGCGTGCTCCCCCGGTCTCGACGACGCCACCAGCCCTGCGGGCGAGGTCGACGTAGTGCTCGACTCGCGCCACCTGGTGTTCTCTGATCAGCGGGCCCATACCCACCCCGTCTTCACGTGGCGGCCCGGTGCGCACGCGAGATACCGCTGCGGTGAGCATGTCGACGTACTCGCGGTAGACGTCACGGTGCACGAGATGCCGTGTCGTCAGAGCACAGCCTTGTCCCGCCTGCGTGATCAGCTGTCTCATCCCGTAGCCGACGGCGTCGGCGAGGTCGGCGTCGGAGCGCACGATGAGCGCCGACTTGCCGCCCAGTTCCAGATGAACCCGGGTGATGTTCGGGGCGGCCTGGGCGCTCACCTGTGCGCCGACACGCTCCGATCCGGTGAACGTGAGGACGTCAACCCGCGGATCGGTGGTCAGCGACCGGCTCACCTCGACGTCGCCGGACACGATGTTGAGGACACCTGGGGGGAGGTCGGCGTCGTGCGCGGCGTCGACCAGCACGAACGCTTCCAGCGGGGTCATCGGTGACGGTTTGAGGACCACCGTGTTCCCGGTCGCCAGTGCACCGCCGAGCTTGGCCATGTTGAGGAAGAACGGGAAGTTGTAGGCACTGATCGCGCCGACGACTCCGCACGGTTCCTTCATCACGACGCCGGTGCCGAGCGTGTGGCCGGGCAGCGGCGGCAGTGGGCGGGTCCAGTCCCGGTCGGATTGTTCGACGGCCCAGGCGAAATGATCGAGAGCCACGCCGACGTGGAGTCGTTCGGCGATCGCCGGGATCGCGCCGGTCTCGGCGATCACCAGGTCGGCGATCTCGGCGCGTCGTTTGTCGAGCGCCTCGGCGAACCCGGTCAGGACTCGACGACGGTCCGAACCCGACATCCGGCCCCATGGCCCTTCGTCGAAAGCGGTCCGCGCTGCGGTGACCGCGGCCTCGACGTCACGGACCGTGCCGTCGTGCCCCTGCGCGAGGATTTCTTCGGTGGCGGGATCGAGAACCTCGTTGACCGGGCCGTCGGTGTCGGTCCACCGGCCGTCGACATAGGGGCTGAATCCCGCCTCAGGCTGCCATGACGTGCCGTTTCGGGTCATCTTCGCGCTCCTCGCTCACACTGTGACCGTCTTGGTGACACCGGCCACACTTGTATGACATAGTTATACAGGTACGGAGGAGGTGAGGACGATAGCTACCGCGACGCTAGACCGCCACGGCAGCGGGTTGGCACACGTGATCCGGCTCGACGGATCGGTGCCGCTCGATCGAATGCTCGTGGGTAACAAAGGGTACGGCCTCGACGCCATGCGGCGGCACGGTTTGCCGGTACCGCCGGCCTTTGCCATCACCACCGCCGCGTGCCGAGCCTGGCAACGGGACCGGCACACGGTGATGGAGGGTGTCTGGCCCCACATCCGCGAGGCTCTCACGTGGCTCGAGTCCGAGACCGGGCGTACCTTCGCCCACGGGCCGCACCCGCTCCTGGTGAGTGTTCGCAGCGGCGCCGCCCAATCGATGCCCGGCATGATGGACACCATCCTCGACCTCGGACTCGACGACGACGTGCGCGACTCACTCGCGGCGGAATGCGGCGAGTCGTTCGCCACCGACACCCGGCAACGCTTCGTCGAGATGTACACCAAGATCGTGCTCGACGGCGCGGGCGAGGTTCCGGCGGATCCGTGGGAGCAGCTGCGCGGCGCGATCGAGGCGGTCTTCGAATCGTGGAACACCGACCGCGCCAGGGCCTACCGGGCACACCACGACCTCGACGACGATGCAGGAACCGCGGTCGTGGTGCAGGCCATGGTCTTCGGCAATCTCAACGATCGCTCCGGCAGCGGCGTGCTCTTCAGCCGCAATCCGATGACCGGTGCGCTCGAACCGTTCGGTGAATGGCTCGCCTGCAGTCAGGGCGAGGACGTCGTCGCCGGAACCCACAGCTGCGACCCGATCGACGCCCTCGGCGAGGTCCTGCCCGACGTTCACCGCCAACTCCTCGACAGCGCACGCACCCTCGAGGGCCTCGGTACCGACGTGCAGGACATCGAGTTCACCGTCGAGGACGGACAGCTCTGGATTCTGCAGACGCGCAACGCAAAACGATCAGCGGCCGCTGCCGTCCGATTCGCTCTCGCCCTCCGCGACGAGGGCGCGATCGACGACCGCGAGGTCGTCCGTCGCGTCGAACCGTCGCACATCGCGACCCTTCTCAAGCCCGCGCTGCAGCCCGAGACACGTTTTGCGGCCCCACTTCTCGCGACGGGTCTGCCCGCCTGCCCGGGGGTGGCCAGCGGTGTGGTGATCACCGACCCGGACGAGGTCATCGAAGCCGCTGACGACCAGGACGTGGTGCTGGCACGAGCCACCACCAGTCCGGACGACATCCACGGGATGCTCGCCGCCGCCGCGATCGTCACCGAACTCGGTGGCGCGACATCGCATGCCGCGGTGGTGAGCCGCGAGATCGGACGACCCGCCGTCGTCGGCTGTGGCGCGGGAACGATCACCTCGTTCGCCGGTCAGGTCGTCACCGTGGACGGCAACAACGGCGAGATACGCGCGGGTGCGCTCGAGCTGACGGCCTGGAAGATCTCCGACAGCCCGGAACTCATCGAACTCGAGGCGATCATCGACGCCGTCGACCCGTCGGCGGCCACGGCATCGCTGCTCGACAAACTCACCGCTGCGCGCGCAGCCCTGGACTCCACGACCTGGGGGGATGACGAATGACCGCTGTGACCGAGTCTGCCGACACCGTCACCCCGGATGCGGCCGTCACGTGGGGCCCGGGCCGGACCGACACCGTCATCAACATCGTCGAACGCGCCGTCCGCGACGCCGGCGACGCCGTCTTCCTCGACTTCTCCGGTGACGTGCTGACCTATCGCGAGGTGTGGGACCGCGCTCTCCGTCGGGCGGTCGGCCTGCGGTCGCTGGGCGTCGGTCCCGGAGACACGGTGCTGTGCGTCCTCGACAACAACGCCGACGCCGTCGTGTCCTGGTTTGCCGCGAACGCTCTCGGCGCGGTCTGGGTGCCGGTGAACACCGCGTTGAAGGCCGACTTCCTCCGGCACCAGGCCGCCGATTCGGGCGCGAAGGTCGCCATCGTCGAAGCGGACTACGCGCAGCGTTTCCTCGAGATCGAGGACGGCTTGCCGGAACTCACTCACCTCGCCTACCGCGGGGACGCGAGCGCGTCCCTGAACCTGGTCACCGCGTTGCCCCTGGCGGAGGTCGACGCCGTCGGCGTCGGTGAGAAGTTCACTCCGGTACCGGTCGGCTACCGCGACCTGTCGATGCTGATCTACACGTCGGGCACCACAGGCCCGTCGAAGGGCTGCATGATCAGCCACAACTATGCCGCGAACCTGGCCGCGACCAGTGCGGCGAAACGCGATCGCAGCCATACCCTCTGGACGCCGCTCCCCCTCTTCCACCTCAATGCGGCGGCGACGTCGGTGCTCGCGACGGCGGTCAACCAGTCGACGCTGGCGATTGCCCCGCGGTTCTCGCTGTCGAACTTCTGGCCGGAGGTGGAACGTACCGGGGCACGGCGGGTCTCGATCCTGGGCGTGATGATCTCGCTCATCGCCTCGATGCCCGACACCCCGGAGATGCTGCGCTGCCACGGGCAGATCGTGCAGGTCGGCGGTGCGCCGTGGACCCCGGAACTGATCGAGACCTGGCGGACCCGCTTCGGCGTGAAGTCGGCCGGCAGCGCGGTGTTCGGGCTCACCGAGGCCACCTACATCACCAGCACACCCCCCGACATGTCCCCGCCGCTCGGATGCGCCGGCCGTCGCAACAACGACTTCGACGTCCGGATCGTCGACGACGAGGACAACGAGGTCCCCGACGGTCAGCCCGGCGAGATCATCCTCCGACCCCGACGCCCGCACATCATGTTCGAGGGCTACTGGCGACGCCCGGAGGCCACACTCGCCGTGACCCGTAATCTCTGGTTCCACACCGGCGACATCGGCCGATTCGACGACGACGGCTGGCTGTGGTTCGTCGACCGCAAGAAGGACTATCTGCGGCGCCGCGGCGAGAACATCTCCAGCTTCGAACTCGAACGCACCTTCCGGAGCCATCCAGACGTGTCCGAAGTCGCCGTGCATGCCGTGCCGTCGGAGTTCACCGAAGACGACATCAAGGTGACCGCGATCCTCGTCGAGGATTCGACGCTGACCGAAGAACAATTGTGCGCCTGGTCGCTGGACAAACTGCCCTACTTCGCAGTGCCGCGTTACATTGAGTTCCGGCCGGAACTGCCGAAGAACGCGACCGGCAAGGTCCTGAAATATCAACTGCGCGACGAGGGTGTCACACCGTCGACATGGGTCATCGACTCGTCGGATCTCACGATCGCCAAACGCTGAACCCGACTCGAGGAGAATGCAGACGATGACCGAACTCGATGTGCTGCAAGCGGTTCGACTCAAGGGTCGGGCGACGGCAGAGCAGCTGAGCGCGACGACCGGACTCGATGCCACCGAACTGCAGCAGATGCTGGATCAACTCGTCGCCGCAGAGCACGTGATCGCCAAGGGACCGCTCGTCCGCGTCAGCGAATCCGGTCGTGAGCGCCTCGCGGAGTTGCTCGCCGCCGAGCGCGCAGACATCGACGCCGACGCCTTCGCGGCGGCGTACTCGTCGTTCCGGGATGTCAACGGCGACTTCAAGGCGCTCATCACCGACTGGCAACTCCGTGACGGACAACCGAACCCGCATGACGACGCCGACTATGACGCCGGCGTCCTGGCCAGGCTCCCCGAGATCCATGACCGCGTCTCGGTGGTCGTCGACGAGGCCGGACGTCACCTGCCCCGACTGTCGCGGTACGGCACCAAACTCGACAAGGCGCTGACGAAGCTGACCGCCGGTGACACCTCGTGGCTGGCCAGGCCGATCGCCGACTCGTACCACACCGTGTGGTTCGAACTGCACGAAGAACTCATCCTGGCCGCGGGACTCACCCGCGACGCCGAAGCCAAGGCGGGACACGCACAGTGACCCCGCTGCACGATCACCGGATTCACCTGATCTGAGGAGTGGCATCCACCATGCCGTTGCAAGACCACATGCAGTTGATCTCGACCGACGACCATCTCATCGAGCATCCGATGCTGTGGCAGGACCGCTTGCCGTCGAAGTACCTCGACGCCGGTCCGCGCATCATCGAGAAGGTCATGAACGAGGGCAACCCGCCCGCGCAGGTGTGGCAGTGGGAAGGTCGCGTCTACCCGTACATCGGTCTCAACGCGGTCGCCGGCAAGAAACCCGAAGAGTACGGCGCCGAACCTGTGCGGTACGACGACATGCTGCCGGGCTGCTACGACCCGAAGGCACGGATCACGGACATGGACATCGACGGTGTCCATGCGGCGCTGTGCTTCCCGTCGTTCCCCAAGTTCGCCGGCACCGTCTTCCTCCAAGGCGAGGATAAGGATCTCGCCCTGCTGTGTGTGCAGGCGTGGAACGACTACGTGCTCGACGAGTGGTGCCCCACCGCGCCCGACCGCTACATCCCGATGACGATCATGCCGCTGTGGGATGTGGACCTGTGCATCAAGGAGATCGAGCGGACCGTCGACCGGGGCGCCCGGGCGATCTCGTTCGTGGAAAACCCGGTGCCGCTGGGACTTCCGTCGTACCACACCGACCACTGGGATCGGTTCTTCGACGCATGTGAAGACCACGATCAGGTGCTGTCGATCCACTTCGGTACGTCGGGCAAGCCGCCGATCACCGCACCCGAGGCGCCGATGGCGGTGATGATCGCCCTGTTCGGCTGCAATTCGATGTACGCGACCGCAGACCTGCTGTTCTCGCCGGTGTTCCACCGCCACGACAAGCTGAAGTTCGCGCTGTCCGAGGGCGGCATCGGATGGGTGCCGTACATGCTGGAACGCATCGACGCCACATGGGAGAAGCACCGCTACTACCAGAACATCAACCAGACGGTCCGGCCGTCGGATCTGTTCCGCAAGCACATGTTCGGGTGCTTCATCGAGGACCAGCACGGCATCGACAACCGCTACGCCGTCGGCATCGACAACATCACCTGGGAGTGCGACTACCCGCACAGCGACTCCAACTGGCCCAACAGCCGTAAGGTCGTCGCCGAGCAGATGGTGGACGTCCCCGACGAGGACGTCCACAAGATGGTGGAACTGAACGCCCGCAAGCTGTTCCGATTCGAACGCACGTCATGACCGAGCGTCGCGAACACGAACTGGTCGAACAGATCCCGGCCGCCGACTGGGTCGACCAGGATCTGCTGACCCGCCAGATGTCGGCAGAGCTGTTGAGCGACGAGATCGTCTCGGAGGAGACACGTCTCGCCGCTATGGCGGACAGTGACCTCTCGGACTCGGACCGGAATGCTGCCGAACAGCTACTCCGCCGCCGGATCGACGCCATGAAAGCCGCTCGCGCGAGTTATCTGGAGCGGTAGGCTCCACGATTCTCACACCTCAGGGAGCGATGGCATCACTGCTGGTTGAGCCGGTACCGAGCGTAGCGAGGAACCGCGTCGAAGCCAGCCCCCACCGCTCAATCTGCGACGGCATCACTGCTGGTTGAGCCGGTACCGAGCGTAGCGAGGAACCGCGTCGAAGCCAGCCCCCACCGCTCAATCCGCGACGGCCTTGTACGCCCCGTGGAAGGTCATGGGCACGTGATGCCGGAGGGTGGCCGCCGCGACCGGGCCCGCGCTCGGACGTTCGGCGTTCAGCACGACCAACCGGGAACGCTTGTCCGACGGCCGGTGTTCGAGGCTGAGCAACCAGCCGCGACCCTCGCCCGGGTTCTCGGGGTCCTCGGCGAACAGCGGCTCGCAGACGGTGTTGCCCGGTGTGGTGTACCGATCCTGGGTGCCGGTCGTCGTGTCGACGGTGGTGATCGAATCGGGGTCGCCACCGCGTACGGAGGCCTCAGCCAAATACGTATAGCGGTGTGCGGTGGTCACGAGCCGCGGATCAACCTGCGGGAACTCACAACCGAGTTCGTTGAGCTGTTCGCGCGTCACCGCCTCGGTGTTGCGATTGATGCGCAGGCGGGTGAGAGTACCGCCGAACGCGGGTCCGGCCTTGGCGCGGAAGTTACAGAGGTAGTTGTTCCACTGCGTCCATCCGCCGGTCGCGTCGTGGGCGACGATGTCGACGACGGTCTCGGGTCCGGCTTCGTAGGCGTTCGCCACATGGAAGTGGAACAACGAATCCGTCTCGATGCGTGTGGCTTTCCCGCCGTCACGCGGTACGAGGACGATGGTCGTGCCCAACTCCGGTTTGTATGACAGCGCCTCGCCGAACGGCCGCAACCCGAGCGCGACCGGGATGGGCCGGCTGACGACGAGCGGCCCGAGGACGAACACGAGATGACGCTCGGTCAGTGCGAAGTCGTGGACGAAGCCGAGCTTCGGGATGGGCACCGTGCCGACGCTGTGCAGGCGACGCGACTTGTCGAGGCGGTAGCAGCGGAGCATCGGGCGCGGGAAGAAGTCGAGCCCGAAATTGAACACCCCGCGGGTGCGCGGATCGATCTTCGGATGCGCGGAGAACGCGCCCAGGCGTTTCAGCCCGCCGTCGAAGGATTCGCTGCCGTACGTCTCGAGTGTCTCGGCGTCGAGGCGGTGCGGTCGGCCGCCCTCCCAGAGGGAGTAGAGAACGTCGTCGTGGACGAGAACGCTGGTGTTGGACATGTTCTCGGGGAACTTGAGGACATTCGCCAGCGGACCGCCGACCCGCTGGGTGTTGAACCCCTTCGGCGGGAGTCGGGTCTCGTTGGCGCGCTTGAAACTGCGCGTGCGGACGTACCGATTCCGGTAGTGAACCCCGTCTGGCGAGATGTCGAGACGGGACACCATCCCGTCTCCATCGAAGATGTGGGTCATCGGGTGCCCACCGATCTCGAAGCGTCCCGGACCGATCCGGTACAGGACGCCACGCAGGGACTGCGGGATCTCGCCGTCGATGTCGTCGACCACGTAGTCGAACTCTTCGTGCTGAGAATCCCACGGGGATTCTCCGTCGGTCTCGCGTGTACTCGTCCGGGTCAGGTCTGATACAGGCATGACCGAAGAGTCTCATACGTGAGACAAATTCGGCAAGGGTGTCGCAGGAGGGTGTTCTAGGATGGCGGAATGTCCAGCGGCGAAGACCTGACGAGTGCGGCACGCGCCGTTGCGCGTCGAGTCGGTGTCGGCGCGCTCACTCTGGCGGCCGTGGCCAAGGAGGCCGGCATCAGCCGGGCCACCATCTACCGCCGGTACGCCTCGCGCGACCAGCTGCTCTCGGCCATCGTGTCCTCGGAGCTCGATGCGCTCGAACGGGTCATGTTGAGCCGCCTGCGATTCGCCGACGACCCGCGGGACACGATCTACATGCTCGTCCGCGAGGTGCTCGACTACAACGCCAACAACGAGCTGGTCCAGGCCGCTCTGAGGTACGACGCGGCATCGTTGACGCCCTGGCTGATCCGGCATGAGGGACATCCGACACTGATCGACATCGTGACCGACCGTGCGCTGGCGTTCATCACCGAATCACCCGTGGCCAGGTACCTGTCCCCCAGTCCCGAGGCCGCCGTCGAGTTCATGGTCAGCGCCGTGTGCGCCGAGTTGCTGTCCCCCGCCCGGTTTCTCACCCACGCCGACATCGCCAACCGCATCACCGACGCCATCTACCGGCCGCAGCCCGAGACCGCCTGAGCCGAGGCCCTCGGGCGCGACGGCCGACGACTCGCCGACGCGCTTCCGTGGACGTCTACGCGCGTGCGGTCCCGAGGTAGGCCTCCTCGATCCGCTCGATGTCCGTCGACAACGCGGCTGCCGAGTCCTCGAGACCCACTTCCCCATGGACCAGCACCACGGCACGGTCGGCGATACCGAGAGCCAGCCGGACATGCTGCTCGACGAGGATCACCGCCGTCTGCTCGGTGTCGGCGACGTCGCGCAGGACCGGCAGGATCGACTCGACGACGATGGGTGCCAGACCCATGCTCAGCTCGTCGATGAGCAGGACCTTCGGGTTCTGCAGGAGCGCACGCGCGATGGCCAGCATCTGCTGTTCGCCACCCGAGAGATCCCCGGCCGCCACCGACAGACGTTTGGTCAGTGACGGGAAGTGCGCGAGCACCTTGTCGAGCGCTTCGGCACGTGTCCTGCCCTTCAGGTGGGTTGCCAGGTGAAGGTGCTGACGGGTCGTCAGACGGCGGAACAGCGCACGATCGTCGGGCACCAGCACAAGACCGGCGCGGACCGCCGCACGGGCATCGCCGGAGCGCACCGCCTGCCCGGCGACGGTGACGTCCCCGCCGAGTCGGGACAGCAGCCCCGCGAGAGTCGTCAGCAGCGTCGTCTTCCCGGCTCCGTTCGGCCCGAGCAGGGCGACGATCTCTCCCGCGTTCACGGACAGGTCGAGCCCGTGGACGCAGGGGTTCCCGCGGCTGTATCCCGCGTCGAGGTTGCGACATTCCAGCACGGTCACGACATCTCCCCCACTACCTCGGACTTCGGCTGTGCGCCAATGGGTTCCTCGTCCGTCCCGGCGTCGTCGGGACCGGCAATCGCCGACGACGGTGTGCCCAGGTAGGCCCCGACGACGGCGGGCGAGCTCCGGATTTCATCGGGTGTACCGTCGGCGATGACGGTACCGAGGTCGAGCACGATCACCCGATCGCACAGGTTCAGCACCAGATCCATGTCGTGATCGACCAGGATCATCGAGACACCGTGAGCGCGAGCAGCTCTCAGTCTTTCTCCCAGCCAGCGGCTCTCGGTGCTGTCGAGTCCGGCCGCGGGCTCGTCGAGAAGGGCCACCCGTGGCTGACCGGCGAGCACGCGCGCGACCGCCACCAGCTGCCGCTGCCCCTGGGACAGATCTGCGGCCGGAATGTCTCGGAGCTGCTCGATCTCGAGCATCTGCAGCACATCTCGCACGTTGTCGGACGTGTCGCCAGGTGCGCGTCGTGCGGCGATCGCCAGATTCTCGGCGACCGACAGTTCACCGTAGAGCTCGATGTCCTGGAAGGTACGCCCCAGTCCTGCGCGACTGCGGCGGTGCGGTGCCAGACCGTCGAGCGAGACACCGTCGAGGGTGACCGACCCGTCTGCCGTCGCGAAACCGCTGATGGCGTCGATGAGTGTGGTCTTGCCGGCGCCGTTCGGACCGATCAAGCCGACGATCTCCCCGGCCCGGACGTCGAAGCCGGCGTCGTGGACCGCGGTGACCGCGCCGTAGCGGACGGTGACGTCTCGCACCGAGAGCACTACTGAGCCGCTCGGCGGAACCGTGACGTCGGTGGTCGGCGTCGGCAGCGCGTCGACCGGTTGTTCCGTCGACGATTTCGACGCGACGCCTCGCTTCGCTCGGTGTCGGCTCAACCGGCGTGGTGTGCCGCGACGACCCGGGTACGGCACCTTGTGGAGGTACCCGGCGAGCCCGTCGGGACTGGTGACGACGGTGAGCACCAGCAGGATTCCGCTGATGAGCATGTAGTAGTCGCCGAAGGAGCCGTACTTGTCGGCGACGAAGTACATGACGCCGCCGGGTGCGATGACTCCCGCGAGCAGCGCGCCGGATATCGATGTCACGCCGGCGACGTAGGTGACCGCGAAGAGGCCGATGCCGGCGAAGACCGCGTAGGTTCCTGCTGTGGCGAGCGTCTGCTGGTAGGCGAGCAGCGCGCCGCCGAGGCCGGCCAGGAACGACGCGAACGCGAAGGCGATCAGTTTGGTGACCCCGACGTTGATACCGGCGGCGGCCGCCGACCGTTCGTTGGCCCGGACCGCGAGCATCGACGCTCCCAGACCACTACGACGCAGCGCTGCGACGCCGTAGGCGACGACCGTCAGGACGACGAGGCACAGGATGCCGAACGCGAGACGCGGATAGCCCTCGCCCGCACCGATGCCGAGGTCGATACCGAAGATCGACGGTGAATCCACCGGTGCGCCTTGCAGACCCCCGTTGAGGGACGGGTTTCGGAACCAGAACGCCTCGCAGAAGACCGCGAGGGCGAGGGTTGCGACCATGAGGGGCAAACCACGCACACGCAGGGCCGGCAGTCCGACGATGACGCCGATGACCGTCGCGGCGCAGGCGGCGAGAAGCGGTGCGATCGGGAAGGGCAAATTCAGGTCGTCGGTCAGCCTGCTCAGTGCGTACGCCCCGACTCCCGCCAGAGTCAGCTGTGCCAGTGACACCTGCCCGGCGTATCCGGTGACCACCACCTGGGATAACGCGATGATCGCGTAGATCATGGTGGCGATCACGGCCAGCCGCAGACTGCCGGAGGTGGTGAGGAGAGCAATGACGGCAACGACGATGGCGATGATCCCCGGGACCAGCAGGTGCTCGGGGCGGGGTGAGCGGCCGAGGTCCTGGCGGATGACTGCTCCGCGTCCGGGCAGGGGCTGTCCGCGGACGAGGAGGAATCCGATGATGAGGATCAGCGGAACCGCCTCGGCCACACCGGCGTCGGGCATCCAGTCCCAGGTCGTCTGCAGCTTGGTGGCCTCCGACTGGAGCATGCCGATGACGAGTCCGGCGGCGACGGTCACCGAGATGGCGGTGAAGTTGCCGACGAGTGCGGCGGCCAGCGCCGGCACGATGAACATCGTGTAGGCGACGGGGTTGAGTGGCACGATCGGAGCGATCAGCACACCGCCGAGTCCGGCGGTTGCCGAGGAGAGGGCCCAGTTGGCGACCGCGATGCGATCGGGCGACAGCCCGGTGACCAGCGCTCCCTTCTCGGATTCGGCGGCGGCCTCGGTGGCGACGCCGAATCGGGTGTAGCGCAACACGAGTCCGGCGCAGATTGCCAGACCGACGATGACGACCGCGAGCAGCAGGCGGTCCGTCGGCACGGCGCTGGAGCCGATCTTGAACGTGGAGACCTTGAAGATGGGTCCGACGCTCGGGGTGTTCTCTCCGACGCGTAGCCCGATGAGCGCCTGGATCACCAGCATCAGGCCGATGGCCGCAACCGCCTTGGCCAGGGTGGGCGCTGTCCGCATCGGGCGGAAGACGAGCAGGTACAGGATGACACCGAGGATCGCCGCGATCACCACGGAGATCGCTACCGCGGCAGCGACTCCGACATCCGACCCCAGGTCGATGGTCGTCGGGAAGCCGGGTATGGGGTTGAGGAGTTCCCCTTTCCGCAGGAAGGCGTAGGTGTAGGCGGCGTAGAGGGCGACGGCGCCGGTGGCGATGTTGACCACGCCGGAACTCTTGAAGGTCATCACCAGGGCGAGACCGAGTGCGGCGAAAACGGCCCCGTTGCCGAGGCCGAGGATCAGGAACGCGAGATGGTCGGTCATGGAACTCCTCGATCGGGGCCGCGCCGGGACGCGGCCCCGATCTGTTCGGAATCAGTTGGTGTTGGTGGCGACGGTGTTCTCGAGTTTGGCGTCGGCGGTCACGTCGCTGACCAGGATCGCCTTGCTGCACAGCGACGTCAGCGGCGGGAAGGCCTTGCCGTCACAGGTGAAGGTGATTCCCGGAGCAGCCGGCAGCGGTACGTCCTTGGCCCCGGCCAGCGCCTTCTTGAACGTCTGCGCGTCGACGGTTCCGTCGAGGCCGTTGAGCTCCCCGAGCGCGGCGACGACCTGGTAGCCGATGTAGGCCAGGCCGGCCGGATCGGTGTCCGGGGCGTACTGCGCCATGACGCTGCGGTACTGGGTGACGCTCGGGTCGTCGGAGCTGAGGTTCACCGTGGTGAACGCCTTGGAGCCGGACACGGCCTCGTTGCCGACGGCGTCGAGGACGGGCTTGTCGAGGCAACTGGCGATCAGGTACTTCTTGGCGTCCGGTGCGACGGTCTGCAGCGTCTTGAGCACCGAGATGCACTGGCGGGTGTCACCGAGGATGCTCACCGCGTCGGGGTTGTCGGCGAGGCCGGCGGTGATCTGCGGGGTCAGGTCCGCGGCACCGGTCGGGATCGTGACGACGTTGAGGGCCACGCCCGCGCGCTGGAACATCGGGTCACCGAGTGCCTTGACCGACGCGGCCGCGTCGCCGGAGTCGCCGATGATGAGGCTGACCTTCTTGAGGCCGTCCTTTGCGGCGGTGGCGGCCTGGCCGGCGAGCACCGCGACGATGCCGCCGGAGAGCATGAACGACCCGGGCGTCGCCATCTCGGCCTGTGAGACCGGAGCCTGTGCGACGTAGGGGATTCCGGCGCCGGCGACGATCGGCAGCATTACCGCACCCTGCGCGCCGAGCGGTGACACGACGACCGAGACCTTTTCCTCGACCATCTGGTTGGCGCACTTGGTCGCCGAGGCCGGCTCCTCCTGCTGCTTGCACACCACGAGGTCGATCTTGTGCCCGCCGATGCCGCCGCCATTGTTGTTCAGGTATTCGACGGCCGCTTCACCTCCCTCGCGCACCATCGGCGTCGTCACCGCACCGCCCTCGGGCGTGATGAATCCGATCTTGATCGGGTCGCCGGTCGCCGCGTTGCTGGGTAGCGAGCTGGTCTCTCCGGCGCTCGAGCTGTCCGAACTGTCGTCGGCGCATGCCGTGAGTGTGCCGAGAGTCAGGACGCTCGCGCAGCCGAGGACGGCGGTCGTGCGTACGACGCGTTTGAGTGCAACTGGTGATTTCAACTGCGATCCCTTCGATAGGAGATGACGCCGCGCGCGGGGTGCTGCGGAAGCCGTGATCGGTGGTCGGCGTCGTGGTGACTGTAGACCCGACCGTGTCGGATATGCGGATGTTCGGGAAAAATTCGGGTGGCTAATCGTGCTGGGCTGCAACTGAATTGGAAGTCAGAACAACAGGCGGCGCAACGACTCCACGACCGTTGCCGGCTCGGGCGCCGACCCTCCAGCGCTTGGCGATGGCCCCTCCCCGCCGGGGCCGACAGACCCGCATGAGCTCTCACCACCCCTCGTTGAACCGCGTCTCGTTGTTCCCGCCGGCTGAGTAGCGCCGAACGAGCGCAGCGAGTACGTCGCGTATCGAAGCCCGTGTCCTGCGTCACAGTGGACCTAGAGGCAAAAGTTAGACCACCATCCAGAAATCGGTGGGCGAATGTAAGAATTGGTCCCCAGGAGCGCCACCCGGCTGCTCGACGACCCCGACGGAGGCACACAGATGACCGAGGCTGCGCCCGTCGGACGTCGTGAGAAGAACAAGCAGCAGACGCGCGACCGACTGCTGACCGCGGCTCGCGACCTCCTCGCCACCCGCGGCACGGATGCGACGGTCGAGGAGATCGCGGAGCGTGCCGAGGTCTCCCGCGCGACCTTCTTCAACTACTTCCCCAGCAAGGATGATCTCGTCACTGCGTTGTACGCCGAGCTGATGAGCGTCTTCGGGCGCGTCGTCGACTCGATGCTGCGACGACCGGTCAGTACCCACGATCGCGTGGTCGGCGTGTTCATCGACTTCGCGCAGTCATCGCTTTCCGATCCCGACTACATGCGTGTGGTGACCGGAGAGATCGAGCGTCTGGCGACGGCGTCGGAGGGCCTTGGCGAGCGCAGCCATCTGTTCACCGCTCAAGTGCGGCGTCTGATCGAGCCGGGCCTGGAACAAGGCGACGTGCGCACCGACCATCCGGTCGAGTTCCTCGCCCAGATGGTGGCGGCGATCTACCTGTCGACGATGCGATACTGGCGGATCGATCCCGACCTCGACATCACCGAAACATTCGAGCGCGCAGGACGATACGCGGCCGAATCGATCGTTCCTCGCTGAGCGTCACGCGTCCTTCGGTCGCGGCACCTCGTTCTCCCAGCGAGCACGACGCTCGTCGTCGGTCTGCTCCCACCAGGGAGTACCTCGCTCCCCCAACGCGACTTTCGCCGCCTGGACGCCGGCGCGCGACTCGGGCGCACCCTGTGTCCGTTTCACGTCCCGTCGCCACGCCATGAGGATCGACTGCAGTTCGGATCGGCGCTCGTCCGGTATGAGCGGGTCGGTGGCACGCCACTTGCGGCCGTTGATCACGACGTGATGGCCGTCGGGGGTGTGCTCGGGATCGGACATGGGTTCCACGTTGCCACGTGACGAGTGGTAGGTCAGCCCTGGAAGGTTCCCGCGTGCACTGTGGCGTCGTCACCGAGCGGTCGCCGCAGGGACCAGCGTTCGGTGAGCGTGCTGGCCGATATTCTCCACTCGCCGTCCTCGACGATGTACTCGTCGTCGTACTCCCCTGTCATCACGGTCTCGGTGCGGTCAAGCAGGTTCACCTGACGGAACTTCAGGGTCCAGCGGCCCGTCGCCGTGGTGTCTGAGGTCAGCGTGATGTCGGGATGGAAGCCGTGATGCATGTCGAAGATGACGTACCGACCGTCGACCTGGTGCAGCGCGACCTGCTCGAAGATCCTCGCCATCGGCTCCGCGTCGTCGAAGGTGCCGAGCTGGCCGTAGTCGATGCGTGCACCGCGAGCGATGAAGCAGGATCGAAAGCCGTTGACGTCCTTCGCATCACACGCCCGCCAGTAGCGGTGCTTGAGCTGCTTGATGGCCTCGATGTACGCGAGTTCATCGAGACGACGAGTGGCGTCGGTGTCCATGGGGCCACCATAAGTGCTCGGCGTTCAGGCTCTGGCGACTTCTGCAACAACATCACCGGACGTGGGCGGGTCGAGACATGCCACGCCTGGGCCGAGGGACGCACAGTAGAGTCCCGGCATGCCCACCACAGCAGTTGTCACCGGCGCCGGTCGCGGTATCGGCCTTGCTTTTGCCCGTCGTCTCGCAGAGGAGGGACATCGGGTGATCCTGACCGACGTCGACGGCGCAGCGGCAGAAAGTGCCGCAGCCGGCATCGGTAGCGGCGCAGTCGGCCTGCAGCAGGACGTGCGAGACATCTCGTCGCATCGCCGGATAGCCGAGGAAGCTGCTGCACTCGGGCAGTTGAGAGTCTGGGTGAACAATGCCGGCGTTCTCTATGCGGGAGAGGCGTGGGAGCACTCCGACGACGAGATCGCGACCATCCTCGACGTGAATGTGCGTGGCGTGATGGCGGGATCGGCTGCCGCGATTACGCAAATGCGCCACACCGGTGGCGGGGTCATCCTCAACGTCGCATCTCTATCGGCGCTTGCTCCGGTGCCGGGGTTGGCGTTGTACGCCGCCACCAAGGCAGCAGTGCTGTCTTATACGACCTCGTTGGAGGGCGATCTGCGGCACGCGGGTCTGCCCATCCGGGTTCGCGCGCTGTGCCCGGATGTCGTGAACACGCAGATGGTGACCTCACACGCGAAAGACCTGGGTGCCGCGATGCTCTTTGCCGGGCCCCGACCGCTCGACGAGGCGGCGGTCGTTCGCGCCGGTATGGAACTCATGAACAGCCGCCAGATCTTCCGAGTACTGCCGCGGTGGCGTGGGGTCCTCAGCCGGGCCGGAGATCTCGCGCCCAGCGTCGGTCTCGGGCTGATCGGTGTGATGCGCAAGGTCGGGAACCGCCGTCAAGCTCGCACGTGACGTTCCCCGTGGGACCGACGGGGCTTTATCAGCGGGTGTGACTCTGCGCCGGCCAGTCGGCAAATAGAGACGACCGCGTCATCCTGGCCACAGCAGATCCAGCGATGCTCCGACTCCCGCGGTAGCGGGCACGGCTTCCCGAGATACGCACTAAATCGATACATCGCCCTTGCAGAGTGTTAGGCATGCCGAGACGTTCAGTCGAACGGGTACGTCTTCAAGATCTCACTGATTTCAAGATCGGTGTGCCTGCCCCACTCGGGAGACAGAGAGTGCATCAGTCGGCTCCACCGCGGGAACCATAGTCTCCGAGCGTCATTGACGCTTTCATAGTCCGGATGTCGCAGCGCAGCGCTTTGAGCATGGCTGCTGGCGACATCGCTCATAACGCCGAGCACGACTTCGTCGATTCGGTCGGAGACGATCAGAGCCGCAGGTTCGCCCCTTTCTCTGATCTCAAAGCGATATCTGCCGTCCGGGTCAACGCTCAAGAACCCGCCAGGACTGTCCGGAAACTCGCCAGGAAGCTCTGCTCGACGGACTTTCTCGCCAGCGACCTGCTCGAAGTGTCGAACGGCTTCGTTTAGTCGTAGCTTCAAGCCATCAAGCCGGGACTGAGGGTCCCCATCGGTATCCGTCATCGAACAACCTCTCCCGACGATGGTCGGCTTCTTCGTGCCCAAACGCATTGAACGCTTGAGTAACTGCATTTTCGATCGGCGACGAACGGTCCCCGCTCCGAACCGGATATGTCAGTCACGTGGGCACGTGGGGGACCCACTCAATCGGAGAGTGGTGTACCCGTCATCGTCGGCCCACGACGACGGCGCTATGACTACCCCTCTGATCAGTGTGTGGTTCCCCCGGAATCGTGGAGGACTCCTCTATGCGGCTTCGGGCTCGGTGACTGCGGTGTTCTCGTAGTCGACCGGACTCATCATCCCGATCGCGCTGTGGCGACGCTGGTGATTGTA
>NZ_JANRHB010000051.1:0-25309 GCF_024733855.1 Gordonia sp. GONU
CAGTCACCCGAACCCTCACCGTGGAGTATCGACGCCCGGTCCCACTGCACACCCCCGTGCACATCACCGCCTCCCTCGTCGACGAAACCGACCGCGCGCTCTTCATCGAAGCCAACGGTACTGTCGGCGACACAACCTATTTCGCCGCAGAAGCGGTCTTCGTAAAGGTCGACTTGAGTCATTTTCTTCGTCACGGAGACTGGGGCGCCACAGCAGACCTCATCACCAGATTCTTTCGGGCCGACTAGGGGTCACGGTAGTAATGGCGCAAAAAACAACGAAGTTCGCGTAGTGCCTGGTCAGCGGGTAGACGGACGCTCTTGTTGGTGGCCGCTATCGGTGGCTGCGGTCGGGGCCGATGAGGCTGGTGATGCCGCGCATGGCTGCCGGTGAGGGTTTGAAGTAGCGGCGTAGGTTCTCGGGTTTGCGGTGGCGGGACTTGGCCATCAGCTCCACCAGGCTGGCACCGGCCTCGCCGAGATGCGTCAGGCCGGAATGCCGAAGTTCGTGCAGATCCCAACCGGTGCCGGGCCCATTCGTCGCGGTGGCGGCATCCAGCACGGCGCGGGCCTGGCCGTAGGACAGCCGGGCCAGCCCGGTGTCGGGGCAGATGTCCCGGTCGGCGGCGGCCTTTCCGGGGCCCGGTCGGCGGTGGGTGACGAACAGCGGTCCGCGGGTGCGGCCCTTGGTGAGGCGTGGCAGGAGCCGGGCGGTGCCCGCGTCCCAGTACACGAGCTCGTGCGCGTACTCGTGGTAGGTGGCACCGCGGCGGCGGGTGCGGGGCTTGGCGCCCTTGGACTTCACCGGGCAACACCGCCCGGCCAGATCGAGGTCCTCGATGTTGACCTGGAGCAGTTCCTCGGTGCGGGCGCAGGTTTCGTAGAGCATCCGCCACAGCGTCTTCTCCCGGAGGTCGATGTCGCGGCGGGCGATGAGCCGGTCGATCGCGGTGCGCGAGTGCACCGGGGTGGTGGAGTCCGGTGGAGTGGAGCGTTTCACCCAGGCCGGGACCGCCGGGGCGGTGTGGCCGTGCTCGCGGCACCACGCCAGCCACGACGCGACCGCGGCGCGGCGGGCGTTCCAGGTGTTGACTGCTGAGGAGCCCCACAGGGTTTCGAGGGTTTCACCGATCTCATCGTCGGCGACGTCGGCCAGCCGCCGGGTCTCGCCGAGCGTGGCGGTGGTCTTGTCGACGGCGATGCCGTAGGCGCGGCGGGTGTTCGGGGAGCCGATCGAGTCGAGGAAGCTGTCGCCGGCGGCGCGGACGGTGATCCCGGACGGCACGGTGGTACCTCCCTCACTGGGCTTGCCGCAGATAACAGGTCCGCGTCGCGCACCGCCGGAGCGGAGTCGGCGCAGGCCGGATGTCATGATGCTACAGATAACAGGGTGTTATCCGTGGCAGTCGGAAAATGGCCTCACCCGAGTACCGGGCGATGCTCATGGGGTGTCTATGCGCCGATTTCGCGGTGGACGCCGCCGGCGGCGGTGTTGACCGCTTCGGCGAGGGTGGGGTGGATGTGGATGGCTTGGGCGAGTTGGGTGTAGGTGGCGCCGGTGGTCATGGCGATGACGGCCTCGTGAACGAGGTTCCCGCCGTCGGGTCCGGCGATGTGGCAGCCGAGGATACGGTCGGTGGCGGCGTCGGCGACGAATTTGACCAGGCCGCGGGTGTTGCCGATGGCGCGGGCTTTCACGACGCCGGTGAAGTCCTGGCGCCCGACGACGACGTCGTAGCCGGCGGCGCGGGCGGCAGGTTCGGTGAGCCCGACGGCGCCGACTTCGGGGTCGGTGAACACCGCGTGAGGCACGATGCGCCCGGTTGTGGTGCGGTCCTGGCTTCGGAATATGGTGCGGTAGACGATGTCGGCGTCGTCGCGGGCGGTGTGGGTGAACATGGGCCCGCCGCGCAGATCGCCGAGCGCCCAAACATTTTCGGCGTCGGTGCGCAGGGAGGCGTCGACGGTGAGGAAGCCCTGTGGGTCGGGTTCGAGACCGAGGTACTCGAGGCCGAGATTGTCGCTGTTGGGGGTGCGTCCTGTCGCGATCAGCAGGTGGCTGCCGGTGATGTCGTCGGCTTCGCTGCCGGTGCAGCCGAGCCGGATGTTCCCGGTGGTGCCGGTGGCCGCGGTGCAGGTGGTGCCGGTGAGCACGGTGATGCCGTCGGCGGTCATGCCCTCTCTGACGGCGGCGGAGATGTCGGGGTCCTCGCCGGGGAGCAGCCGGTCGGCGCGTTGGATGAGGGTGACCTCGGAGCCGAATCGCCGGAACATTTGGGCGAACTCGCAGCCGACGTAGCCTCCGCCGACGACGAGCAGATGTGAGGGCAGGTCGGTGAGGTCCAGCAGGGTGCGGGAAGTGAAGTAGGGGACGGTGTCGAGGCCGTCGATGGCGGGGATGGTGCTGCGGGTGCCGGTGACCAGCAAGATCCGGTCGGCGGTCAGGTCGGTGCCGTCGACGGTGAGTGTGCGGGGTGCGGTGAAATGTCCTGTGGCGTGGTAGAAGTCGAGGTCCGTTGATTTCTCGACGGTGCGGTAGGAGCCCGCGCGGATGGAGTCGACGATGGTGTTCTTGCGGTCGACCACGGCGGCCAAATCGACGGTGACCGGTCCGGGTAGGCGGACCCCGAATTCGGCGGCGCGGCGCGCCTGGTGCGCCACGGCGGCGGAGGCGATCATGGTCTTGGTGGGGATGCAGCCGCGGTTGAGGCAGGTCCCGCCGAGCAGTTCTTTCTCCACGAACGCGACGCGGCCGTGCCGGGCCGCGCGCAGCGCGAGCGGCAGGCCGGCCATGCCGCCGCCGAGTACCAGGGTGTCGTAGCGTTCGCTCATGTGCTCGGTGCCTTTCCTCGATCGAATCGCTCTGGAAGGGGTACGGCAGTCGACCGGTCGGCGCGGTCAGCGCGCGTGTTTCTCCTCGATTGTGGCGGGTGCGGGGGCGCAGCAGTCGTTGTCGGGGGTGGCGTCGCGGTGTCGGGCCCGGGTGTTGCGGGCAACGACGGTGGCGGCAAGCGTGGCGGCCACGGCCGCCACGGCGAGAATGATGACCGTGCCGGTGTGGTTTTGAATCCAGATGCTCACCGCGGCGGACCAGGCGGTGGAGCCCATCGCGGCACCACCGGTACTGCCGATAGCGGCGGGCCACCAATACCAGACGAGGTAGGCGCCGGTAGCGACGAGCACGACGGCGGTGATGCGGGTGCCGTGGCGGGCGAGCACCGCGAGGTAGCGGGTGGCAGCGGTGCCCGCCGCGGCGGTGGCGAGGCTGACCAGCAGCAAGACCGTCGCGGCCCCGGCGGCGTAGACGGCGAACACCACCAGCAGCGCTGCCCATCCGGCGGTGGCCTGGGCTTGGGCGATCACGGCGAGCAGCACCCCGAAGGTGCACGACAGCGACGCGGCCGCATAGCCGGCACCGGCGGCCACCATACCGGTGGTGGTCATCGATGCGCGGGGCGGGCGCTGAGCGCGGCGGGGCAGGCGCAGGCCAAGGCCACGGCCGGTGAGCATGACCAGCCCGAGCACCGCCAGCGCCGCGCCGACGGCCAGGCCGAGGCGGGGGCCGCGGCGATGAGCGCGCGGGCGCCGGCGCTGACGGCCAGGCCCGCCGCGGCGAGGGTGCCCGCGAATCCGAGGGTGAGCGCGGTCCCGGCGCGCAGGGCGCGCGCCATGCGGACCGGGAACGCGTCGGTGGTGGTGTCGCCGAGGGTGTGGGTGATCCAGGCGGGCAGCAGCGCGAATCCGCACGGGTTGACCGGGGCGAGCATCCCGGCGGTGAACGCCAGCGCCAGCAGTCCGCCCATCACGCCGCTCCCGCGTCGCGCAGTGCGGTGGTGATCTGGTCGGCGGACGGGTCGGTGGCGCGGTAGGTGACCTTGCCCGCCGGATCGACCACGACCAGCGTCGAGAGCGACGCCACCGAGAGTCGTGTGGTGAGGGTGGCGCCGGTGTCGATCACGGCGGGCAGCGCCTGGGTGCCGGTGAAGTCCTGGAACCCGGCCACCGTCTGCGCGGATTCACCCGGATCCATGTCGACCAGCACGAACGACGCCTTGTCGCCGAGTTGTCCGGCCGCCTGCGCCACCGATTTCGCGCCGCCCACGCATTCGCCGCAGCCGACGGAGAAGAAGAACAACGCGGTCGGCTTGTCACCGGGCACGCTGATGGAGGTGCCGGTGACGGTGTCGACCTGCACCGGCGCCACCGGATCCTGCGCCGTCGTGTCGGTCGAGGTGCACCCGGTGAGGGCCAGGGCTGCGGACAGCGCCAGCGCGGCGGCGGCGAGGGCGGGGCGGCGAAAGCGTGGCAGAGTGGCCATTCGAGGACAGTGGCCTTTCGTGCGGGGGGCGAGGGAGTGTCAGCGCGGTCTCGCGACCGCTCATCGGGGTGTCAGAGTTCGAGACGGTCATGCCGGGGTTTCCGTCCGGTCGCGGTCGGCCGGAGCCGACCGAGGGGATCCGGGTCGGGGCGGACAACACCCCGTGGCCTTACGGGCGCGGCGCCGCAGGGTGTAGCCGACGGCGGCGGCCACGACCAGCACGCCTGCGGCAAGCAGCCACGGGCTGGTCAAGACACCGCCGAGACCGGCGAGCACGCCGCCGGCGATCAGGGCGGGACCGGCGCAGCAGGCGACCATCACCAGCACGCCACCGGCCACTGCGAGCAGACCACCGAACCCGCCCGAGTCGTTGTCGGGTGTGTTCATCGCCTTGTTGTCGGGTGTGTTCATCGCCGCCCACTACCGTCCGCGGCGGGGATGCGCGGGCAGCAGCCCAGCGCGGCGGAGTTGTCGGCCGCCAGCGACCGCGCCAGCATCACCAGGTCAGCTACCCGCGGATCACCCACGGAGTACCGCAGTTTCTTCCCGTCGCGGCGCGCGAGGACATACCCGCAGTCGGCCAGGCAGGACAGGTGTACCGACACCCGGGGCTGCGAGATGCCGGCGTGTTCGACGCAGTCGGCGGAGGTGCGCTCCCCGGCGAGGATGAATTCGAGGAGCTTGAGCCGGGTCGGATCCGACAGGGCGCGAAAAAACTTCGCCGTCGTATCCAGATGCGTACACGCCGACTCGGCACCGGGCACGGTGACAGTGGCGGTGGTGGACCGGGCCATGGGATCGCCTCCACGAGACTTGAACTATTCGGATAAACGCATAATATGGTTCCGGTAGATATTCGTCAACACGAATAGCAGCCGTTGTCGGTTCAGCGGTTGCCCGACCAGGAGGCACCCTCGTGACCTTGACAGATTCCCGCGCCGATCTGGCGATCATCGGTTCCGGCTCGGCGGCGTTCGCCGCCGCCATCGCCGCGGTCAACCTCGGCAAACGGGTGGTGATGGTGGAGCGCGGGACGGTCGGGGGCACGTGCGTGAACGTCGGGTGTGTGCCCTCGAAGGCGCTGCTGGCCGCCGCCGAGGCCCGCCACGCCGCCGAGGCGGCGGGCCGGTTCCCCGGGCTCACCCCCGCCGAGGTGCCGCTGGATTTCCCCGCCCTGATCGCGGGCAAGGACGCGCTGGTCGGGCAGCTGCAGGCGGAGAAGTATGTCGACCTGGCCGCCGACTACGGGTGGGAGATCGTCTCCGGCACCGCGGTGTTCGACGGCAGCGCCGAGGCACCCGTGCTGCGGGTCGCGCGCGCCGAGGGCGGTGTACGGGTGATCGAGGCCGACCAGTATCTGATCGCCACCGGTGCCGCGCCCTGGGCTCCGCCGATCGACGGCCTCGTTGAGGCCGGGTATCTGACCTCGACCACCGCCATGGACCTCCAGCAGCTGCCGGAGTCGCTGATCGTGGTGGGTGCGGGCTATGTGGGGCTCGAGCAGGCCCAGCTGTTCGCCCGCCTGGGCAGCAAGGTCACGGTGATCGCGCGTAGCCGGCTGACCTCGGGTGAGGAACCGGAAATCTCGGCCGCGCTCGAGGCCGTCTTCGCCCACGAGCGCATCGACGTGCTCACCGCCGCCACCGTCGAGAAGGTCCTCGCCGACGACGGGCACAAGGTGGTGACCGTGCGCACCGGCGGCGGCGCCAGCACCGAGCTGCGGGCCGAGCAGGTGCTGATGGCCACCGGCCGCCGCCCCAACACCGCCGGGCTGGGCCTGGATGCGGTCGGCGTCGCCGTCGACGAGCGGGGCGCGGTCGTGGTCGACGACCGCCAGCGCAGCAGCAATCCGCGCATCTGGGCGGCCGGGGA
The DNA here is from genome assembly GCF_024733855.1 of Gordonia sp. GONU. NCBI lineage: Bacteria > Bacillati > Actinomycetota > Actinomycetes > Mycobacteriales > Gordoniaceae > Gordonia > Gordonia sp. GONU. The sequence continues at coordinate 6,190 of NZ_JANRHB010000051.1, forward strand.
CGTGGCCGGGGATCCGCAGTTCGTGTACGTGGCCGCCGCGCAGGGCACCCTGGTCGCCGACAACGCCCTGGCCGGTGCCGATCGCGTCCTGGACTACACCACGGTGCCGCGCGTGACGTTCACCAGCCCCGCGATCGCCTCGGTCGGACTGACCGACGCGCAAGCCGCCGCGGCCGGGCTGGCCTGCCAGTGCCGGGTGCTGGGGTTGTCGAGCGTGCCGCGGGCGCTGGTCAACCGGGACACCCGCGGCCTGGTCAAGATCGTCGCCGAAGCCGGCACCGGCCGGATCATGGGCGTGCACGCCCTCAGCGACGGCGCCGGGGACCTGATCACCGCCGCCACCTATGCGATGACCGCGGGTCTGACCGTCGACCGGCTCGCCCACACCTGGGCGCCGTACCTGACCATGGCCGAAGCGCTGAAACTGACCGCGCAGACTTTCACCACCGACGTCACCAAACTGTCCTGCTGCGCAGGCTGACGCCGTCGGACGGGAGGCAGTGATGAACGGACACATGACGATCGGGGACCTCTCGGCCCGCACCGGGGTGCCGGTGAAGGCGCTGCGCGAGTACACCGACCTCGGCCTGATCTACACCCTGGGCCGCAGCCCGGCCGGCTACCGCCTCTACACCGACGACGCGGAGTGGTGCGTGCGGTTCATCGGCGAGCTGCGCGGCCTCGGGCTCACCATCGCCGAGATCTGCCAGCTCACCTCCACCGACCGTGACGACCACGGCCGTTCGGTCGGCGCCCATCTCGCCGAGCTGCTGCAGCGGTCGCGGCAGCGGCTGCGCCCGATGCCGAGCAGATCCTCGACCGCATCGACGCCTTCGAAACCGCACACCGTGCGCATCTGGCCACCGACGACCTGTGCTGGGCCGGTGACCCGTGCGGATGCGAGCTACGGGCTTGACCCTCACCCCGGGGACAGACCCTACCGTCGGCACCGTCACTGTCCGATCGCCCTCGAGGAGTCCGATCCCATGAGTACCGACAACCTCACTGCCGACGTTTTCGCCAAGATCCTGCCCGCCGGCCGGGACCGGGCGCTGATGCGCGCCGCGCTGCGGCTGCTCGCCCACGGCACCCCGGTCACCGTCACCGAACTCGCCGCCGCCGCGGGAGTGCCCGACCTCGACCCCGCGCAGACGCCGATCGGCGCCGACGTCGAATACGACGAGGCCGGCCGGATCGTCGGCTGGGGCCTGACCCTCAACCCGACCCCGCACCGGTTCAGCGTCGGTGGCCACCAGCTCTACACCTGGTGTGCCCCCGACACCCTCATCTTCCCCGCCGTCATCGGCGCACCCGCCTGCATCGAATCCGACTGCCCGATCACGGGCACCACCGTGCGCCTGACCATCGACCCCGTCACCGGGGTCAGCGACCTGGAACCGGCCACCGCGATGGTGGCCTTCGTCGACCCCGACCGGATCCAGCCCGGTCACCTCCGCGCCACCTGCTGCAACCCGCAGATGTTCCTCGCCACCTCCGACGCCGCCCACCACTGGCAGGCGAAATTCCCAGGCATGACGGTGCTGCCGGTCACCGACGCCTACCACCAGCTCGCCCGCCCCCTCGCCGACGCGATCACCGACCCGACCACGACCACCGGAACCAGCGCCTGCTGCTAGATCGCGCCGCCGCCGATCCGGGCCGGCGCTGCGGGTCAGAACAGGGTGTCCCGCACGCGCAGCGGCCGGTACCCGGTGGGGCCGAGCTGGGCGAGTTCGGCGTCGATGTCGACCTCGATGGCGCCGAAGAAGTTGATGTTCTCGCTGTGGGCCGGGGAGATGTGCGTCAGCACCTCGTCGTCGATGCGCCGCCCGGCCCGCCGCATCTGTTCGGTCGCCAGCCCGTAATACTCTGTGGTCCAGGCGATGACGGCGTTGGTCGCCAACGTGAGGCACCATGCCTGTTCGGTCTGTCCCTCCAGGTGCCTCGCGCGCACGGCGCCTTCGTGCGCGTAGAGCAGGTCGCGGCGGAGCGCGTGCAGGGATTCGCCCTTGTTGAGCTGTCGGGAGATCTTGCGCCGATAGCCCGGGTCGGACAGGTACCGGGCGGCGTAGATCGTGCGCCGCAGCGCCCCGTATTCCTTGAGCGCCGCCGCGAGGGCGTTCTGCCGGCCCGACGCGGAGAGCTTGCCGACCAGCAGCGACGCGGTGGCGTGCCCGAACTTCAGCGACCCGCTCAGCCGGAGCAGGTCGTCGTAGTGCTCGGCGATGAGATCCAGATTCAGCTTGCGGGTCAGCAGCGGCCCGGCGTGCGGGAACGCGGACTCCACCTGGGCCCGAGGCGCCGCCCGATACAGGGTGATCCGGCCCAGGTCCCGGATGCGGGGCGAGAGCTGCAATCCGAGCAGGTCGAACAGCCCGAAGTTCACGAGGGTGACGCCGTGCGTGTCGGTCGCATGCTCGGTGATCGGCAGATCCGTTGCATTGCCGAGGATTTCGTCCAGCACGTAGTGAGCTTCGCGTCTCGTCGCGACGATGACCTTGGTGCCGTAGGTGGCGTGCTGATCGGTGACATGGGTATACGTGCTCAGTCCTTCGTTCGCGAAATAGCGGCTCAACGCTCTGGCGGTGACCGATTTGCCGCGGGTCGGGAACCGTTGCCCATCACTCGACGACAGGGTGCCGGCGCCGAAGACCGGGGTCAGCGGCAGCCTTTGGTGGTAGTCGATGATCGTCAGGTTCGCCGCCCGCAGCGTCTCCTCCCGCACATACCATTCGCTGGTCCAGGCCAGGATGTCGTAGGAGAGGCCCGACGCCTCGGCCATTCGGGTCAGCCCGAGGTTGGTGGAGTAGGCCAGCAGGACGGCGATGAGGTTGCGTTTCAGCTCCGGGCTGCGGGCCTGTTTGCCGCCGGCGTGGGTGAAGCAGTCCAGGTAGCCGGTGCGTTTGTCCAGCTCGATCAGCAGCGACACGATCGGCGCGAACGGCAGCATCTCCGTCAGCTCGGCCTTGAGCGCCGTCGCCTCCGCGGGCACATCCTCCGCCGACAGCGGTGAGATCACCAGGTCACCGGCCTCATCGAGACGGACCGGCCCGTCGCCGCCGGCGAGCACCTTCTCCAACTCGCCCATAGCGGCGTCGAGCTCGTCGGTGGCGGTCGCCAGCGCGCGAGCGGGATCAGCGGACTTGCCGACCAGGCGGCAGAACTCGTCACGCTGCGGCTCCCACGCCTGCGGGGTCAGCAGGTACGCGGCCGGGTCGGCGTAGCGGCGCGACCCCGGCACGAACACATCCCCGCTGCGCAACCCGTCACGCAGCCCCAGCAGCACGCACAGCTCCCAGTAGTGCCGATAGGCGGTGGTGTTACCGGCTTTGCGGGCCTCGTCGAGGTAGCCGCGCCACTTCGTCGGCACGAACCCGGTCGGCGCGTCGTCGGGCACCTTGCGGGTACCGGTCGCGTTCAGCTCCCGCAGCATGTGCACCCCGATCAGCAGCTCGGTCGCGGCGGTGCCGCCGGCGAACCGGACTGTCGACAGCACCTGCGGGGTGAACTGCCGCAGGTAGGAGTACGAGCTGTCCAGAGCGGCCAGGTGCCCGTGATCGCGCGGCAGCCGAGGCTTGGCCTGCGCGACCGCGGCCCGCAACCGCTCCCATCCGATCCGATCGCCCCGGATCAGGCCGCCGATCTCCTCGTCGGGGATCTGCAGGTCACAGACGATCGCCAGCAGGTCGTCGAGCAACCCCTGCCGATCCTCTCCGGCCTTACCGCGCTCGGCCAGCTCGTCGCGCATCCGGCGTTCGGCCTTGCTCAACCTGGCCGAGATCGCCTGATCGAACAGCTGCACCACCTCGTCGAGCACATCGGTGGCCGACTGCGCCAACACGGTGAGCAGAATCGGGTAGCGGCGTTGCGGATCCCGGCGTTCGAGGGCTTGGCCCGTCAAGCGGCGGCCCACCGTCGCCAGGAACCGCCGCCGCTCCGCCGGCAGCACCGACATGTCCAGCTCATCCGCGCCCAGGTTGCGCAGGAACACCAGCTTCTCGACCTCGGCCTTCACCGCGGTCGCCGACGCCTCCACCGGGCCGGTCGACAACCACCGCAACCGCGACATCTCGATCGACGGGTCGACGACCAGCAACGCATCCAGTTCCTTACACCGCTGCGGCGTGAACTCGCGCGCCAACCGGTCGTAGGTCTCCCGCTGCGCCCGCGTGCGAGCGTGCGCGACCCGGCGGACCACCGTTTCCGGGCCCGGCCGGATCACCCGCGCCGAGATCAGGTACTCACACGCCAGCCGGAACAACAGCGTCGGCGAATCGTGCTCCATCGCCCGCGCCAGCAGAAACTCATCCAGCTCCTTCAACTCCATCGCCCCGGCAGGCCGCCACCCCAGATACTGGGCCACCAGCCGCACATGCTCGGTCCGCGTCTGCGCCCGCTTGCCATACGAACGAAGCTGCGCTGCATCGATATTCAGCTGATCCGCCAGCCGGGCCACCGCCACCGGCGGCGCCGACGGCACCTTGTCCGGCACGAACCCCAGCCACGGCAAGGTGCACAACGCCACCGCCAGGCCCAGACGGACCGCAGGGCCCCTGCCCTGCGGAGCAACAAACGCCAGATCCGCCGGGGTCAGCGTGAAGTACCGGAACAACTCCTCACGACTGATCTCCGGGAACTCCCGCAGGCGCTGCAACTCCTCGTCCGCGAATACCCGCGTCGCCACGAACCCCAGCCTCCAACACGCCGACCAACCTCATCGGCAGACAAGCCAAGCACCAACCACCCCGGCCCGCAGCCCGAACCGAGAAATCGCCGCTGACCAGGCACTACGCGAACTTCGTTGTTTTTTGCGCCATTACTACCGGGACCCCCCGTTGGACTCAATCACCTTGACAAGTTCCGGGACGGGGGTTTGACTACCTTGAGCCACCGTCGTGAGGTGGGGTCGTCACGTCCCACGCTGACTTGCGGATACGAGATGAAGGTCGCTTCGTCGATGTAGGGCGGGACCGTGGCTCTTTCTGGTGACGTCCTGCCGTGTGTCAGTTGAAGCCTCCGGACGGTGTCGTGGCCTGCTCTCTTTGCCACATGACGATGGTCAGTTCGGCGTAGAGGACGGTGTGGTCGTCCTGATCGGTCAGCCGCATTTCTATCTTCACTCGCCCGCGTGTTCCGTCGAGAGTGATCTCGGCAATTTGGGCGGTTCCGGTGAGAACGTTGCCGGGTCGGACGGGCACCGGGAACCGTACCCGGTCGAATCCGAGCCCGGCGATCACTGCCCATTGGTTGAGCATTGTTTGTGTGAGCAGCCGTTGAGCGATGGCGATGGTGTGTACCCCGCTGGCGATGAGTCCGCGGAAGTGTCCCTGATCAGCGGCTTCCTCATCGATGTGAAACCACTGGGCGTCCCAGCGGGTGGCGAAGTCGACCAGTTCGGACTTGGAGACGGTGTGATCGCCCAGTTCGAGGATCTGGCCCGGGGTGAAGTCTTCGGCGTAGACGGACGGACTCGGGGGCGCGGCGTTCACAGTGACCTGGCTACGAGCAGCTTCATGATCTCGTTGGTGCCGCCGTAGATCCGCTGCACGCGGGAGGCGGCGTACATCTGGGCGATGGGGTATTCCATCATGTAGCCGTAGCCACCGAACAGCTGTAGGCACTTGTCCACCACGCGGCACTGCATGTCGGTGGCCCACATTTTGATCATGGAGGCGCCGGCGGCGTCCAGGGTGCCCTCGATCTGGCGGCGGATGCCGTCGTCGATCAGCGCCTTGCCGGCGTAGACTTCGGCCTTGCACTCGGCTAGTACGAACTGGGTGTTCTGGAAGTCCAGGAGTTTCTTGCCGAACGCATCGCGCTCTTTGACGTACCGGATGGTCTCGATCACCGCGGCCTCGGCCACCGCCACGCCGGCGACTCCGATGATGAGTCGCTCCCGCGGCAACTGGGTCATGAGTTCGGCGAAGCCGGAGCCCTCCTCGCCAAGGATGTTCTCCACCGGTACCCGCATGTCGTCAAAGAAGAGTTCGCGGGTGTCCCATCCGTGCATGCCGATCTTCTCGAGGACGGCGCCGCGGGAGAAGCCCGCGACGTTATTGTCGACCTCGGCGACTAGTAGGGAGATGCCCTTGCCGCCGGCCGCTGGATCGGTCTTGGCCACGATGACAACCAAGTCGCAGTGGGTGCCGTTGGAGATGAAGGTCTTGGCGCCGTTGACCACGTAGTGGTCGCCGTCGCGGATGGCTGTGGTCTTGACGTTCTGCAGGTCTGAGCCGGTACCAGGCTCGGTCATGGCGACGGCCACCACTTTCTCGCCGGAGGCGAGCCCGGGTAGCCAGCGGCGCTTTTGCTCCTCGGTCCCGTAGGCGTTGATGTAGTGGCTGGCGATCGTGGAGTGCACGGTGAAGCCGAACGCGCTGTCGTGCGCGTACGCCAGTTCCTGGGCCACTACAGCCTCGTGGCCGAAGTCGCCTCCCCCGCCGCCGTCCTTTTCGGCGATGTCGGTGAGCAGTAGGCCTGCCGCTCCGGCTCTGTTCCAGAGTTCGCGGTCGACGTGGCCCTGCCGGGCCCAGTCCGCCTGGCGGGGGGTGACTTCTCTGGCGAAGAAGGCGCGGGCGTGGTCCCGTAGCAACTCGTGGGACTCGGTTTGCCAGGTGGGGCGGTGGTCGGGGAACAGGGTGGTGGTCATGATCTTGTCCTTGTCGGGCCGGGTCAGCGGCCGGTGAAGTTCGGCGAACGCTTGGCCAAGAAGGCGGCCTGGCCCTCGTGGCTGTCGTCTGAGGCGAGTGAATAGACGAAGTTGCGCTTTTCGTGCTCGAGCCCTGCGGCTATCGACCCGGTCTGCGCGGCCAGGGCGGCGTCTTTGGCCAGGGCCACGGCCAGCGGGGAATTAGCCGAGATCCGCTGCGCCAGGGCGATCGCCTGTTCGACGACCTCGTCGTCGTCGACCACCTTTCCCACCAGGCCGAGGGTGGCGGCCTCGGTCCCGGTGACCAGGTCGCCGCTGAGCAGCAGTGCCATGGCGCGAGGTTTGCCGAGCGCCCGGATGAGTCGTTGGGTGCCGCCGCCGCCGGGGATGACGCCGAGCTTGACCTCGGGTAATCCAAGGCGGGCACCCTGGCCGACGATGCTGGTGTCGCAGGCCAGGACGAGTTCGAGCCCGCCCCCCAGGGCCAGGCCCTCGACGGCTGCGATCACCGGTTTGGGGAAGTTCTCCAGGTCGGCCCATAGAGTCCCCCCGGAGGCCCGCCGCTGCCCGATCAACGGATCGGCCCGCAGGGCGTCGAACGCGGTGATGTCTGCTCCAGCGCAGAACACGCCGCTCGCGCCGGCCAAAACTATGGCGCGCACGGAGTCATCGGTCCGCAGCTCGGCTAGGTGCCCGTTCAAGGCTGCGAACACCGCGGCGTTCAGTGCATTCCGGGCCTCGGGTCGGTTGATGCGCAGGATCGCGACGGCTCCGCGTCGTTCGCTGCGCACCACATCATCGTGTCCGCTCCGGTTGTTCATTCCTCGGCTCCCCGGTAGAGATCGGCGTGGTCGGTGCGTAGCTTCTTTTTGTCCAACTTGCCGACGCTGGTGCGCGGCAGCGCGTCGGCGAAGATGACGATGTCGGGCAGTTGCCACTTGGCGAACTTGTCTTCCAACACGGCGTGGATGTCGTCGACGTCAAGATCGGCACCGTCTTCTTGGACGACGATCGCAACCGGGCGCTCTTGCCACTTGGGATGCTCGATCCCCACCACGGCGGCTTCGCGGACCTGTGGGTGGGCGACGATCGCGTTTTCCATGTCGATCGAGGAGATCCATTCGCCGCCGCTTTTGATCACGTCCTTGATGCGGTCGGTCAGCTTGAGGTAGCCGTCGGGGCGGATCGTGCCGGCATCGCCGCTGCGCCACCACCCATCGGCGAACGCGCCGCCTTTGTCTTCCATCTTGTGGTAGCGCTCGATGATCCACGGGCCGCGCATGAGCACCTCGCCCTGGGAGACACCGTCGTGGGGTAGTTCGGTTCCGTCCGGTCCGACGACCTTGATGTCGATCCCGTTGACCAGCAGACCCTGGGCCCGCTTGAGATCCCACTTCTCCTTCTCACTGAGCACGTCCCGCAGCGTGTGCTTCAGGCCTGCGTTGACGGTGACCAGCGGAGTGGTCTCCGTGGCGCCGTAGGCGTGGATGATGTCGGCGCCGGTGAGGTCATGGAAGCCGCGCATGAGCGTGAGCGACGGTTCGGTCGCCCCGGACAGCAGACGGGTGCGGCTGAAGTCCGGGCGCGTCTTGAGTGTGCGGATGTAGTCGAGCATCGGCTCGAAGATCGCGGGGGCACCGTTGGCTACGGTGACGGACTCGGAGATCATCGCGTCAACCAGCACAGAGGTGTCCTCGGCCGTATACCGTCCGGGCAGCACGACCTTGGCGGCCGAGTAGATGGCCGACTGCGGCAGTCCCCAGCCCTGGCCGTGGAACATCGGGGTGATGACCATGACGGTGTCGTCGTCGCCCATCTTCAACTGCGCTGCCTCGGCAAGAGTGTGGAGGTAGATCCCGCGATGGGAGTAGTACACGCCCTTGGGGCGGCCGGTGGTGCCGGTGGTGTAGCACGCGCTGTACGCCGAAGTTTCGTCGATCATCGGCCAGTCGAAGGTCGATTCCGCGGCCGTCAGCGCGTCTTCCCAGTGGACGACCCCGGGCAGGGTGGTGGAGATCTCCGAGAGTGGCTTGTCCGTCATGACCACCCAGGTCTTCACCCCGACGCCCTGCTCGACCAGCGCCTCGGCCACGGGCAGCAGGGACTCGTCGACCAGCACGATCGAGGCTTCGGCGTGGTCGGTGACATAGGCCAGGTCCACCGGGGCGAGCCGCAGGTTCATCTGCAGCATCACCGATGCGATACCGGGAATCGCCCAGTACAGCTCCATATGGCGTTTGGAGTTCCAATCCAGGATTCCCACCACCGTTCCGGGGCCGGCCCCCAGCCCGGTGAGCGCGTGGGCTGACTTCCCGACCCGCTCGAACATGTCTGCGTAGGTGTAGCGGTCCCAGCCCCCGTCGATGGTGCGGAATACGATCTCCTGCTCGGGGTAGGTCCGGGCGGAGTGCCGCAGCAGGGTGGTGGTGTTGAGCTGGTAACTGTCACCGTGTGTCGACGGCAGACCGGTGACGATGGGGTGGGACGTCATGTTGGTGCTCCTGAAGTGGGGTTGGGACGGTGGCTGGGACGGAGGGGGCTCGTCAGAGGCGTTCGATGATGGTGGTGTTAGCGGTGCCGTGGGCTTCGCAGATGGTCTGTAGCCCGTATCGGCTGCCGGTGCGTTCGAGCTCGGTCAGCAGGTCCGTCATCATGCGGGCGCCGGTGGATCCGAGGGGGTGGCCGACAGCCACCGAGCCGCCGTTGACGTTGAGTTTGTCGTCGGGGACGCCGAACTCTTTTTGGAACATCAGCGGTACTCCCGCGAACGCTTCGTTGACCTCGAACAGGTCGATATCGTCCACCGTGAGCCCCGACCGGTCCAGGGCCTTGCGGGTGGACTCGAGGATTGCGGTGAACTGGATGATCGGATCGGCCGCGGCGACCGCGTGGACCACGAAGCGGGCGCGGGGGGTGAGCCCGTGGGCCTCGGCGAACTCGCGGTCGGCGATGAGTAGTGCGGCGGCGCCGTCGCTGAGCTGGGAGGAGTTGGCTGCGGTGGTCTTGCCGTCTTCGGCGAACACCGCCCGCAGGGACGCCATCTTCTCTGGGTCGAGCTCGGCCCGGATCCCCTCATCCGCGGTCACGGGCTCGCTGGAGTCATCGAGCGGGTCGCGGCGCAGCGGAACCAGCTGGGTCTCGAAGCGGCCGTCGCGGGTGGCAGCCAGCGCCCGCTCGTGGCTCCGGCGGCTGAAGGCGTCGAGTTCCTCCCGGCTGAGGTCGAAGCGGGTGTTCATCAGCTCACTGGCCGGGCCTTGAGCCAGCAGTCCGCCGTCGTAGCGGGCCAGTTCGCGGGGGGAGTATTGCGGGCCTAGCGGGGCGCCGGGTTGTAATGAGGATGGCAGCGCCACCTGTGACATCGACTCCACGCCGCATGCGATGGCGAGGTCGTAGGACCCCGCCTCCACACCGTGGGCGGCAAATGCGACAGCTTGCTGCCCCGAGCCGCACTGTCGGTCCACGGTCACGGCCGGCACCGAATCGGGCAGGCCGGAGGAGAGCACCGCATGGCGAGCGATGTTGGAGCTCTGCTGGTCGTGCGTCATCACACAGCCAGCGATCACGTCGTCGATTTTCTCCGGCGCCACATCACTGCGGCGAACCAGTTCACTGAGGGTGGCCCCCAGCAGATCGGCGGGATGCCAGGCGGCCAGCGCCCCGCCGCGCTTGCCGACCGGGGTCCGGACGGCATCGACGATCACGGCCTCGCGGGTGGCTCGGGAACTACGGGGCTGGGGGGAGTCGGTCATGACTGGGTCCTTCCTCAAGGTGGTCAGGTGGTGGGCGCCGTGGGCGCGTGAGTGGTCTGCGCTGTGGCCGGGTGGGCATCGCGAACGGCGGTGAGCGGGATGTCGTGGCGCGCGGCCAGATCCTCCCAGTGGGCCGTGGTGTGCGCGGCGAAGGCGCGGGTGTAGGCGGCGGATGTGCCGTCGCAATCGAGTACTTCTCTGGTGCGGGCCTCGAAGTGCGGTTCGAGTGCCCCCAGGGCGATGTGGCCGTCGGCGGTGGCATAGATGTTGTAGGAGGGCAGAGCCCCGCCCAGTGGTGCTCCATTGCCAAACAGGCCGTGCCGGAGGGCAGCCGCGGAGTCGTACGCGGCCGCGTCGAGAGTGATGCGTTGATGTCCGCCGGAGTCGTGCTGTCCCCGGGCCAGCAGCAGGGCCAGGGCGGCCGAGATGGCCCGCTCCCCACCGACGGTGTCGGCGACCGGGACCAGCGGCAGGTGCGGCGGCCGGATGGTGCCGTATCTCGCCTGATAGGTCAGGTCGTGGCCCGCGACCTCCTCGTCGGCGCCGTCGTAGCCCACGATCTCCACATGGCACAACCGCGGGTAGCGGTCGCTGAGATCGCCGAGGCCGAGTCGGCAGAACGCTGACGGGCGCATGGCGGTCACCAACACGTCCGCCGTATCGAGCAGCGTGGTCAGCTCCTCCAGTCCGCTACGACTCTTGAGGTCGGCCCGACGAACCTCCACCCCCTGTGTCAGTTCTGAGTACCAGGAGGGCGCGGCCACGGCCAAGGCGTCACCCACCGGCGGCTCCACTTTGATCACCGCGGCGCCGAGGTCGCGTAGGCCTGCCACGGCTAGCGGACCGGGCAGGTTGGTAGCCAATGAGACGACCTGTATGCCGGCTAGGGGTCGGAGCGATCGAAGACTCATTTCAGCGACTATACAAGTAGTCAGTAAACTTGTCCACTGTATAGCGTTAACGGCTGGCACATCCCAGTAGACTCGTTCGTCAACCGAAGGGAGACCGCGTGGACCGCCCCGCCCAGCACTCCGGCGACCAGGACCTCACCGCCAAAGCGCGAATCCGTAACGCTGCTCTCGAGCTCTATGCGGCCAACGGCGAGGACCGCACACCGATGCGTGCGGTCGCGGCCGCCGCCGGGGTTACCGTAGGGCTGGTGGTCCATCACTACGGGTCCAAAGACGGCCTGCGCGAGGCTGTGGAGCAGATCGTCGTGGAGCGTTTTGCGTCGGCCCTTGCTTCGGCGCCGACCGACGGGGCCGGCGAAGAAATCGCTCGCGTCCGGAATGAATCCGTCGCGGAAATGCTGGTCAGAAACCCGGAGGTGGTCAACTATCTCCGACGGGCGCTACTCGAACCCGGCGGCCAGCGGGGGCAACTGCTGGAGCGGCTCACCGAACTTACCCACCGGGAGGTCGTTGCGATGCGCGAGACCGGCGCGGCCTCGCGGGGCCGCGCCGACTCCGTCCAGGTGGTCGACGTGATCATCAACCAGATGGGCCGACTGTTCCTGCAGCCGCTGGTGGATGCCGTCTGGACCCACCTCGGGACCTTCACCCACACCGAGGGGCACAGCAAGCCCGAGCTCGGCGTGAGCGTGTCCGGGGGAGGAGCTGTCGATCGTTCCCACGGGTCAGCCACCTGACCCGAGTTTCTCTTTCGCTGAACGTCTGTACAAGAACCGCGTTGGCGGTTACTGTTTCTGCTGTGTCCGGGGTCACATACCCGATCCCGGAGTCTTCAACACCTCAGGAGTCACCATGGCCACTCTCGGAGGCGCCCTCGCGCTCAATGCCCGCCGGCACCCGGACAAGACCGCACTGATCTTCGGCGAGAGCACCTACTCGTACGAGCAGCTCGCGGCCCGGATCAATCAGTATGCGCACGCGTTGGCGTCGCTCGGAGTCGGCAAGGGCGACAGGGTGGCACTGCTGAGTCCGAACTCCGACGCGTACATCCTGGGCCTGTACGGAGCGTTCCGACTGGGGGCCATTGCCGTGCCTCTCAACCCTCGCGTGCCGGCCCGGAACTTGTCAAGGTGATTGAGTCCAACGGGTGTTACGCGGCGGCCTGACCCGCCGCAGGTTCGGTGCCGTCGATTGCGGCAGGCTGGTTGATCCAGGCCTCGGTGGGCAGGTCCAGGATCTTCGGCCCTCGGTCTGTGGTTCCGAATCGTTCGGGGTGGGCGCGACGAGCCTCCGCGAGGACGTCGGAGCGCTCGGCCGCCTTCTGGGCAGCGAGCCCGAAGTGGACGTCTGCGGGGGTGTGCAGACCGATTCCACTGTGCCGGTGGTCGTGGTTGTACCAGGTCACGAACGTTTCCATGAATTGTCGGGCATGGTGGATCGACCCGAAGCGGTCCGGGAACGCCGGACCGTACTTGAGGGTCTTGAACAGCGATTCGGAGTACGGGTTGTCGTTGGAGACCTTCGGCCGCGAATGCGACCGGGTCACCTCCAAGTCGGCGAGCAGAGCGGCGACGGGTTTGCTGGTCATCGACGTCCCACGGTCGGCATGCACCACACTCGGAATGCCATGCACGGCAAAGATTTCCGACATGAACTCCACGGCAAGCGCACCGGATTCACGGGTTTGGACGTGCGCACCGACGATGTAGCGAGAGTAGATGTCGACCATCACGTAGGCGTCGAAGTAGACGCCCTTGACCGGGCCGGGGAGCTTCGTGATGTCCCAGGTGTAGACCTGCCGAGGCGCGTCGGCCACCAGTTCCGGGCACACCCGTGCGGGATGTCTCGCCTGCCTGCGGCGGTCGGTGACCTGCGTGTTCTCCCGCAGGATCCGGTACATCGTCGACACCGAACACAGGTAGGTGCCTTCGTCGAGGAGCTGGGCGTAGACCTCGAGCGGAGCCTGGTCGACGAACCGGTCGCAGTCGAGCAGCGTGAGCACCGCCTGACGTTCGTCCGGTGTGAGCTTGTTCGCGGGCACCTGCGCCGCCGCTGGCGCCGGCCGCGCCGGTGCCAGCGACCGTGCCTTGATCCTGGCGGCGGTTGACCGGGTCACCGACGTCAAGGTCGTCGCCGTCCTTGTGGTGACGCCGGCATCGGTGAGGGCGTGGTGGGCGGTCATCAGCGCTTGTTGTGCGGCTCGTCGGTGTCCGCGCTCTCGGAGAGAGATTCCAAGAGCGCGTGTGCTTTTCCCATGATGTCTAGGGCCGCTTCGGTGGTCGCGAGGCGCTTGGTGGTGCGGTCGAGCTCTCGGCGCAGGCGGGCGATCTCGGCCTGCTCGGCGGTGAGCTTGCCGATCTTCGCGCCGGCTGGTGCGCCGTCGAGGACGCCGGCGTCGCGTTGCTTGCGCCATTCGCTGATCAGCGACGAGTACAGGCCCTCGCGGCGCAGGTAGGCGCCGCCCTCGTTGCTCGCGCAGGCCTGCTCGTATGCGGCCAGGTGTGCGAGCTTGTCCGCCGGGGTGAAGGCGCGGCGTCGGCGCGGGCCGTCGGAGCGTGGCTGCAAGGAGTCCATGCGGGCATTGTCCCCGGACACGGCCAGGCTGGAAATCGTCATCGAAGAGTTGATCCGTATCTCGCCCTGCAGGCGGGGTTGCTGTGAACCGTTGGACTCAACTCACCCTGACACGCAGGGGCCCGCGAACTTCGCTACCTGCTCGAGGACTCCGGTGCGACGGTGCTGCTGTACTCCGAGGGGCTCGCGGTGGTGGTGGCCGGCCTCGACGAACTCGATCCGCTGCCGTCCGCGCCGCAAAGTCTGGTGCTGGACGAGCCCGCCGCGCAGGGCATCGCGCGGCTCGCAGACACCATGCCGACCACCGCGCCGGAAGTGGAGGTCATCGAGGACGACGACTGCATTATCCTCTACACCTCGGGCACGACCGGGCGTCCCAAGGGAGCGTTGTTCGACCATCACCGCATGCTGTGGGTGGGGAACTCGGTTTCCGCACTCGGTATGAATATCTTCGACCGGAATCTGCACGTCGCGCCGATGTACCACTGCGCGGAGCTGGTCCTGTTCGTTATGTCAGGGTTCAGCCTGGGCACCACTCACGTGGTGCTGCCAGCGTTCGAGCCCAAGGCGGTCCTGGATGCGCTGGAGAAGCACCGCATCACCGTGTTCCTGGGCGTGCCCACCATGTACCAGATGCTGCTGCAGCACCCCGAGCTCGGCACGCGCGATCTGTCCGCGTGGCGGCTGGGCTTCTTCGGCGCCGCACCAATGCCGCCGAGCGCGGCGACCAGCTTGCTCGCCACCCTGCCGCACGTGCAGTTCTTCCAGCTGTGCGGCCAAACCGAAGGCGGCCCGACCGGCATCTTCCTCACTCCGGACGAAGTACGCGCCCGCCCAGATGCCACCGGACGGGCGTCCATCACTAACGCCGAGACGCGGATCGTCGACGACGAGGGCAACGACACCGCGGTCGGCGAGCCCGGGGAGATCATTTACCGAGGCGAGACCATCATGAAGGGCTACTGGAACAAGCCCGAGGCCACCGCCGATGCGCTCCGCGACGGCTGGCTGCACAGCGGCGACGTGGCGGTCCGGGACGCCGACGGGTTTATCACGATCGTTGATCGGATGAAGGACATGATCATCACGGGCGGGCGCAACGTGTACTCGGTGGAGGTCGAACAGGCCCTCGCCGGCCACCCGGACGTGGCCGATGTGGCGGTCGTCGGGCGGCCGGACGAGATGTTCGGGGAGAGCCTCATCGCCGTCGTCACCCCGGTCGAGGGCCGCGAGGTCACCTTGGAGTTGCTCCGCGAGTACGGATCCTCAGTTCGACGAGGTTAAGACCCGGCGGCACGGCAAGAAGTTCGTCCTCGACCGCGACTTGAACGGCGACGGCGTGGTGAACATCGATGACCTGCAGTGGGAGTACCTCGAAGGCGACGGTGACTACCGCTCAGACGAAGTGACCGCTCTGCGCGATGAGTCCGACATCATCATCACCAATCCGCCTTTTAGCCTCGGCCGTGAGTTCATTCGGTGGGTGCTCGAAGCGGACAAAAAGTTTTCGATCATCGGCCCCAACAGCTTCCCGACCACCAAGGAGATCTTCCCCCTAATCATGGCCGGTCGCATGTGGCTCGGGCAGGGGTTTGCTAGCGGTAACGCCTACTTCCGGGTCCCCGAGGACAATCGCGGCGGGTGGGCGGATGGCGTCTACGACCCCGCGACCGGGTTGGTGAAATTCCGGAACGTCACGTGGTTCACCAACCTCGAGCACGGTCAGCGTCACGCGCCGATGCAGCTTATGACCCAGGCCGACAATCTACGCTACAACAAGCAGCTAGTGAAGAAGGGCGGCTATCGGCACTACGACAACATCGATGCCATGGACGTTCCACTCAGCATCGCGATCCCCAGTGACTACGACGGCGTGATGGGCGTGCCGGTGAGCTATTTGGACCACCACTGCCCCGAGCAGTTCGACATCGTCGGCCTCACGCAATTCTCATGGCTGAAGATCGCTGACAAGGTGTACCCGAAACAGACCCAGGTGAATAAGAACGGCACCGAGCAGCAGGTCACTAAGCTCAACGATGGCGCTGCCATCGAGGTGACGGCTCCACCCGAGAAGAAGACCTATTACAAGGTCGGCGACAAGATGTATGTGAAGACCTTCCCGCGTGTACTCATTCAGCGCAAGGTGGAAGCCTGATGGAGACAAAACTGGAGAAGTACACCATTGAGCAGGTCACGGACGGGTTCCACTACTCGAAGCTGGAAGAGAAGGGCCTCTACGGGCTCAGCGGCCGACTCACGGTGCAGCCCGAGTTCCAGCGTGCATACCTGTACCTCGAAAACGGCAGAGACGCCGACGTTATCGACTCGGTACTCAAGGGCTACCCGCTCGGGCTGCTGTACTTCAACGTCGTTGACCGTGACAAGGGCAGGCTGGAGGTCCTAGTGTATCGTGTCATTAATTGGTTTTCGGTTGGGATTTCTTCAGAATGTCCTCGGCGGTTTTGGTCCAGACGAAGGGGTGTTTGCGGTCGTTCCAGCCGTTGATGAAGGCGCGGATCTTCGCGTTGAGGTCTTTGACGGAGGTGAAGATCCCGCGGCGGATGGCTTGTCGGTCGATGATGCCGAACCAGACTTCGACGAGGTTGAGCCAGGACGCTGAGGTCGGGGTGAAGTGGACGTGGAAGTTCTTGTGTCGGGCGAGCCAGTCCTTCACTTCGGGGGTCTTGTGGGTGGCGTAGTTGTCCATGACCAGGTGCAGTTCCTGGTCGGGGTAGGCGCGGTCGATCTGCCGTAGGAACGCCAGGAACTCCTGGTGGCGATGTCGCGGTTTGACCGCGGCGGTGACCTGCCCGGTCGCGATCTCCAGGGCCGCGAACAAGGTGGTGGTGCCGTGGCGTTTGTAGTCGTGGGTGCGGCGTTCAATCTGCCCTGGCTGCATCGGCAGCATCGGCGCCGTGCGATCGAGGGCCTGGATCTGCGATTTCTCGTCCACGCACAACACGATCGCGTTCTCCGGCGGCTCCAGGTACAGGCCGACGACATCGGTGACCTTGGCGACCAGCTGCGGATCGGTGGAGAACTTGAATGTTCCCGACCGCCACGGCTGCACGCCGTACTCGCGCCAGGCGCGGGCGACCGTGGCGTTCCCGATTCCGAGGTGCCCGGCCAGCAGACGCGACGACCAGTGTGTGACTCCGTACTTCTTCGGTGGCGGCATCAACGTCGCCGACACCACATCGGCGTGATCGACATGCCGTGGGCGACCGGGCCTTTGCGCGTCGAGGAGACCATCGAGTCCGTCCTGGAGATACCGGGAACGCCACTTGAGGACCGTCGGCACCGACACCCCGACGACCTCACTGATCCGCGTATTAGCCATCCCATCGGCAGCAAGCATGACGATCCGCGCACGACGCGCCAGACCGGCCGGCACCGTGGTCGACCTCAACAACTGATCGAGCTCGTCCGCATCGCCATCACGCAGTTCCAGGGCCGGGGCAGGAGTATTAGCCATAACCTAATTATCTCAACCCGACACCCCTAAACTAATTAACGACACGCGACACTAGACGGCCAGCAGCGCATCACCAGTCTCGGTCGCTTCCGCGAGGGTCAGTTCGCCGTCACTGTTGACGGCCATGAGCAGAACTTCAGTTCGCTGCCGCCCGAGCTCCGTGAGAAGTTCCTCGACACCGAGCTACTTGTGTACGAATGCGAGGGAACCGAGCCGGAGATTAAGGAATGGTTCAAGACCATCAACATCGCCGGCATCGCGCTGAAAGAACAAGAGCTGCTCAACGCGGTTTATTCCGGCACGTTCGTTACCGCGGCAAAGGCGGCATTTTCTAACTCCAAGTCCGCGATAATGCATAAATGGCTCTCCTACCTAAACGGCGACCCCAAGCGGCAGGACATCCTGGCGACTGCGCTCAAATGGATTGCCGCCAAGCAGGGCGTCACGGTCTCCGGCTACATGGCCACTCACCGCGGTGACGCCGACTGCAGCGAGCTCCGGGACTACTTCGACGCCGTCATCGACTGGGTGGAGAACGTCTTCATTCGCCCGCCGGACAAGGAGATGCGCGGTCAGGCCTGGGCTGACCTCTACGAGACCTATCACGGTCACCCTTACGACCCGTCGGCAGTAGATATCCGCGTGGAAGAACTGCGTGGCGACCCGGCCGTCCACAGTGCCAAGGGGATCTACGAATACGTTCTCGGCGAGCTTGCCCCGGGGGTGGACGCCAACTTCAAGCTGCTTGACATCCGGCTCTTCGAGGACAGCGTCAAGAAGCAAGCGTATAAGGCCCAGACCCACACCGCCAAGGCCAAGGGCGTCTCGAACTGCTCGGTCTGCGAGCACGTCCCCAACTCGAACCAGGACCGCATCTACAAGTTCGACGAGATGGAGGCTGACCACGTAACCGCGTGGTCCCGCGGCGGAGCGTCCAATCTGGCCAACTGTGAGATGCTTTGCATTACGCACAACCGGGCCAAGGGCAATAGATAATGGCGACCCTGCCAGCCCGAGCAGTAACTCACACGTCACCGGTCGGGTCGCAGCCGCCGAGGCGACCATGACTAAGGGCGACAGCCTGCCGACGGTGTGGAGCCAACCACCGCACACCAAGGTCAAACACGACATCCTGGTCCGCTACCTTGCAGCGTGGTTCGGCATATTCGGCTCGTCGCCTCATCACAATGCGGTCAACGTCCTGGACGGGTTCGCCGGGCCCGGACGCTACGAGAACGGCGAGCCGGGATCCCCTGTGCTGGCGCTCAACACGCTCCTGGACCACCAGTCCTTCGGCAGCTTCGATGCCACGCGGTTCACCTTCGTCTTCAATGAATGGGATCCCCAGCGCTTCGCATCGCTTCAGGCGGTCCTTGCTGACACGAGCGCGGCGAAGACCCCGTGGCCGCCCAACGTGCGGGTCCACGAGAGCAACGAGAACTTCCAGGTGCTCGCCCAGCAAATGCTCGACTCGATCGGCCCCGGCAAGAGGCTCGCGCCCACCTTCGCGTTTATTGACCCGTTCGGGTACCGCGACGTGCCCATGTCCACGATTCGGGAACTCGTGAGCCACCGGTCGTGCGAGTTGTTCATCTACTTCGATTTCAACAGCGTCAACCGCTTCGCCACAGCCGGCAACGTCGATGTCAACGGCCAGTTTGATGTCCCCGCTGGTGGCCAGGTAAAAGTCCCCACCCTGTGCGGGATGTTCTAGGTCGGTGGCACCTCCGTTCGGTGTGTCATGCGGTAGGAGTCGCCGTCG
>NZ_JANRHB010000052.1:0-20814 GCF_024733855.1 Gordonia sp. GONU
ATTCAGTCTCAGCAGAGAAGGACACCCCCCACACTCTGACTGCGACCACCGACAAGCGTGAGACGTCAACGATGTCCCGACGACACGACGTCAAGCATGTCCCGAGCCCTTACACGTCACACGTCGGCAACCCACCGGTGGCGGGTGGAGCCGTCGTGCTGGTACTCCGTCTCCAACTCTTGAAAGAACTCAGTGATGTACATGCTGGAGCGATACGGGAAGTACCGAACTTCGTCGACGTTCTGGGCATCGTCGCGTCCGAGGTTGCCCACGACGAGGTTTCCAAGAGCTTCGAGGTTGCGGCGACGGAACTTCACATGGGCATTGTTGCAAGCGACGCCGACGAATGCCCACACCTCGCGCGACCCTGCGGGCGATGCCCGATCAAGACCGAGGCGTTCGACTACCAGTTCGTCGGACCATCCGGGTAGCGTGTCGCAAGGGTCGGTTCCGAACTCGGCGGCCATGCCGTCGGCGGCAGGGAGATTGCACGCCCTGGTGGTTCTCGATCAATTTCCCACGGTGTATAGCGTGGACTTGCGGCGTTGAAGGTGTGCTGCAGGAGGATTTCCATCAGTGAGTTGAGTTGCCCGACTCCTTTGAGCCCGTGGCGTCGGTATGACTCATTCGCCTCGTAGACATCTGCGCGGCACATGTGCTGATCCGCCTCAAGCGTTCCGCGGTAGAGTGAGGGCATTCTCGAAGCCACTGACGAGCGCGAGTCAGATCTGTTGCCGGAGTGTCCTGTCTGCACGTAGCTCCTTCAAGGTGGGCGCCATTCAAGTGGCTCCTCGCCGAATCCCAGGTCAGGCAACAGGCTGTTTGATCGGATTGTGGACCACTGCTCGCGTACCAGGTTGCGCGCCGAGCTGAGATCGCCGTCGTTGGAATCCTCAGAGTAGAGCGATTCTGTCGCGAACTCGGCGGCCCCGCCGGTGTAGACCTCCCAAATCGCGACGGCTAGCGCGTGTGGAGTCACTGCTCTGAACGTGCGGCTCGTGCTAAGAATTCTCGCAATGGAGATCGTGAGATCTGGATTGGCAAGTTGAAGCCGCCGGCGGTGGTAATCGATAGGAGGCGGGCCGGTGAGCAGTTCCCGGGTCTGGTTCTCGATCTGATCCAGGGTGTCGGTCCAATCGCCGCTGCGCTTGATCTGGCGGATGAGTAGTGGTGGGTAGCGCGAGAATTCGTGAGGCAGTCCTAGCGCGAAAGCGATATGGCCCCAAGGTCTCGCGGTCCCAGACCGTGCAAGGAGCATGGAAAGGACGGCGCGATCCTTCGCAGTCGTGTAGTCGCGGAATCCCGTCCAGTGAACTTGAGGTATCGACGAGAGAGGAATGTGGTTGCCCGGGATCTCGTGGGCCGTCGGATAACGGGCACACCCACTAGCAACTCGAAACGTCAGTTGTGCCGTCGGCGATAGCTTTTCGGCGAGCGGGGTGATGGCGAGGTGGCCGATAACCGCATTCGTCCGACTACGGGGCAAATCTCGGCCGTCCCTGAGAAGCCAGGTTCCTGGAGTAAGGACGCTCTGCTCTACGGCGAGCGAATGAGCCGCATGAACGTCCTCCTCGCAGAGGATGGACTTTACCTTGAGGAGTTGCTCGAGGCACGCGGCGTCAGGGTCGCTTGCTGCTTGACAGCTCATAATGGGCTTGCCCAGCGTCAGAGCCGCGTCGAAGTATTCGCGTGTACTGAACCGCTGACCGCCAAAGCTGTTCGTCGAAGGCTCTGATGCACCGCGTGCGAGTTCGAGAATCCAAACCTGAGCTTCAACGATCTCGGGGGCAACCCTACGGAACTCGACGTCGCGCAAGTCGTGGCCGCAGTATGCGTGTCGAGTTCTTGGTGTTCGGGGGCGATTGTCGCGCTGCGGACAGGCCCAGTTGGGGTCGGTGCTATTGGGCCAACTCGTGCCCGCCCACGGCGTCTCGGCGCACCGAGGGCAGTTGGTAGGCATCAAGATCGCATGTTCGACACAGACGCGGTGTAGCGGCAGTGACCATGTCGAGTTCCAGTATCCTTGCTGAGCAAGGCATTCGGGACAGTAGGAAGGGTCGAGGGGCATCGATTCCGAAGACTTACCGTACCGTTCCCAGTGCGTGCGAAATGCGGAAACAGCCTCGGATATGAGTCCTGCCCGGAGGTATCGGGCTCGTTCGTCCGGTAGCCCCACCGTATCCACAATCAAATCACTGTGCTCAGCGATATGCGCAGAGACTCGTGTGGGGGACCAGGCACTCGTTGGAATCCCGAGTTCTCGGAGTAGCGCGCGTGCGGTGAGTCCGTAGCGGTGGCCGAAACGGCGCAGCCAACTCGGTGCGGTCTCATCGTCCCTGGGGGCGACGAGTATGGGAAGCCGCCGCGGGTTGTACCCGTCTGGTATCGCAATTGCGGAGGGTAGTTGCTCCGCGTCGGTTCTCTCACCTCTTGGGAGTGGTGAGCCGCTGAGCGGCATTGTCAACGACGACCTCCTCCAGGATGCTCGCAGTAATTTGCTCGGTGCCCGTCTTAATAGCCAGATAGGCGGCCCGATCGAGCAGGTTCGTCAGTGAACCGATGTGCCCTTGCGTTCGGCGGAAGAGTTCCTTGCCGAAATCGGATAGTGTCCCAGGCGTTTGCGCGGCGAGCATTAGGTGCAATTCGAGGGCGTTGAGAAGCGAGATCCAGGCGACGTTGCTGGCATCGGAGTCGGTGTTGAACGGCGCGACGCGTGCACGTGTGGCACGGCGGGCAGTCTGTGCGTACACGGCACCGTCATCGCCTCCCAGGCCCTCGTCGAAGAACTTCTTCTCTGTGAGGCGTACACCGACGTAAATGAACGTGACCGCCATTTCGTTGGCCAAGCCCTTCAGATGATTGCTTACTTCGCGACCGTGACGGTCTCGAAAGTCGATGAAGTGAAGGTCATCGATGACAATTATCTGAGTCTCGCAGCTCCGTACGCAGTCGACCGCGAGCGCACCCAAACCAGAAGTATTCGCACCAGCTACCCCCAGATGGCCATAGAAGGCGAGGATCTTTCTGTTCAGGCCCTTGAGGGTGATTCCAGCATCGAGCGGGATGAAGGCGACCGGAATACGCTGATCGCCTGCGGCGGTCTCGCTGCTGAGGCGGCGAATTGCAGTTCGATGGAACTGCCTTGCGTAGCGGATGGCGATGGTGGTCTTACCGAGACCTGGCGGGGCGTCGATCACGACCGATCCGCGGAGGCGGTCGCCATCGCGACGGTTGGACGCCATGACTTGATCGATGACAGCGAAGGCGTGCGTGAGTTGAGCTGTCTTGACAGTCGGGAGGTTGGCATTCCATACAAAGCGAGCTTCGTTGTAGTCTTCGCGCTCGTCGTCGCTGAGCGCTGCGATCTGTCCCTTCGTGAGGAGTTCCAGGCTCGCGCGCGGCGGCGAATGCACGAAGTCGTGCCAGCCCACTTTTGACGCCAGGTTGTAGCGATGCGGTTGATTGTTTCGAAGCCATAGTGCCCATGGGTTACTCATTCGTCGAATACCTCATAGCTCGAATCGTCTGCACCTTGGTACTTCTCAAACACATCGAGGTCATCGTCCAAATCCCAACCTGGAGGGCGACGTTCTGCTCTCCTCGCGAGAAGGTCGATAACTCCTGGCAGTGATGCAATCTCGTCGTCAGGTTGGCCATCGCCAGTATCGCTTGCCGTGGAACGGGTGCTGGCCAGGCGTCGTGCGAGGGCGCGGTCGCGCTTGGATTTGGTGTTGCCTTTGGACCACTCATCGAGGAGGTTGCGGACGGCGTCCTGTGGGTCGACATGCCGGTTTTCGCGGACGGCCAGAAGCTTGGTGTAGTCGGCGGCGTCCGAGGAGAAGGGCTGGTCGAGTCCACCTGCGTGCTCCCAGACCAGAGGCGACCATTTGCCAGATGAGGGGTCGCGGAAGTACACGCGTCGAACATCGCCGCTGTCTATGTGGATTGGCCATTTTCTAGCCTTCGGACCACCGAAGTTGGACTTGCTATTCCGGTAAGGGTTGAGCGCCGCGCCATCGTATCGGCGCCCATCCACTTCTATGCCATAGTGCTGGATCGTGCGCCACTCCACATTGAGAAACTCGTACGCAAGGTCCGGTGAGGACGGGATGGTGAGTCCACCGGCGCGAGCCAGGCCGATCTCGTACATTTCGAGCGGTGATAGCTCGAGGCCGGGCGTCTCAGGGAGACACAAGCCTTCGTGTTTCGACCGGTGGTACACCCGAGCTGTCCACTCGCGAATTATCGACTCAAGCTCGGCGACGTAGTAGAACGCTTGACTCTCAATGTCTTCACCGCGGTGATAGACGTCGGGTCCCTTGTAGCCCGGCAGTTGCTGAAGCAGGCCGAGCCGAATGGTCTTGAAGAAGCGTTCGACAGTTGGCTTGTCTGACGCCTTCTTTACGATCGCAGGCTGAATCGAGATTCCGAGTCGCGCACAGGCGGATCTGACATGGTGCGAGAGGTAGATCTTGCCATGGTCAACAACGATTGACTCGGGTAGGCAGCCTGGGATGCTCGGAGTGGCATCGTCTGCGGTCGGGTCGTCGCGTTCGATTGCGATCGAACTAGGCACGCCGTGAAACGGCCACGCTCCGTCGTCGACCGGTTCTTGGGGCGTGACCGACTGGTGTAACACATTGGCCACGTCGATTGCCTTGGTTGAAATCGGGGTCAGGCGCAGACCGACAATGCAGCGTGTATAGAGGTCTTGCGCCACAGTGAGTTCGACCGGCACCCAACGCAGCGTGATCGGCTCCATCGCGAACACGTCGAGGCGCGTTGTGTCGAGTACGAAGTACTCTCCGGGGCGCGTGGCGCGCAAACGGCCATACGGGGCCTCCGGCCGGTCGGCGGCGATTCGCCGTGCCTTTCCGCTGCCAAATGAATAGCGACCCTTGGAGAGCTCGTCCAGCCAGCGGTAGGCGGTCGCATTGGATGGGGTGGGCGCCAGATCGGCGCCACACCGCTCGGTCAGCAGATTGTTGGCCTGGTCGATTACTATGTTTCTGCTGGGTGTGGATTCGCGTGTGTACCGATTGAGTACGTCGAGGCACGCCTCCCGCCAGAGTGGGTCGATCGGCGAGCGCTGCTTCCTTGCTTCGACGAGGCCGGCTGGTCCTGACTCTTGATACGCCTTCACCCAGCGTTTGACGGTGCGGTCAGACATGTTGTGTGCGAGAGCGACCGTTTCGGAGCTGCGACCGATAGAGTCGCCGCTGTTGTGATGCATCTCCAGTACTGCTTCGACGACGGCGAGCCGTGCGTTGTAAGTCTCTTGCTGTTTCTTCGTAAGATTCGAAAGCAGTTGTCCGGACGTCTCGCAGGGCCTGCGAGGTGCGTCGAGCGGCTGAGAAGACCTCACGAGGTGTGGAGTGCTCACCGCTCGTGTGCCGCGATCCGATTCGACTATCGACCGACTGTCGCTGATCTCGACTATGCGGACCACGGATCCGTCGATCCACACCCGATCGCCAACAGCAAGTCGATAAGTGTTGCTCATACGGCCTCGGCTCGATGGATCAAGGTGTTGTCGCCGAATGGCCGGGTGAGATCGGCCGTGAAGGTGCCCGTCCACAGAAGCTCGAGGACGATGTGTCGAGGCCGTGCAATCCGCTCGGCTGCGAGTGTGGCTTCAGCGTGCGCGATTGAGAGCTCCTCTGGAAATCGTTCGAGCACCGTCTGGAACAGGGCCGCGCGCGACTCGCGGCGAGCCTGAGAAGCGAATCTGATGTTGTTGATCAACGCCGAGTCCTCGCCGGTCCAAACCTCATAATCGGCGGAGAGGCGCTTGGACACCACCTTGGTCCACGTGAACACGGCCTTGACCTCGTCTTTCTGCGCGATTCGTGGATTCTTGACGTCCACGACCAAATATGACCCATCAGCCCGCGTCAGTAGGAGATCGGGACAGTGGCGTCGGCCGGTACCTCTGTCGTCGCCGGTGATCCAGAAAGGTTGCGCCGTGATCCAAACGACTTCGGGATCGAAGTCGGCAAGCAAGATGCGGTCGCGTTCGAGAAGGCTTTCGTAAACCACGTGGTCGGCTGTTGTACGGGTCCAAAAAAGACCTGGATAGTGGCGTTGGCCGGCGTGGGACGGTGGCAGGCGCACTGGCTGGGCTCGGGCCATCGAGCTGATCGAGTGATCCCTGACCTGACTGATGGTCTCGTCACCGGCTTCGGTAACGAAGCGAATCTCGGTCGCACCGATCTGATCAGGCATTTTGCTATCGTGCCGCATGACAGCCCGATGAGAACGATGACACGCCTATGACAAGCCGATGAGAAAATGACACGTTCGGTGAGAAGCTACATCTTCGTTCGCCCCTGGCATAAACCACGCGGGAACAAACTTCCAGCCACCTCAGTTGAGTCGGTCAGGCTTAACTCTGGAGGTTTCATGTCGCAGACATATTCACTGCCGGTCCTCTTCGTCCCGGACGTTGTCGTCCTGCCCGGCATGGTCGTGCCGATCCCGCTCGATGATGCCGCTCAGGCCACCGTCGACGCCGCGCGGGCGAGCGAGACCGGAAAACTGCTGGTCGCCCCACGCCTGGACGACCGGTATCCCACCTACGGGGTGATCTCCTCGATCGTGCAGGTCGGGCGTATCCCCGGCGGTGGACTGGCCGCCGTCGTCAAGGGTGAGCAGCGGGCTCAGATCGGGACCGGTACGCCCGGCCACGGCGCGGCGCTGTGGGTCGATGTGACCGAGGTCGAAGACTCCGAGGTCACCGACGAGGTCCGGACCCTGGCCGGCGAGTACAAGAAACTCGTCTTGGCGATGCTGCAGCGTCGCGAGGCGTGGCAGCTCATCGATGCGGTCAACAAGATGACCGACCCGTCAGACCTCGCCGACACCTCGGGCTACGCATCCTGGCTCACCGACGAGCAGAAACGTGAGCTCCTCGAAACACCCGACACGGCCGCGCGCCTGCGCCTGCTGATCGAGTGGACCGGCGACCATCTCGCCGAGTCCGAGGTCAGCGAGAAGATCGCCGAGGACGTCCGTGCGGGAATGGACAAGCAGCAGAAGGAATTCCTCCTTCGTCAGCAACTCGCCGCCATCCGCAAGGAACTCGGCGAGGACGAACCCGAGGGTGCCGACGACTACCGGTCGCGCATCGACGAAGCCGACCTGCCCGAGAAGGTGCGCGAAGCCGCACTCCGGGAGGTGGGCAAACTCGAACGCGCCAGCGACCAGTCGCCGGAGACCGGGTGGATCCGCACCTGGCTCGACACCGTCCTCGACCTGCCGTGGAACACCCGCACCGAGGATTCCACGGACATCAAGGGGGCCCGCGAGATCCTCGATGCCGACCACCACGGCCTCGACGACGTGAAGGACCGCATCGTCGAGTACCTCGCGGTGCGAGCACGACGCGCCGAACGCGGCCTGCAGGTCGTCGGCGGACGTGGATCGGGTGCCGTCATGGTGTTGGCCGGTCCGCCCGGCGTCGGCAAGACGTCGCTCGGCGAGAGTGTCGCCCGGGCCCTGGGCCGCAAGTTCGTGCGCGTCGCCCTCGGAGGTGTGCGCGACGAGTCGGAGATCCGCGGGCACCGGCGCACCTACGTCGGTGCGTTGCCCGGCCGCATCGTGCGTGCCATCGGCGAGGCGGGATCGATGAATCCCGTTGTGCTGCTGGACGAGATCGACAAGGTCGGCTCGGACTACCGGGGTGACCCGGCCGCGGCGCTGCTCGAGGTCCTCGACCCCGCGCAGAACCACACCTTCCGCGACCACTACTTGGACCTCGATCTCGACCTGTCCGACGTCCTGTTCCTCGCGACCGCCAACGTCATCGAGAACATCCCGTCGGCCCTGCTCGACCGCATGGAACTGGTCACCCTCGACGGCTACACCGAGGACGACAAGGTTGCCATCGCGCGCGACTACCTGCTGCCCAGGCAGGCCGAGCGTGCGGCACTCACCACCGACGAGGTGACCGTCACCGACGCGGCGCTCCGCGAGATCGCGGCGAACTACACCCGGGAACCCGGTGTGCGACAGTTCGAACGGCTTCTCGCAAAGGCGCTGCGCAAGGCGGCGACCAACCTCGCGCAGGGTAAGGCGAGCGCACCGATCACCATCGACGAGCCGGACCTGCGCGACTACCTCGGCCGTCCCCGGTTCACCCCGGAATCGGCCGAACGAACCGCAGTCCCCGGTGTCGCAACGGGTCTCGCCGTCACGGGAATGGGTGGTGATGTCCTCTTCATCGAGGTCAACGCCACCGACGGCGATCCCGGACTGAAGCTGACCGGCCAGCTCGGCGACGTGATGAAGGAGTCGGCACAGATCGCGCTGTCGTACGTGCGGGCGCACGCGGAGCAGCTCGGCGTCGAACCGGAGTTGCTCAACAAGACCATCCACGTGCACGTTCCGGCCGGAGCGGTGCCCAAGGACGGGCCGAGTGCGGGCGTCACCATGGTCACCGCACTGGTGTCGATGGCGACCGGTCGACGGGTGCGTGCCGAGGTCGGCATGACCGGCGAGGTCACGCTGAACGGCCGTGTCCTGCCGATCGGCGGGGTCAAGCAGAAGCTGCTCGCCGCACAGCGCAACGGGCTGAAGACCGTCTTCATCCCGCAGCGCAACGAACCCGACCTCGACGACGTGCCGGCCGAGGTCCTCGACGCCCTCGACGTGCGTCCGATGACCGATGTCGCCGAGATCGTCGAGCAGGCACTGGAACCCGCAGCGGGAGAACAGGTCAGCGCGGCCTGACATACACGAGCGGGGCATCGTCCGATTTCAACCGGCGGTGCCCCGCTGTCGTGTCATCGCAATCCCACAGCGCGGGCGATCCGCTCCAAGGCGCTGTACACAACCCAGGCGAGACTGGTCATGGCAGCAGCAGGCACCAGCCACAACGCCCCGACCGCGGCGATGAGGCTGGCGGCCCACTGCCGCCCCCACAGCGGTGCGGCGACGAAGATCATCAGCAGTGCCACCACGAGCGACCACGCCGGCGACGACACCGGCCACGGCCAGTCGAACAGCAACGCGCCTGCGGAACCGACCGTCGCAGTGATCCCGACGACGCTGAGCAACAGCCACAGCACGATGCTCCACCGGCGGTAACCGCCTGCGACCCAACGGGTGCGGAGCGCCACCGCGGACCACATGAGCCAGCGCTTCAGCCAGGGGACCCCGGAAGTACGCATCATCTCCCGGAAGAAGCGGTCGGAGAGCGTGTCACTCTGCAGCGCGCCGGAGTTGACCGCGTCGCTGATGAGCTCGTCATGGATCATCGCGGCGAGCGTGTGCCGCCCGTACGAGTCCTCGAACCACCGCATGAAGCGCGGGACCGACGCCAGATCCGTGGGATTGTCCTCACGTGGGACGAAAGTCCGCGCGTCGTCAACTGCCGCGCGTGCCCGGGCGTCACTCATCCCGCTGCGGACCAGTCGCGTCGACAGGTCCTTCTCGACATCCGGGTCCGAGTAACGAAAGGTGTTGAGTACGACGAACTGCCGATCGTCGACCTGGACCACCCGGACGCTGCCCTTGCCCGTGGGATCGTCGACTTCGAAACCCGAATGTGGCGCCACCCGCCACGGCACCCACCGGACATCCGTCTCGGCCTCTACCGACGTGACCTCGCCCATCTCGACCTCCCGAGTCCGACACCGCGACGGTAACCCCGTTCGACGGTGTGCGGGCGAGAAATCGGCTCGTCGGATACACAAGTGCAACCGGTCGTCGTCCTGCCCTCAGGACACCGGGTGCGACGTCCACTCGGCGACGACGTCGGTGTAGAACGCCATCCGTTCGCGCAAGGCTCCGGGGTCGATCCCGAATTCCTCGGGACCGTAACGATGTCTGCCCTTGCCGTGCCGCGGTTGCTCGGCGTTGTGCTCGATGAGCATCGACGAGATGTCGGGGGGTTCGACATCGGCCGCGGCATAGACCCGGCCGACGGTCTCCTCGGGTCGGGACACCAGGTCCTGGTAGTCGATGTCGAGGACGGTCGCCGATCCGGCTGCAGGGGAGTCGCGAAATTCGAGTGCCCGCCGGAACCACAACTCGGACTGCTGGATCTGGAACCGCCCGACGTCGTGCCCGTCGACGTCGTCGCTGTAGGTCGACCGGTATGTCGCGAACAGACTCGCGCCGGAGGCCACGGTTTCCACGATGTCGCGGTGAAGATGAACGATGCAGACTCCGGGATATGTCTGTGCGAGGTCGGCGAGTTCGGGAGTGTGGGCCGGTGCCTTCAGCAGCCAGCGTCGTCGGGAACCATCGTCGAGGATCTGCAGCATCGTGCGGTGCGCCGCGTACTCGCCGGCGAAGTCCTGCTCCGCCAGCCAGCGCGAGTAACTGTCGAGGCGCATCGTCGAGCTGAACGCCCAGTTGCGCATGGTCGTGCCCATTCCGAGCACGCACTCTTCGGGCAGTGCCGGCCCGGAATCGTGGACCGCGGCCATCGCCGGATTCAGCATGTGCAGTGGATTGGGCTCGGCGGCCTGGGTTTCGATCAGCTGCTCGCGCTCGTCCGGCGACAGCTGTGCAACCCGCCACGGGGCGTACAACTCCACCGGGCGTGGCGCGCGGAGACGGGGATCGCGGGCCATCAGCCGATACAGGAACGTCGTCCCGGTGCGCCAGCCCCCGATGATCACGATCGGCGGGAGCACATCACGCTCACTCACCGAGGGGTTCTCCCGCAGGGTCTTGTCGAAGATGGAGCGCGCCCGCAGCTTTCCGATCACCGCGTCCTGCGCATTCCGGACGCCGACGGCGTTCAACCGCCCGTCCTCGCCGGCCGATTCCAGGTACTGCTCCAGACCGGGACGCCACTGCGCCGGCTCGCCCAGACCCTCGACCCCGTGCTTCGCGGTGGCCCGTTCGACGATCGCATCGACCGCGCCGGCGCCCAGCCGATACCGATCGGGTCGTGCAGCGCGATCGGCTTCCGCTGCCGCATAGATGTTCTCGGCGACCGCTGTGCGCGGTGGCGGGGTCCAGGCGACCATCATTCACCTCGCAGTTCGTGGAGCTGCACCACCCGCACCGAGGGCAGGGGAGGGGTGTCCGTCGGTTGGAGAAAGCGCATGACGACGATGCCGAAGTCCCGTCCCTCGGAATCGATCCAGTCTCCGACACCGGGATCCTCGGCCGCGACGACGAAGCGGTAGCGACCGTCGACCACCGTGGCGGTGGCACCGGTGTACGACACCGGCCGGTACCGGAAGTCGAGGGAGTTCAGGAATCGGCTGTAGGCCAGGATGTTCCAGTATCGGCACTCGACGGTGTCGCCCTCGATGACCAGCGCCTGATCCGGTTGGAGCTGCCAGCCACCGCGGACGTAGTGGATGCCCGGTTCGGTGAACACCGCGCCCCCGGCCATCTCCGACCAGTGCCGCAGGGTGTTGGGCGGATCGAGATCGTCCTTCGTCGAGATCTCGAAGATCGTCGGCAGCATGGACGTCGTGGCCGCCAACGTGCCCAGCGCAGAAGCGAACCTGTCCGGATCGATCGACGGCGGAACCGGCGGTTCGACCACCGGTTCGATACTGCACCAGCCAAATTCGTCGTGTGCGACATCGCCGTGGAAGAACCTGACCCAGATCGCCCCGGAGCGTTCCGGGAGGTCCAGCCAGTCCCCGGCACCCGGCGCGGTACCGCCGACCACGATCTCGAAGCCGCCGTCGTCATCGAATCCGATGGCGTCGCTGTCGATGCGGGCTGTCGCCTCCGAGCCGATGCCGCCGGTCCGCTTGTAGACGGTGACCGACAGGTACGACGCATCCCCGCGGTTCCCGCGGATGCGGTAGGTGCGGTCCCCGCGGACCTCGGTGACCCAGTATTTGAAGTCGGGATTGTCCATCAGGAACTTGTGTCGCCACCCGTTGAACGGCACCAACTCGGGACGTTCACGGTCGGCTTCCAAGCGCGACAACTGATTCGACAGCCCGCGGACCAGTGCACGGAACCCGTCCGCCTGCTCGGCCGAATCGAGGTCGGCGGTGTCGGCCGCGAGCTTGTCGCCGGCGGTCCGGAGTGCGTCGACCAGGCCGTTCCACGCGGCGACCTCCGGCCGCGCCTCGTGGCTCATCGGCTCCTGGCTCACGGGAGTCGGACCCGGTCGTCGTGCCGGTAGTGGGGGCCCACGTCGTCGACGAGGATGCCCGGTTCGGCCTCGACCACCGCCGGGACGGCATCGAGCACGGCCCGCACCGACGCCGTCGTGATCGGGTTGGTGTGCCCGGACCCGATGCCGAACTCGAGTTGTGTCCGCATCTCGGCCGGTTCGCCGCTGATGACCAGCGTGTACGCGATCGGGCTGGTGAACCCGCCGAACGGCAGGTCATCGCCC
The DNA here is from genome assembly GCF_024733855.1 of Gordonia sp. GONU. NCBI lineage: Bacteria > Bacillati > Actinomycetota > Actinomycetes > Mycobacteriales > Gordoniaceae > Gordonia > Gordonia sp. GONU. The sequence goes on from NZ_JANRHB010000052.1 coordinate 12,326, forward strand.
CGGTACACGAGTTCGGCGCCGGGAGCGGAGCGAGCGGGCTGAGTGGGTACCGAAGCGAGATACCAGCATTCCTCGTTCGTGAAGAAGTGGTGGTCGCCGAGGTAGCCGCGATGAGTCAAATGCAGGGCCGCAGCGGTGCCCTTCCTGATGGTCGTCGCACCGACCTGGGCGTCACGTTCGGCGGGCAGTCCGCGCAATGAGGTCTCGACCCTGACCTCGGCACTGTCCGCGCCGTACAACGCGTGCGCGACGTTGCCGGTGAGGTCGCCGTAGTAGATGTCGCCGCCGCGCGCGACCGGGGACTCGGCGCTGAGGGAGTCCGGATCGGCGCCGAAACCCAGTGCTTCCAGGCCGCCCCACATCGACCCGGCCCGGGAGAAGTCGACGGCCTCCACCGATCGCACATGGCTGACCGACGACATCGCCTTGGCCATCGTCATCGCGACCCGTTCGACGATGAACGTCGGATGGACACCGGTCCCGTGCAGGGTGGCGCCGCCGGTGCGGCACGCCTCGAGCATGCGCTGCGGGGACTTGCGGAAGGGGCTGAGCCAGTTCGGCATCGACACGTTGTGATAGGCGGCGGTCGCCACGACGTTCTTCCCGGACTCGAGCAGATCGATGACGTCGTCGTCGAGCCCCTTGATCACCGCGGCCGGTGCCGGGGTGAGGACGACGCAGTCCACGTCGAGCTCCTTGAAGGCCTCGCGATCTCTGGTGGCGGCGATCCCGATCGGATCGGTGCGCACCAGCTCACCGATGTCCTTGCCGTCCTTCTTCGGGTTGTGCACCAGCGCACCGACGACCTCGAACGCCGGGTCGGCGACCGCGGCACGGATGACCGCGCCACCGACTTCGCCGGGACCCCACACGGCGATCCGATAGGGACGTATCGGAGCGGAGCCGGGTTCGGCGGTCGTCGGTCGGGGCAGCGTCATGTGCGGGTCCTCGGATTCGTCGAAGTGGAATCGCTTGCTTCCTGTTGAAATCTGCACGGTGGCGGCCGGTGTGTCAAGGACCACACGGCTTGAGCGAAATCCGCTCAACTTTTCCCGGCGGCGCGGGAACAAACCCCGTGGGACCCCCGTTACACACTTCGAGAAACCTGAGCGATCCAGACTCAAGTAGGTTTGACTCGCCGCTCCGAATTCAGTAGGACATGAGTCGGACGCACTGAAGTCCACCTCGCGCAGGGTTCGGACATCATCCCCGCGTCTCCGGCCGCGGGGGCACAAGGACTTGGGTGCACACCCACAAACTAGGAGGAAGCCAAACATGTCTCGTGCTGTTGGAATCGACCTCGGCACCACCAACTCCGTGGTTTCGGTGCTCGAGGGTGGCGAAGCTTCGGTCATCGCCAACGCCGAGGGCTCGCGGACCACGCCGTCCGTGGTCGCCTTCGCGCGTAACGGAGAAGTACTCGTCGGTCAGCCGGCCAAGAACCAGGCGGTCACCAACGTCGACCGCACCATCCGCTCGGTCAAGCGCCACATGGGTGAGGGCAACTGGACGATCGAGATCGACGACAAGAAGTACACCCCGCAGGAGATCAGCGCGCGCACGCTCATGAAGCTCAAGCGCGACGCCGAGGCGTACCTCGGTGAAGACGTCACCGACGCCGTGATCACCGTGCCCGCATACTTCAACGACGCCCAGCGTCAGGCCACCAAGGAAGCCGGCCAGATCGCCGGCCTCAACGTGCTCCGCATCGTCAACGAGCCCACCGCGGCCGCGCTGGCGTACGGACTCGACAAGGGTGAGAAGGAACAGACCATCCTGGTCTTCGACCTCGGTGGCGGCACCTTCGACGTCTCGCTGCTCGAGATCGGCGACGGTGTGGTCGAGGTCCGCGCGACCTCCGGTGACAACCACCTCGGTGGTGACGACTGGGATCAGCGCGTCGTCGACTGGCTCGTCGAGAAGTTCAAGTCCACCTCGGGCATCGACCTGACCAAGGACAAGATGGCTCTGCAGCGTCTGCGTGAGGCTGCCGAGAAGGCGAAGATCGAACTGTCGAGTTCGCAGAGCACCTCGATCAACCTGCCCTACATCACCGTCGACGCCGACAAGAACCCGCTGTTCCTCGACGAACAGCTCTCGCGCAGCGAGTTCCAGCGGATCACCTCTGATCTGCTCGAGCGCACCCGCGCCCCGTTCCAGGCCGTCATCAAGGATGCGGGCATCTCCGTCGGCGACATCGACCATGTCGTGCTCGTCGGTGGCTCGACCCGTATGCCGGCCGTCACCGATCTGGTGAAGGAACTGACCGGTGGCCGCGAGCCCAACAAGGGTGTCAACCCGGACGAGGTCGTCGCCGTGGGCGCCGCCCTGCAGGCCGGTGTTCTCCGCGGTGAGGTCAAGGACGTGCTGCTGCTCGACGTCACCCCGCTGTCCCTCGGCATCGAGACCAAGGGTGGCGTGATGCACAAGCTGATCGAGCGCAACACCACCATCCCGACCAAGCGGTCGGAGACCTACACCACGGCCGAGGACAACCAGCCGTCGGTGCAGATCCAGGTGTACCAGGGCGAGCGCGAGATCGCCTCGCACAACAAGCTGCTCGGCAGCTTCGAGCTGGGCGGCATCGCACCTGCGCCGCAGGGTGTCCCGCAGATCGAGGTGACCTTCGACATCGACGCCAACGGCATCGTGCACGTCACCGCGAAGGACAAGGGCACCGGCAAGGAGAACTCGATCCGCATCCAGGAGGGTTCCGGCCTGAGCAAGGACGAGATCGACCGCATGATCAAGGACGCGGAGGCTCACGCCGACGAGGATCGCAAGCGTCGTGAGGAGGCCGAGACCCGCAACCAGGCGGAGTCGCTGGTCCACCAGACCGAGAAGTTCCTCAAGGACAACGAGGACAAGGTCCCGGCCGACGTGAAGGAAAAGGTCGAGGCTGCGGTCGCCGACGCTAAGGAAGCGCTGAAGGGCACCGACTCGGCCGCGATCAAGACCGCGATCGAGAAGCTGTCGGAGGAGTCGCAGGCGCTCGGCCAGGCGATCTACGCCAACGCCGCTGCGGAATCCCCCAACGGTGAAGCCGGCGCAGCCGCCGACAGCGAGTCCGATGTCGTCGACGCCGAGGTCGTGGACGACGCCGACGCCAAGGAGAACAAGTGACCGCAGGATCCCATTCGACGAATGGGTCCGGCGAGGAGCCGGTGACGGTGACCGACCGTCGTCGCATCGACCCGGAAACGGGTGAGGTGCGCGACGAGCCGGCCGCCGGCCCCGGCCCGGCCGACGCCGAACCCGTCGTGGACGAGTCCGACAACGAACAGCCGGCCGATGCGACGTCGCCAGATGCGCGGGTCGCCGAACTGACGGCGGATCTGCAGCGGGAACGCGCGCAGTTCGCCAACTTCCGGCGACGCGCGGCCGAGGAGAAGCAGGGATCGGTTGCCTACGGCAAGCAGATCCTGATCGACAAGCTCCTGCCGGTTCTCGACGACCTCGACCGTGCCCGTGAGCACGGCGATCTCGAGAGCGGTCCGCTGCGGGCCGTCGCCGACAAGCTGGCCGGTGTGCTGAACACCGAGGGCCTCGAGGCCTTCGGTGCCCCGGGTGACGAGTTCAACCCTGAACTCCACGAGGCGGTTCAGCACGACGGCACCGGCGACCACCCCGTCATCGGCGCAGTGTATCGCTGCGGTTACCGGCTGGGCGAGAAGGTGATCCGTACCGCCATGGTGACGGTCACCGATCCGGAGCCCGCCGGCGACCCGACCGGTGCACAATAGATCGACCGTCTGTGGCCCTGGGGTGCGAGGAGCGAGAGCACGCGCCTCGCACCTCAGGGCTCTCTGGCGAGAGTACGAACACAACCGAAATATCAATCCAGACAACAAAAAGACTTTTGAGGAGGTGACGTCTGGTGGCTCCACAACGTGAGTGGTTGGAACACGACTTCTACAAGGACCTGGGCGTTGCTTCTGACGCTTCGGCTGAAGAGATCAAGAAGGCCTATCGCAAGCTCGCACGCGAGCTGCATCCGGATGCCAATCCCGGCGATTCCGCGGCCGAAGAGCGCTTCAAGCGGGTGTCCGAAGCCCACAGCGTGCTCAGTGATCCCGAGAAGCGCAAAGAGTACGACGAGACCCGGGCCATGTTCGCCGGCGGACGATTCCGCGGAGGCGGCAACGGATTCCCGGGTGGCTTCCCCGGCGGCGGTACGACCTACACGACCGGTGGCAACGACTTCGATCTCGGTGACCTGTTCGGCGGTGCCCAGACCAGCGGGGGAGGCGCCGGCGGTTTCGGGGACCTTTTCGAGGGTCTCTTCAACCGTGGCGGCGGAACCCAACGCACATCGACGGCCAGCCGTCCGCGTCGCGGTAAGGATCTCGAGACCGAGACCACGCTGTCCTTCAAGGACGCGGCCCTCGGTACGACGGTCCCGCTGCGGGTGACCAGCCCGTCCCCGTGCACGACCTGCCACGGTTCAGGCGCCAAGCCGGGCACCAGCCCGCGAGTGTGCCCCAACTGCAACGGCTCCGGTTTCGTCAGCCGAAACCAGGGCGCGTTCGGGTTCAGTGAACCCTGCCAGGACTGCCAGGGCACCGGTTCGCGGATCGACGACCCGTGCGGCGACTGCTCCGGCAGCGGCGTGAAGAATCGGACCCGCACCATCAACGTGCGCATTCCGGCGGGAGTCGAAGACGGTCAACGGATTCGGCTTGCCGGACAGGGTGAGGCCGGACGCCGCGGAGCGCCGTCGGGCGACCTGTACGTCGTCGTGCACGTGACCCCGCACAAGCAGTTCACGCGCAGCGGCAACGACCTTCGCGTGCAGTTGCCGGTGCGGATCTCCGAACTCGTTCTCGGCGCGACGGTCTCGGTACCGACCCTCGAGGGTTCGGTCGGGGTCAAGATCCCGCCGAACACGACCGACGGCCGGACGCTCCGCGTACGTGGCCGCGGCGTCCCCAAGCGGTCCGGCGGGGCAGGCGACCTGCTCGTCACCGTCAAGGTCGCGGTGCCGGACAAGCTCGACGACGCCGCGATCGAGGCGATGCGCGCCTACGATCAGGCCGAGCGGGCAAGCGGATTCGATCCACGGGCGAACTGGGGGCGATGAGTGATGGCCGGCCAGAAGAACTTCGACGCCGATGGCGCGACCTTCATGATCTCGGTGGCCGCCGAGCTCGCCGGCATGCACGCCCAGACCCTGCGCACCTATGACCGTCTGGGTCTGGTCACCCCGCAGCGGACGAGTGGGGGCGGTCGCCGTTACTCCTCCCGCGACGTCGAACTCCTGCGAGAGATCCAGCGTCTCTCGCAGGAAGAAGGCGTCAATCTCGCAGGTATCAAACGGATCATCGATCTGAGCAATCAGGTCGAGGCGCTCCAGCAGCGTATCCGTGAACTCTCCGACGAGGTTGCCACGTCGCGGAACCGTCGCGGCGGCGAGTTGGTCCCGGTGCCTCGGACGAATGCCCTGGTGGTGTGGCAGCCGCGGCGCAAGCGTTCCGTCGACTGAGCGAACCGACCGGCAGGGCCCGCGTACGTTGGATGTATGGCATCCGACACCGTCATCACCGTTGACACGGGCCCGCACCGCGTCTCCCGGCGCATCGTCGTCGATGCGCCGGTCGCCGACGTCTTCGCCCTCGTCGTCAACCCGCACCGGCATCACGAACTCGACGGGTCGGGAACGGTGCGCGACACACCCGTCAAGGGTCCGGAGAAGCTCACCCCCGGTGCGCGATTCAGTGTGGGGATGAAGCAGTTCGGCGTCCCGTACACCATCACGTCCACCGCGACCGACGTCGAGACCGACAAGGTCGTCGAATGGAAGCACCCCATGGGCCATCGCTGGCGCTGGGAACTGGTGTCCACGTCGCCGACGACCACCCAGGTCACCGAGACCTTCGATTACTCGACGCTCAAGATCCCGAAGATCATGGAACTGATCGGGTACGACAAGAAGAACGGTCAGGGTATCGAGGGCACGCTGCGCGCGCTCGCGAAGCGATTCGGCTGACCCTTGCCGCCCTCTTGCCGACACGGTGTCGGTAAGATGACGGCGACCATCAGACCCGAGTCCAGGAGCCGACGAATGTTCGTGATCACCAACCGCATCGATGTCACCGAGAACGCCGAGGCATTCGAGAAAGCGTTCTCGGAGTCGATGCGCAGCACGCTGAAGGGCGTCCCGGGCCTGCAGCGCGCGACACTGATGCGTCCGGAGGCCGACGGCCTGCCGTACGTGTCCACCATGGAATTCGACGCCAGGGAGGACTTCCTGGCGTGGCTGAAGTCGGACTCGTTCCGTGCGTCGCACTCCGACAAGCAGGCGCCGGGGATGCAGGCTCCGTCGGCCGTCGAACAGCACACCCTGATCGAGACATTCACCGCCTGATCACTTCGTCGCCGCCGGGCGACGACCACGACCGGAAGGGCGACACATGGAGTTCGAGGACGAGGCGTCGTCGTACGACGACGAACCGGCGGTCGTCCTCGGAGTCGTCGCCGCGCCCGGACAACCGATCGGACTCGCGCGCAAACTCGTCGACGCGGATCTGATCGAGCACGTGCAGACGACCTTCCCCGGAGCCCGATGGCATGTCGAGGTCGTGGAGGCGTCCGTGGTGCAGCCGCCCGCGACCGACGCCCAGATCGTCGACGCGGCGAGAGACGTTCTCCTCGAACGGGAATGGGACCTCGTGGTCTGCCTGACCGACCTGCCCCTGCACGTGGGACGCCGCCCCGTCGTCGCCCATGCCAACGCGGTGCACGGTGTTGCGGTCCTGTCGGTTCCCGCGCTCGGTCCGACCAGCCTGCGTCAGCGGACGCGCGGGACAGTGGTCGGTCTCCTCGCTCAGCTCCTCGGTGCCGACGCGGACGATCTCCGAGAGCATCAGAAGTCGCCGTCTCGTTCCCCGCTACGGCACCGCGTCCGCCAGCTCGGCACCGACACCGACGAGGAGAGCACCGCCTTCACCGCCCGGGTGCTGACCGGCAACCTCCGACTCCTCACCGGCATGGTCCGCGCCAATCGACCGTGGCGCCTCGCACTCGGGCTGACCCGTGCGCTCACGGGCGCCATCGCCGCCGGCGTGTTCGCACTGGTGACCGCCGACATCTGGCTGCTGGCCGACACCTTCGGATGGGTCCGGCTCACCGGCGTCGCCGTCGGGTCGATCGTCGCCATCACCGCCACCCTGATCATCGGCGCCAACCTGTGGGAGCGGGGATCGTCGCGGCAGTCGCGCGAACAGATAGTCCTGTTCAACACCGTCACGGTCATCACCGTCGTGCTGGGCGTCGCGGCCTTCTATGCCGCTCTGTTCGTACTCGCGACCGTCGGCGCCCTGTGCCTGGTGGTCCCGCAGGTTTTCGGCGATGCACTCGGCCACGATCCCGGGATCACCGACTACCTGGAGGTCGCGTGGCTGACGTGTTCGCTCGCCACGGTCGGCGGTGCGCTCGGTGCGGGGCTGGAGACCGACGAGGCGGTGCGCGACGCCGCGTACACCCAGCATCCGGCCGAGTCGGTCTGACGAGGTACTCCGCGACGGTCCGGCTGCCACAGATCGCGTAACAGCCGCTAGGCTTCATGGGCAAACGTCGATGTGGAGGTGACGATGACCCAAGATCCGGCGGGTGGGGGAATGCCCGGATCCGTGGTTCTCGGGATATCCGTCGTCGACGACCAGATCGCGTCCGTCGTGCGGGACGCCGACGGGCACATCCTGGCGAGCAACCTCGTCGACCTGCCGGATTCCTCGGCCCCCGCGGTCGAGGCCGCGATCATCGAACTCGTCGATTCGGTTCCGGTCGTGGTGGACCAGATCGGTGTCTCCGCCTCGCGCGAGGACGTCCGCAAGCATCTGGCGCAAGCCTTCGCCTCGGACGCCGCAGGCGAATCCTGGTATCGCCGCGTCGTCGTCACCGGATACGCCTCGGCGCTCGCCGAGATCGCCTGCACACACGCCACCCGAGGCGGCGTCGTGGCCGTCGTGGACCTCGATCGCGATGCCGCCCCGGCGGCCGGTACCACCGTGGCCACGGTCGACACGACGTCGGGCGCGGTCCTCGGGACCGCCGATTTCACCACCAACCGGCTCGCGCCCGTCACCGATCCCGAGGGGGCGTCCGATCTGGCGACGGCGGTCACCAAGCTCCCTCGCGGTCGCGACATCACCTCGATCATCGTGGTGGGACCCGGCGCGGAGATGCCCGGCATCGCTCCCGCCTTCGAGTACGCGGCGCAGCGACCCGTCACGGTCGCCGCAAACCCCCCGCTCGCGTCGGCCATCGGCGCGGCCGACGCCGCCCTGGTGGCGCTGTCGGCTTCGGCGGGGGCCACGCGGGTGTCGACGGGGCGACGCTGGTGGTTCGTCGGCGCCGCGATCGGCGCCGCGGTGTTCCTCGGCGCCGTCGGTCTGACCTTGATCCTGGCCGCCGAGAGGGCGACCCCCGAAGCTGTTCCGGTGACGGTCACCGAGACCCCTGCGGCGGTGACCGTCACCGCCGACGCGACG
>NZ_JANRHB010000053.1:0-20341 GCF_024733855.1 Gordonia sp. GONU
TAGAACAACTCGTGGCCGGTCGCGACCCGCCCGTCCGGGGGCGGGTCGCGACCGGTCATCCGAGTCAGTCGAGATCGTGAGCGAGTGTGCGCGCCCGTCGGCGCCGTCGTATCCCCCGGTGTCACACCGGAGACTCTAGGGCGCCCCACGTCGCCGCACGAGGGGAACACCGTCGGCGTCCCCCTCGTGGGCGATGCTCAGCTCGCCGGCTGGGTCAGGTCGTACATCGTGGTGCCGTCGACGGTGACGGCAGTGAAGTTGTCCTGAACCCACGTGCTGATCTGCGACGACGGCTGCGACGAGCCGCCGGCCATCCCGGGAGCGCCGGCGCCCGGCCCGCCGCCGGCGATGAAGTAGTGGATCTCCCTGGCGGCGACCAGCTTCTGGAACTCGGCGAGAGTCGGCGACGGATCGCTGCCGTTGAACCCGCCGATCGGCATCACCGAGTGGCCGGTCTCGAGCTGGTAGCCCGAGGCGGACTGCGAGCCGACCGCGGCGGCGACCCAGGTGTAGTCGTCGGCGTCGGCGACGAGCTTGTCGACGACGGCCTGCGTCGGTGTGGAACCGCGCAGGAGTCCACCCGGCCCGTCGCCGCCGCGACCGCCGGGCATGCCCGGGCCGCCACCGGGGAAGCCCTGGCCCGGACCACCCGGGCCGAACTCCATGAACCCTCCGCCGGGCATGCCCGGGCCACCGCGACCACCCGGACCGAACCCGCCCGCGACCGCCGGACCGGCGGTGATGATCGACCCGCTCTTCTCGGCCGTGACCGTGTCGATGGTGTACGCGACCGGCCCGGCCAGACCCGCGATGACCGCGCCGCTCAACGCTGCCGCGGCGACACCCCGTATCCGGGCGAACACCATGGCCACCGCGGCCAGGAGGCCGACGATGAGGACCGCGTAGCGCAGCCACGGAACGAAGTCGGGCGTCCGGTCGAGCAGTACGAAGCCCCAGATCGCGGTGATCGCCACCGAGACACCCAGTGCGAGGCGCACCCACAGGCGGTCCCGATACGACCAGCAGACGGCACCGCCGGCCGCGACGACAGCTGCCACCGCCGGCGCCAGAGCCGCCGTGTAGTACTGGTGGAAGATGCCGGCCATGAAACTGAAGACACCCATCGTGACCAGCAGCCACAGACCCCAGACCGAGAGATACGCGCGGCGCGGATCGGTGCGCCGGGCCTTGCCGATGAGCACGAGAGCCACCATCGCGAGCACGAGACCCGCCGGGATCAGCCACGCGATCTGACCGCCCTGCGCGGGTTCGAACATCCGCAGCCAGCCGGTCTCACCCCATGCACCGCCGCGGCCACCACCGGGCCCGCCGCCGGGGCCGCCCATGCCCTCCAGTGCGCCCATGCCGTGACCACGACCGGGAACCACGGCCCCGGTCTCGTCACCGTTGAGCCTGCCGAGACCGTTGTAACCCAGCGTCAGTTCGAGGATCGAGTTGTTCTGTGACCCACCGATATACGGCCGCGACGACGCGGGCCAGAGCTCGACGGCGAGAATCCACCAGCCGGCACTGACGATCATCGCGCCGAGGGCGGCGAACAGCTGACCCAGGCGCCGGGACCAGCCACCGGGACCGAAGGCGAGATAGGTGACCGACAGCGCGGGCACGATGAGGGTCACCTGCAACTGCTTGGTGAGGAATCCGAATCCGACGAACACGCCCGTGAGGATCAGCCACCGCCAGCGACCGTCGTCGACCGCCTTCATCAGCGACCAGACGGCCGCGATCATCAGCAGGACCAGCAGCGCCTCGGGATTGTCGAAGCGGAACATCAGCGCCGCAACCGGAGTCAGTGCCAGCACCGCGCCGGCGAGGATTCCCGCCCAGTGGCCGAAGTACTTCCGCGTGATCAGGTACAGCAGCGCGACCGAGGCCACGCCCATCAAGGCCTCGGGCACCAGGATGGACCACGAGTTGACACCGAAGATCCGCGCGCTGAGGCCCGGAATCCACAGTGAGGCGGGAGGTTTGTCGACGGTGATCGAGTTCGCCATGTCCGACGACCCGAAGAACCACGCCTTCCAGGACTCCGACCCGGCCTGGATGGCCGCCGAGTAGAAGGAGTTCGCCCAGCCGTTGATCGAGAGGTTCCAGAGATAGAGGACTCCGGTACCGATCAGCAGTGCGGCCAGCGAGAGGCGTTCCCGCAGAGGCTTCTTGGAGCTACCGGACGTCCGGTTCGGCTCGGCGTGGTTCACCGGCGGGTCGATGGTCGAGGTCGTCACGCGGCCACCTCCGCCCCGTGTCCGGGCGCCTTGCGGAACACCCAGCGGAGACCGACGAACCGGGTGAGCGTGGCCACCAGGTTCGCGATCACCAAGACGATCAGTTCGATGTGTTTGGTCGCCTCCGGCGCGACGGTGTGCAGCAACAACAACGAGCCTGCCGTGACCAGCCAGCCGAACACGAACACCCCGAGCCCGAAGAGCTGGTGTCGCAGGGCATTGTCACGACCGCGGACCCCGAAGCTGAACCGACGATTGGCCGCGGTGTTGAGCACCGCGGTGATCGCGAGGGCGACCAGGTTCGAGACCTGCGCTCCCAGGAACGAATGCAGCGCCAGGAACAGCACCGCGAAGGCGATCGTCGAGGCCACCCCGACTACGCAGAACCGCGCGAGCTGGCCGACCAGACCCTTGGGCACACCGTCGATCTGGGGTCCGGCGGCCCGGTCGCGACCGATGGAGGCGCGCAGTGCGGCGATCGGCAACCGTCCCATCGCGAGCGCGAGACCGACTCGCGCACAGCCCTTCAGGTCGGCGAGTGCAGTGGGCACGATGTCGACGGTGCTGTCCGGGTCGTCGACCCAGTCGACCGGGACCTCGGCGATGCGCAGCCCGATCTGTTCGGCGAGGACGAGGAGTTCGGTGTCGAAGAACCAGCCGGTGTCGACGACGAACGGCAGCAGCTCGCGGGCGATGTCGGTGCGCATGGCCTTGAAACCGCACTGTGCGTCGGAGAACCTGGCGCCCATCGCCGTTCGGAGGATGAGGTTGTACGAGCGGGAGATGAACTCTCGCTTCGGTCCCCGCACGACTCGCGATGACCGGTTCAACCGGGTGCCGATCGCGATGTCCGAGTGCTTCGACACGAGCGGGGCGATGAGCGGCATCAGCGCATTGAGGTCGGTGGAGAGATCCACGTCGCAGTACGCGACGATCTCGGCGTCGCTGCGCTGCCACACCGCGTTCAGCGCACGACCACGACCCATCTCGTCGAGATGGACGACGCGGACTCCCTCGAGTTCGTCGACGAGGCCGACGGCGATCGCGAGGGTGTCGTCGGTGCTGGCGTTGTCGGCAACGGTGATGCGAGCCGGATACGGCACGTGCTGCCGCAGATGGGCGGCGAGCCGGCGCACCGAGGATGCGACGTCGGCCTGTTCGTCGTGGACGGGAACGACGATGTCGAGGACCGGGGTCGACACCGAACTGTCGGCGAGGGTGTACACCGGCGCCGTTGCGCCCGGCGGTGCTTGCGGGATCATGGGGACCACGATCGGTTCACACCCTCGAACCCGTCTGGAACCCGGCTGTCAGGTTCCTGTGAACCGACGATCCCTGCTGTCGGGTGTCGCCACTACATTGGGGTCATGGTTGCCACCCTCTCCCCGGACCAGCTGACCGCCGCCAACCGCGTGATCACCAGCCTGGCCGGTGAGGGCGCCCGGCTGCGCGAGGACCAGCTGCGAGCGGTGACCGCGCTGGCCGGCGGTGAGCCCGGCACTCCCGGCGCGCGGGTCCTGGTGGTCCAGGCGACCGGATGGGGCAAATCGGCCGTCTACTGGTCGGCCACCGCGATCATCCGTGCCGGCGGCGGCGGACCGACGCTCATCGTGTCCCCACTGCTGTCACTCATGCGCGATCAGGTGGCCGCGGCGGCTCGCGGCGGTCTGTCCGCGGCGACGCTGAACTCGTCGAATGTCGACGAGTGGTCGGCGATCGAGGCACAGCTGCGGGCGGGTGAGCTCGACGTCCTGCTCGTCTCCCCGGAACGCCTCGCGAATCCCGGTTTCGGACGTCGTGTGCTCGACGCCCTGGCCGGCAACCTCGGGCTGCTGGTGATCGACGAGGCGCACGCGGTCTCGGACTGGGGTCACGACTTTCGGCCCGACTACCGCCGCGTGGCCGACGTGTTGCGTTCGGTCAACCCGACGACGCCGGTCCTGGCGACCACCGCGACCGCCAACGCCCGCGTCACCGAGGACGTCGCCGCGCAGCTCGACTCCGGTTCCGACACGCCGACGCTCGTCCTCCGCGGACCTCTCGCCCGAAAGTCGTTGCACCTCAACGTTCTCGACGGACTCTCGCCCGTGCAGCGGTACGGCTGGGTGGCGCAGGCCCTCCCCCATCTCCCGGGTTCGGGCATCGTCTACGTCCTCACCGTCGCCGACGCCGACCGACTCGTCGAGGCCATCCGGGCGGTGCACGGGGACTCGGTAGAGGTCGCGGCCTACACCGGACAGCTCGACGCCGACCGCCGGCACGAACTCGAAGATGCATTGCTGCACAACAAGGTCAAGGCACTGGTGGCGACCTCTGCCCTGGGGATGGGCTACGACAAACCCGACCTCGGCTTCGTCGTGCACGTCGGTTCACCGCCGTCGCCGGTCTCGTACTACCAGCAGGTCGGCCGCGCCGGGCGCGCCCTCGACGACGCCGTGGTGATGCTCCTGGCGTCGCAGACCGACGACCGGATCTGGGAACACTTCGCCACCGCCACGATCCCCGATCCCGACAAGATGCGTGACCTCCTGGCCGCCCTGGAGGCCGCCGACGAACCGCAGTCGGTCATCCAACTCGAGGCGGCCACGCGCTTCCGCCGCACGCGAATCGAGTTGATGCTCAAGCAACTCGCCGTCGACGGCGTCACCGATCGCACCCCGGACGGCTGGGTCGCCACCGGCAAACCCTGGACCTACGACGCCGCCCACTACGACGGCGTGCTCGCCGTCCGCCGCCGCGAGGCCGACATCATGCGCGACTACATCGCCGGACGCACCTGCCTGATGCGCCTGCTGACCGAATCGCTCGACGACCCGCAGGCCGCCGACTGTGGCCGCTGTTCGGTGTGCCGAGGTGCGCTGAGTGAGGGACTACCCGACACCGTGGACACCGAGGTCGTCCGCACCGTCACGTCGACGCTGCGCCGCAAGGCCTCGACCCTCGATCCGAGGAAGATGTGGCCGGGAGGCGAATTCGGCCGTCGCGGAAGGATTCCCGCCGACCTCCTCGCCCAGCCAGGCCGCGTCCTGGCCCACGCCGATGCGCCCGAATGGGTGGAGGTGCTGGCCGCCGCCCGCAGCGGCGACGAACGCGCACTCGGCGAACTGGGCGACGCAGCGGTCGCGACGCTGTCGGCGTGGGTGCGCGAGACGGGGGTCCGCGCCGATGTCATCCTGTCACTGCGCCTGACCGGCACGAACCTGGCCGAGACGCTGGCCGAACACCTGCGCACGGTCGGGAAACGCGGCGGCGGGACCTTCCCCGTCCGTCTGGGCGATCCCCCGGCCGATGCGACCGGCGCGGTCGAAGCCGCGTATTGGCGCGACCACCTCGGCGATCCGCCCGAGGTCGCCGGTCAGAACGTGATGCTCGTGGTGGATGCCAACAGCTCCGGTTGGCCGATCACCCTGGCCGCCGCTGCACTCCGCGAGGCCGGTGCAAACGCGGTGCTACCGTTGCTGATCCACCGGACGGTGTGAGTCGCGGGTCCGACGCTCCCCTGGTCACCGGCCCAGCGCGAGCACCTCGTCGAATCCGTCCGCGAGGCATGCGTGGAAGATGTCGACGTCCTCGATTGCACCGGTGTCTACGTCGATGCCCAGTTCGCAGGTGTCGACGTAGGTGAGGAGGGTGACGTTGACCGCTGCCCCGATGGTGGGGCCGAACGCGTACTGAGCTCGCAGCCGAGCGCCACCGACGTAGACCGGCACCGGGATACCGGGAACGTCGCTGCACAGAAAGTCGACATGACGCAGGACCGACCCGATGTACCAGCGCGGCATCAGGTTCATCGCACCGGCGATGAGCTGGGTGTACGGCAGCGAGCGCTCATTGCGGACACGTGCCGTCCGGCGGTGGATCTGCGCGATCCGCCGTGCCGGATCGACTTCTGCGCCAGGCACATCGAATCTCATGAGGGTGATCCGGTTGCCACCGGGGGCGTCCTCCTCGGTCCGCAGACTCACCGGCATGCACAGGTGGAGGTCGCCGACCTCGGCGCCGTGCTTCTCGTGGTACAGACGGAGCCCGCCGAGGACGCCGGCGACGAACGCGTCGTTGAGTGAACCACCGCCACGATGCCCGGCGTCGCGTAGTTGCCGCAGCGGAACCTCGTGGACGGCGAGATGCCGGACCAATGACCGGTCGGTCATCAGCGGCGATCCCGTCTCGTTGACCGGGCGAACCGTGCGGTACACCGATGCAGCGGTCTCGACCGCCGCGCCGGCCGTCGCGACGGGATGGCGAATGGCGTTGTACGCCAACGACGGTGCGGATCTGACCAGGTCGGTGACGGTGTTCGACGCGCGTTCGGCGTCGAATCGCAGGGTATCCACGTAGTCCCGCCACCACGTTTCCTCGTTCGACGACGAGGCCGGGGCGTGGGGTGCGGCAGTCGGCTGTTCCGGTTCCTCGGTCAGGTCGAACAGCCGCATCGCGATCTCGATCGCACCGACACCATCGGTGAGAGCGTGATGGAACTTGCAGACGACCGCGGCACCGCCGTCGGCCAGCCCATCGACCAGCGTCGCCTTCCACAACGGGCGGGCACGGTCGAAGTCCTCCATGGCCGCGATCCGCGCCATCTCCAGCACGGTGTCGAAGGTGCCCGGCGCGGGGGCCCGGACCCGGCGCGTGTGGAAGTCGAGATCGAAATCGGGGTACGGGACCCATCGGGGCGGCGCCGACAGCGGCGAGTACACGACGCGCTCCCGGAACATCGGGAGGTCGGCGGTGATGGTCTCGAACCGACCGCGCATCGCTTCCCAGTCGGGCGTGCGGTCCAACAGGAGGACCGTCACCACCGTCGAGCGCAGGCGCGGGTCGGCCTCCATCGACCAGGTGAAAGCGTCGCTGTTGCGCATGTACTCGGTCATGACTGCCTCCGGCAACGACCGTACTCAGCCCCCGCCGCCTCCGTACCGTTTCGGCGCAGCAGAGGACTTTGTGCCTTGCTCCCTGAGTAGCCCCGGAGCGTGCGGAGGGGCGTATCGAAGGGTCAGTCGGCGACGTACTCGCCGTAGCCCAGCGAGCGCAGGCTCGCGCGGATCTTCTCGGCCGCGGCGTCGAGGTCCTCGGGGCTGGCGTTCTTGTTCGCGTTGGCGAGGTCGAAGGTCTCCAGCGACAGTCCCTGGAAGACATGGATGTGCACGTGGGGCACCTCGAGACCGGCGATGAGCAGACCGATTCGCGGCGCGTCGAAGGCGTTCTTGACGGCCTGGCCGACCTTCTGGGCGACCCCGCTGAGATGGGCGAACAGCGAGCCGTCGATCTGTTCCCAGTGGTCGACCTCGTTGCGGGGCACCACCAGGACGTGGCCGGGGGTGACGGGTTCGATGGTCAGGAATGCGACGGCTTCGCCGTCCTTCCAGACGAAACGACCAGGGATGTCGCCGTTGATGATCATGCTGAAGACCGATGCCATGGCCCGAGTCTAGATGTTGTGGGGTCCGGCGACGGGGCGCAGCCGTGTTGTCCACGGGCCTGTCGGGGGTCCATGACATTCTTTTCGGTGTGAGTGGGCCAGAATCCTCCCGACCGGGACGCCGCGTTCGATCCAGCGCAGTCGGATCCAGTGACGTCCTCGCCCGCGCACAACGGTTCCCGCGGCTGCGGTACATGGGGTCGAAGTACCGGCTGCTCCCCCACCTCGAACGCACCTTCGCCGAGATCGGCGGGTCGACGGCCGTCGACGCCTTCTCCGGCTCGGGCGTCGTGTCCTACCTGTTGAAGGCGCAGGGCTTCGAGGTCCTCAGCAACGACTTCCTGCGCTTCCCGCACATCATCACGCGTGCCTCGGTGGCGAACTCGAGTGTCCGCCTCGAACCGGAACTCGTGGAGCAGATCTGCGGGCCGGCCGCCGACGACCGCGACTACATCTCCCGCACCTTCGACGGTCTGTACTTCACCGCCGAGGACCGCGAGTTCCTGGACTCGGCGTGGTCGCACATCGACGCGCTGCGCGGCTACCGTCGCGACCTCGCCGTGTCCGCGCTGGTCCTCTCCGCCGCACGCAAGCAACCCCGCGGGGTCTTCACGTTCACCGACTCCACGCGGTACGCGGACGGACGCCGCGATCTCACGATGTCGCTGCGCGACCACTTCCGGCTACGTGCCGCCGCCGACTACAACGCCACCGTGTTCAGCAACGGCTGCAGCAGTCGAAGTGTCCAGGGCGACATCTTCGACCTCGACCTGCCGTGGTCGGCGCCACCGGACCTCGTCTACCTCGACCCTCCGTATGCGCCGCCCGCCGACGACAACGACTACATCAAGCGTTATCACTTCCTCGAAGGGCTCTCCGCGTACTGGCGCGGGATGACGATCATGGAGAACACCAAGACCAAGAAGCTGCCCAAGCGCTTCACCCCGTTCGCCTACAAGCGAACCATCGAGGATGCCCTGCTGCGCACGTTCGAACACTTCGAGGACGCGGGCGCGATCGTGCTCTCCTATTCGTCGAATGCGTTGCCGGGCAAGGACCGGATCGTCGATCTGCTGGGCAAGGTCAAGCCGTCGGTCGAGGTGATCGCGATCGATCACAAGTACAGCTTCGGCACGCACGCCGCGGCGACTCGTCGAGACGTCAGCGAGTTCCTGTTCATCGGACGGGACTGACGCCGAGCACATGAGCACTGCAGTTGACTTCGACGACTATCTGAAATCGTTGGGACGGTTGACCTCTCACGTCGACCCCACCGCCGCCACGCCGGAGGCCGAGCGGATCGTCGAGGCCACCGGACGGCTCGGCGGGCTCCTCGACACCGACATCACCGGACTCGCCGCCTGGGTGCGCGACAACCCCAACGACGTCCCGGTGCTCGGACTGGCGGTCGGGCTGTCGCAGGAGAAGCTCAAGAATGCGTTGCGCGATCGTTTCGACACCAGCGGCTGGCACGGACTGGCGCGCACCCAGCCCGTCGAACTGGTGACCTGGCTCGACGCGGAGTTCGATCTGGTGCGGATGTTGCGGACCCAGATGGAACGCACCTACACCTTCGCCGACATCCTTGTGGCCCGCGCGGGAACCCGCGCGACCGCGACCCGCGCCGGGGCGTCGGGCCGGCGGATCGAGGACGAGATCGAGGACATCGCCCGCGACCTCGGTCTGGATTACACGACGCGCTCCCGGTTCGCCGGACGCAACGGACGCACCGCACCGGCCGACCTGATCGTCGGCGATCCGAACTCTGCCGACATCGTCGTGGCCGCAAAGGGTTTCGACTCCACCGGATCGAAGCTCACCGACGCCGTGCGCGAGATCGAGGAGATGGCCGAGGTGCGCCTCCCGACGCAGCTGGTCCTCGCGGTGATCGACGGAATCGGCTGGAAGTCACGACAGTCCGACCTCCGACGCATCCATCAGCTGTGGACGACCCGCCAGATCGACGGCATGTACACCCTTGTCACGCTCGACCGCTTCCGCGCCGATGTCGCCGAGTTCGCCCGGTTGCGGCGCCTCATCTGACGGCGTCGCTCAGCTGAGCAGCAGCGGCAGCCGAACCCAGAAGGTCGCGCCCTCACCGGGCGTCGATTCGACGCCGACCCGGCCCCCGTGCGCCTCCACGAGGGCGGCGACGATGGACAGGCCCAGGCCGCTTCCGCCGCCCGAACCCCGGTGGCGTGACTGGTCACCACGATAGAACCGCTCGAAGACGTGGTCGGCGTCTTCCGGGGCCAGTCCCGGTCCGGTGTCGGCGACCGTCAGCACCACCTCCGATCCGCCGCCGGGAGCTGCCTCGACCGCCACTCCAACCGTGATCGACGCGTCGTCCGGGGTGTGGTTGACCGCGTTGCCGATGAGGTTGCGCAGCACCTGCAGAAGCTTCGGCGCGTCGCCGGATACGACGGGCGGCTGGTCGCCGGTCGTCACCTCGAGCCGGATGTCCCGATCCGGGGCGGCCACCCGCGCGGACTGCACGGCGTCAGCGGCCAGGCTCAACAGGTCGACCGGTGCCGTGGCGAGGGGACGCTGCGCGTCGAGGCGAGCCAGCATCAGCAGGTCCTCGACGAGCAGGTTCATCCGGCCCGCCTCGTCGTCGATGCGCCGCATGGCATCCGTGACATCGGGAACACCGCCCTGCGAATAGAGTTCGGCGAATCCCTTGATGGAGGTCAGCGGCGTGCGCAGCTCGTGGCTGGCGTCGGCGATGAAGCGTCGCATCTCCTCTTCGGAGGCACGGGCCTGCCGCTCGGACGCCGCGGTGGTGACGAAGGCCTGCTGGATCTGGCCGAGCATCGTGTTCAGCGAATCCGACAGACTGCCGACCTCGGTGTTGGGTGCGGCCGGCGGAACTCGGCGCGTGAGGTCGCCCTCGGCGATCGCCTGAGCTGTCTCCTCGACCCTGCGCAGGGGACGAAGACTGGTCCGCACCAACAGATAACTGAGCACGCCGATGAGCACCACGATCACGGCGCCGATGGCGAACTGCAGCCAGATCAGCCGGCTCACGGTGGCATCGATGTCCGACATCGGGGTGGCCACGATCGACGTACCGAACCGGTTGCTGCGCTTGATCACCCGCCACTGGGGACCGTGCGGATCCACCGATCCGACAGTCACCGGACCGGCGTTGTCGCCGGCGAGCCGGTCGAGATCCGGGGCGTGGTCGAACTGGTTGTAGACGCTGACCACCGAGATACCGCCCGGCCCGCGAAGAATCGACTCCACGTAGTACGGCGACGGCGGACGACGCGGCCCCGGCGGGCCGGAGCGCGGTTCGTCGGCCGGAGATCGTGGCTCGGCCCAGGTGCGGGTGGCGTTGACCAGTCCTTCGTCGGCGCGGGAGATGAGGTCCTGGCGCATCGACGAGGTGACCGCCACCCCGGAGGCCAACAGCCCGACGACCACCAGGGCGAGCGTGAGTGCGACCAGGGAGAACCGCAGTGGCACACCGCGCTTGCGCGGCTGCGGCGTCGGAACCGGTGCGGACATCAGCCGCGCGGCTCGCGCATCACATAGCCCACACCGCGCAGGGTGTGGATGAGACGCTTCTCGCCGTTGTCGAGTTTGCGACGCAGGTAGGAGACATAGGACTCGACGACGTTGACCTCACCGCCGAAGTCGTAGTTCCAGACATGATCGAGGATGCGGGGTTTGGACAGCACCGTCCCCGCGTTGACCATGAAGTACCGCAGCAGGGTGAACTCGGTCGGCGAGAGCTGGACCGGTTTGCCCGCCTTGAAGACCTCGTGGGTCTCGTCGTCGAGCTCGATGTCGGCGAAGGTGATCCGCGACGAGGCCTGCTGCTCCTCGCCGAATCCGCTGCGACGCAGGAGCACCTGCAATCGGGCGACGACCTCCTCGAGGCTGAACGGCTTGGTGACGTAGTCGTCGCCGCCGATCGTCAGCCCGTTGACCTTGTCCTCGACCGAGTCCCGAGCCGACAGGAACAAGGCGGGGGCCTCTATCCCGTCCGCGCGGAGACGACGCAACAGACCGAAACCGTCCATGCCCGGCATCATGACGTCGAGAATCAGGATGTCGGGTTTCCTGCTGCGACATCGGTCGATCGCCGCCGGTCCGTCGGCGGCGGTGTCGACGTCGTATCCCTGGAACTTCAGCGACACCGACAGCAGCTGACGGATGTTCTCCTCGTCGTCGACGACGAGGACCTTCGCGCCGCGCGCTGCGTCGTTCTCGGCCGGTCTGGTCACACGTCTACTGTTCCAAAGTCGCCTGGGGCGTCACTGGCCGGACGCTGGGAGGTTCCTGTGAGCCCTGACCTGCGGATTCATCGGCGACCCTCAGACTGTGGGGTCGCCGTAGGCAGCAGCGATGGCCTCGGAGTCGCGCCACCGGGAATAGGTGGGAACCTGGGGCCACCCGGCGGGCGAGTCCTGCCACTCCTCCTGGCGCCCCCACGGCAGCACGTCGAGAAGGCCGAACGTGAACCCGAGCTGTTCGGTCCCTCGACCCGCGGTGTGCCAGGTGCGGTACACCGTGTCGCCGTCTCGTAGGAAGACGTTGATCGCGAAACCCTCACCCGGAGCGGCGTCGACGTCGGCGGAGAAGGTCGTCCCTGCCGAGGAGTACCAGTCCATGCGGTTGCCGACGCGCTTCTTGTAGGCCAAAGCTTCCTCGATCGGGCCGTGGGTGATGATCACGAACCGGGCGTCGTAGTCGGCGAGGAAGTCGAGTCGGCTGAACTGCGTCGTGTACCCGGTGCATCCTGGGCACTGGTAGGTCGCGCCGGGATTCCACATGTGGTTGTAGACGATCAGCTGCGACCTCCCGTCGAAGACGTCGACGAGACGGATCGGCCCGTCGGGTCCGGTCAGGGTGTAGTCCGGCATCTCGACCATCGGCAGGCGACGGCGCTGCGCGGCGATCGCGTCCAGTTCGCGGGTGGCCGCCTTCTCCCTGGCGCGCAGTTCGGCCAGCGCGGCGGTCCAGGTGTCGTGGTCGGCCACGGGTGGAAGTTGATCGCTCATCGCGGTGCCCTTTCGATCGATGCGGATGGTCCCCGCAGAGGCAGACCGCGGCGCGGAGCTCAACTCATCGCTGCCGCATGTACGGCGCGGCGTACCCGATCTTCATGGGTGCCTCGCCGAGCCACGCCGCCAGCTCCGCGGCCCGCGCGTCGAGTTTCCTCCGGGCCTCGACCGGCAGGGGTTCGAGCGGGTGGATCGCGATCGAGTTGTCATCCCGGCGATACCAGCCGCCGACGATCCGCCCGTCCCACCACGCGGTCTGGCCGCCGTTGCCCACGGAGTCGAAGACCGCCGGTCCGTGATCGCCGAGGTAGAAATCGCGCTCCTTGAAGCCCATCGTCGTGGGATCGAGTTCGGGCAGCAGCACCGCCTGCGGTTCGCAGTCGTCGTCCCCGTCCCCGTTGTCGCTGTCGCCGGGAAGGTCGTCGGGCAAGACATGGCCGACGCCGCCGCCATCCAGGTCGACCTCGACGGTGCCGAGGTCGGCGAGCGCGGCACGCACCGCGGTCTTGGTGGAACCCAGCCACCACACGATGTCGGTCTCGGTGCCCGGGCCGTACGTGCGCAGCCAGCGTTCGATGAGCGCTTTGTGCCCGTCGTGCACACTCGGCACGTCCGGGGTCTCGCCGAGCCACACCTTCATCGACGTCCACGCCGGCCGGGACAGATGCCAGTCGAGGCGGTTGGGTCCACGGACGATGTCGCCCGAGGCGTCGAGCATGTTGAGCACCCGCGGTCCGAAATGACTCTTACCGGCCCACGACTTGCCCTCGCCGAAGATGATCGATCCGTCCAGGGCGGGCAGTCGGCCGCGGAGTTCGGTGGACGTCAGGGACTCGCCGCCGGCGAGCTCGGCGAGGACCGCGTCCCGCGCGGTCTCGATCCAGCCCTCCGGGTCGTCGACCTCGGGGGTGCGCCGGAGATCGCGGAGCATGTTGGTGCGCTCGGAGGCAGAGATGCGGGGACCGAGCGCGCCGATCGACTCGGCCAGGAGATCTCGGGAGAAGGCGAAGAGTGTTCGGCGCATCGCGAGATGTCTGACGAGGGTCCGGTCCCCGTACAGCGCGGTGTCGATGTCGGTGCGGGCCAGACCGTCGACGCGCGCCCAGGCGGACAGATACACCGTCGACGGCGTGGTCGAGTGGAGGCCGACCATCGTCCTCGCGGCGTCGACGGCGGACGGCGCTCGCGACGCGGCGTCGAGATGCATGCGACGCATCAGACGGGAACGGCGCTGGGCGTCGGTGATGCGGGGTCGCACTGGCATGCCGCGATCCTAGTGATCTGCCGAGCCGAGGAAGCAGAGGAAAAGAGGGAGCCGGGAAGAAGAGGGGAAGCGGGTGCCGGAGACCGGCCGACCCCCATCGACCCGGTACCCCGGCACCCGCCCGGTTGCGTGGGCCGGACGACACACAGCCCCCGACGGGCAGTGCCTGAGAACACCTCCGTGTGTCCTGCGACCGACGCATCCTTACGCTCCCGACCCCCGGTCGGGAACGCCCACCAAGGAGACCCCACGGCGCGAGCGGAGTACAGCCGACCTCCGGAATCGGTCGCGAACACCGAGGTCAGGACGCGAACGGACTATCCGGACCGGACACCGGCAAATCCGGATCCGCACGTGTTCAGGTCAGATGACCGGGTCGCTCGTCGCCCGACGTGTCCGTCGCCACGGGCTCCGACGCTGGCGCCCCGGTGCCACCTGTCGCAGAATGGGTCGGTCGATCAATCGTGCAGTCGGAGCGTGGAGTCGGGTGAGTGGATTTTGGTGAAGCGCTCGCGCGCCTGTTCGTGCAAGCGGGTCGCCCCACCCTTCGGGCATCGGCGGCCCGGGCCAAGGTCTCCGCGCAGCGCATCAGCGACTGGCGCAACGGCCGGCATCTGCCCCGCGACTTCGCGACCGTCGAACCACTCCTGGTCTGGCTGACGTCCCGGGCGGTGGCCGCGGGCGTCGCCGATGCCCTCACGATTCCCCAGTGGCGAGAACTGTGGCACCGTCACCTGAACCAGGAGGCACCCGAAACCCCGGCGCCGCCGGCCCGCCACGCCCGACCCTATGCCGGACTGGCCACTCTCACCGCCGCCGACAGCGAGCTGTACTTCGGCCGCGACGACCTCGTCGGCATCCTCGTGGACACGATCATCACCGCCGGGTCCGGGCCCTCGATGCTGTCGCCCTCTTCCCGGCTCGTCGTTGTCACGGGTGTGTCGGGCTCGGGCAAGTCGTCGCTGCTGCGTGCCGGACTGGCCCGCGACCCGCGGATCTCGACACCACGTCTCGCGGAGGTCACCCCGGACGGGCTCACCATCGCGCCGCCTGTCGACGGTGAGACCGACGCGGTCATCGTCATCGACCAGTTCGAGAACGTCTTCTCCCTTGCGGACGAGCTGCGATCGGCCACGATGCTCGAGGTCGAGGAACTCGCGGCCGACACCGTCGTGGTGGTGGGGGTCCGCGCGGACTTCTTCAGCCAGTGCGTGGAACACCCGTTCCTCGCCGACGCCTGGCAGAACCGCTGCGTGATCGTCTCGGAGATGACGCGCACCCAGCTCCGCGAGGTCATCACCGCCCCGGTCCGACTGGCCGGTGGACGTATCGAGGCAGGCCTGGCCGATGTGATGATCACCGACCTGTACGAGGCGTCGACGGTCGGCGACCGCGCCGGGAGGCTGCCTCTGCTGGCCCACGTCCTCCAGGCGACCTGGGCACGACGGTCCGGCAACCGCATGACCCTCTCCGGCTATCGCGCGACCGGTGGCATCGCCCGCGCGGTCGCCGACACCGCGGAAGCCGCGTGGGAGGCCATCGCCCCCGAACACCGCGACCTCGCCCGCGCGGTCCTGTTGTCGCTCGTACATGTGGGTCCGGCCGGGATCGCGCTGCGGGTACCGCTGTCGACCTCGACCGTCAGCAGCCGCTTCCCACCCGAGGTCTCGACCGTCATCGACGAGTTCGCGCAGGCCCGGCTGCTGACCGTGTCCGCCGAGTCGGTGATGCTGGTGCACGACGTGGTGCTGACCGCGTGGCCGCGCCTGGCCGCGTGGATCGCCGACAACTCCGACACCCACGTGTGGTGGCAGCAGCTCGACGCCGACACCCAGTCGTGGGTGGACAACGGCCGGAGTCGCTCGTTCCTCTACACCGGTTCGCGACTCGACGACGCCAAGCGCCACCGCGAAGCCCTGCGCAGCAACTACGTCCACCTGCTGAGCAGGGACAACGACGAGTTCCTCGACTCCGCGGTCGCAGCGCAGCGTCGGCGCCGACTGCTGCAGGTGGGCGCGGTCTCGGTGATCGCGGTCCTTGCGATCGCGGCGTCGATCACTGCGGTCATCGGCTTCCGACAGGCCCACGACCTGCGACAACAGCGAAACGCCGCGGAACGCGCGGCTCTGCTGTCCCACATCGACAGCATGGAGCACTCGAATCCGTCGTTGGCGGCGCGGCTCCTCCTCGTCGCGCATCAGCTCTACCCCGACGATCCGACGGTGGCCGGGCGCCTGCGCGGCGCGGCCACCAGCCCGCTCGCCACACAGATCACCGGTCACACCGGTCCCGTGTACGACCTGGCGTTCGACCGGTCGGGCCGCTACCTCGCCTCGGCGAGCGGCGACCGCACGGTCCGGGTGTGGGAGAGCACCAAGAGCACTCCGCGGTACCGCACAGTGGCCACCCTGCACGGGTTCGGCAACTACGTCACCTCCACCGCCTTCCACCCGACCCGGCCACTCCTGGCCACCTCCAGCGGTGACGGTTCGGTCCGGGTCTGGGACCTCTCCGATCCCGCCCGGCCGGTGCTGCGGGTGACGGTGCCGCTGCGCCGCGGCACCGTCTACATGGCCCGCTTCTCCGCCGACGGCCGCACACTCGCCGCCTCGTCCGACGACGGTTCCATCACGGTGTTCGCGGTGTCGCCGACCGGGACACTGCGCGAGACCGCGGTGATCCGGGGTCACCGTGCCGCCGCGCGAACGCTGTCCTTCAGCCCCGACGGACGGCTGCTCGCCAGTGGCGGGGACGACCGCGTCGTGCGTCTGTGGACCACCGGCGAGCAGCCCGCGCCCGTCGGCGCACCCATCACCGGGTTCCCCAGCATCACGCACGCCGTCGCCTTCAGCCCGGACAGTCACTCACTGGCCGTCACCGGCGACAGCCCGAACGCCCAACTCTGGGACGTGACACAGCCGGTGTCCCCCCGCCCGCTCAGCACGGCGCTCCCGACCGCCACCGCCGGCTCCTGGTCGGTCGCTTTCGATCCGACGGGTTCGCAGGTCGCCTCGGCACGCGCCGACGGCACGGTCCGGGTGTGGAACACGACGAACCGCAGTTCGCCCACGGCCCAGTGGGCGCTGCAGACCGCCTCCGAGCAGGGTTCCGTGCGCACCTTCTCGGCCGCCTTCGACCCGACCGGTGACCGCCTCGTGTCCGGACGGTCCGACGGCACGATCGACGTCTGGTCGTTGCCCGACCGTTCGGTCCCCGACCGGGGCGGCACGATCAGCGGAGTGGCCACCGACCCGGCGCAGCGCATCCTCGCGACCGTCGGCTCGGACACCACCCTCAACGTCTGGACCCTGGACGGCGCGGAGATGTCCCTGCGTTCCCGCACTCCCGTCCAGCGACGGGTCAACGACCACCCGCGCGTCTCGGTGAACGAACGCGGAACCCTCGCGGCGACGGCCAACAACAACGGCGGTCTCGTCGAACTGTGGGACATCGGCAACCCGGACGCACCCCGTGCCGCAGCCAGATTGCCGGTCGCGACGCGCTACTCGTTCCCGGTCGCGTTCGCGCCCACCGGCAACGTCCTCGCGACCGGCGACACCGACACCACGATCGCCCTGTGGGACACCAGCGACCCCACCTCGCCGACCCGCATCGGCGCTCCCCTGCGCGGTCCGGCCGACCTCATCCGCAGCGTCGCCTTCAGCCCCGACGGCACCCGCCTCGCGGTGACCTCGGACGACAAGCGCGTCTACCTCTACGACCTGACCACTCGGGACACCGACCCGGTGACTGTGATCGCCGACGACGCACCCGTCACGCAAGCGGCCTTCGACGACGACGGCGAGGTCCTGGTCGTGGCCGCCCGCGACCTGTCCACCTGGCGGCTGCCGGCAACGGACACCGACGGCGAGGCCGAACTGATCGACCGGCACGAGGACATGTACGCCAACACGCTGTCCATGTCGCCCAACCGGATCGCGGTGGGCACCGCCACGCACGAGCTGATCAGCTTCGCGCTCGCCGACGACGGCACGCTGAGCGATCGGCAGTCGGTTGGGTCGCTGCTCAACTACACCGACACCACCACGACCTGGCAGGTCCCGGTCCGGCTCCCGGCGGACGACGAGATCATCGCCGGCGGCGACACCACCGGCAACGTCTACGTGCACACGCTGGCGGTGCCCGAGGCCCGCGAATGGGTATGCGACAGCACGACTCCCATGACCGAGGCACAGCGGGAGACCTATCTGCCCCACGCCGACATCCGGGGCGACTGCGACTGAGATGGTCAGCGGAAGCCGAGCACTTCCTCGCCCCACGCCTCCCACAGGTCGCCGTCGAGATTCTGGATCACCCGGTCCTCGGCGTCGATGCGCAACACCGGTCGACGACCGGTGTCGTAGGTCGGCCAGTCGCCGCCGAGCGGGCCGGCGTCGGGTGCGCGACCGTGCGCGAACGACGTCCACCGGCGCATGAGTCTCTCCGACACGGCTTCTCCGTGTCTGCGTCCGCCGAGCAGGAACGTGATGTCCCGCGGACCCGAACCGAGATTCCCCCATACATAGGGCACCTCGGTGGCATGGGCGGCGCCGAGACCCAACAACCGGAACATCCTGGTGGTCCAGTCATACCGGTAGACATAGACGGGCGCCCGGTGTGCATGGGCGTCCGCGAGCCACAGCGTGGGCATGCGGAACGCGACGTCGCGCGCCACCCCGAGACCGGTGACCTTGGGACGCAGACCCGAGTACGCCGAAAGCACCTGTGCGCGTTCGGGCAACACCACCTCGGGGTACTCCTCGCGCATGCCGGCGAACATCCGCTCGATCTCCTCGGTCGTGATCGGCATGAGCGGCGACTTCATGTATTTGAAGAGGTTCGCCTCGTCGCGGTTGGTCCCGATGATCAGAGGTACGGGCAGCGCCCGACCGTCACGGTAGACGTCGAGGGGATGTTCGGGCAGCAGGTCGCCGTCGACCACCGGGGCGAAGGCGATGGTGCCGGGCGATTCGGTGGGAACCTTGGCGAACAGTTCCGTGGTCAGCGTCGAACACCTTGCGCCGTCGAGGGATTCGAGCCGTTCCACCACCCCCGCCGTGTCGCCCGGGTCCTCGACACCGGCGGTCTCGAGCAGCATCTGCGCGACGCGGGCGGCCCGGCCGGCGCCGTACATCGACGTCACCGGCGAACTCTGCGCGATCGCGCGGCCGAACAGTCCCTCCGCCGCGGGCATCGTCAACAGCGCGGTGACGAGCCCGGCGCCCGCCGACTCACCGAACAGGGTCACCTTGTCCGGATCGCCGCCGAATGCGGAGATGTGGTCGCGCACCCAGGCCAGCGCCGTGAGGACGTCGCTGAGGCCGACGTTCGACTCGAAGCGGGGATCGATCGACGACAGGTCGGCGAACCCGAGCACGCCGAGCCGGTAGTTCAGGGTCACGATCACCACGTCGCCGGTGGCGGCGAGCGCCGCGCCGTCGTAGTACGGCTGGCTACCGGAACCCAGCACGTACGCTCCGCCGTGCAGCCAGACCATGACCGGCAGTGCGACGGCGTCGTGCGCATGTTCCGACGCCCCCGGCGGTGTCCACACGTTGAGGAACAGGCAGTCCTCGTCCATCAAGACGTCCGGGCCGAGCCGGACGGCCGGGTTGAGTTCCTGCGGGCACACGGCGCCGAACATCTGGGCGTCGATGACGGTGTCGGTGTCGCCGTCGGGGATCAGCGGCCGGGCACGACGCCATCTCAGGTCCTCCAGAGGGGGCCGCGCATATCGGATACCGCGCCAGACATCGGCGCGGTCGGTGGCGACCCCGCGGTAGGTACCCAGCGCGGTACGAGCAAGCGGATCCGCGACCGGGGACGCCGACGTCGTCTCGGCTACGGCGGAGATACCGGGTTCGTCGTGCTCCATCTGTACATCGTGCCCTGCAAGAGGAACCACGGGTGGCCGGAATGCGCACCTCGGCTGGGTAAAGTGCAGACCATGGATGTACTACGCAACGTCGTAATTCTGCTGCACATCGTCGGCTTCGCGGTGACCTTCGGAACCTGGGTCTCCCAGGCGGTCACCCGTGAGTTCCGGTTCACCCGCGTCATGGACTACGGCGTGCTGCTGTCGTTCATCACCGGACTCGCGCTCGCCGCGCCGTGGCCCGCCGGGATCGACCTGAACTACCCGAAGATCGGCATCAAGCTGGTCATCCTCGTCGCCCTCGGTGCGATCCTCGGCATCGGCAGCGCGCGACAGAAGCGCACCGGTGAACCGGTGCCGCGTGCACTGTTCTGGACCGTGGGCGCGTTGTCGCTGCTCGCAGCCGGTCTCGCCGTCATCTGGTGATACGAGAGGTGGCGGGCGTTCGAGCCCGCCACCTTCGTGGAGCCCCCTGTCAGGATTGAACTGACGACCGCACGCATACAAGGCGAGTGCACTACC
>NZ_JANRHB010000054.1:0-20301 GCF_024733855.1 Gordonia sp. GONU
GCACCGCGGGGCGGTAATCCTTACTGGATTCCCGCCCCGCGGCGTTGTCTGGCGTGTGGGAGTGTCGAGGGTAGGTGGGCTTGGGGGTGTGAACCGCCCCTTGGTTGGCTGGAGGCTTGTTTAGTTGGCTGCAGCGACTGCCGGGACCGGGTTCACGGTAGCTGGGGACCGTGAGAGTCGACCAGTAGCGGCTTCGTACTCGAAGGGTGGGACGTGTCCGACCTCGCTGACACCGCCTCTCGGCCGCATCACCGGGTTGCGAATACACTAGCCTTGAACAGCGAGTCGAACCCCTCAGAAGACCGGGCACGGAGCCCGTACACCCTTCGAACAGCACCCGGTCGGGTGCTGTACGAGCGCACGTGAACGGGAACTTTGTACCGGCCGTCGCGTTGTCGTACGAATCACCCTTGGAGCCAACAGAAGTCACCGTCTCAGCGTCGCTGAGGCGTTCGGAATACAGCGAATCGCTCGATACTGCAGGATACGGTCGGAGTGGTGAATCAGCTCGGCCACCACACCCTGACCGGCCTGCGAACGCGCCCCACAACCCCATGTCCAAGGCGTCGAGGGCGAGGCTGGTGCGCATCGTGGTCGGCGGCCGCGGTGCCTCGACTCCCTTGCTGCGGGAGGTCTCTCGCGTCTTGGACCGCGCCATCCCTTGCAGTGACGGGGCTCAAGAAACTTCCCCAGGTGTGCTCACTGAAATTCCCCACCCGTGGGCGGCTCCTACTGTAGCGTCCGTCGGGTTGGTGCGGTGGCGGTGCGCTGGTTTTGGGTGCGGGCGTGGTGGTCGCGTAGCCGGTAGGAATCGCCGTCGAGTTTGAGCACGACGGAGCGGTGTAGCAGTCGGTCGAGCATGGCGGCGGCGACGGTGGTGTCGCCGAGGACTTCACCCCATTCGGCGACTGACCGGTTGGTGGTGATCACGATGCTTGTCTTCAAATATCGTTGTGCCACAACTTGAAACAGCGCTGACGCGGCTTCGGCCGGTAGCGGCAGGTATCCGAGTTCGTCGATCACCAGCAGGGTGGGACCGGCGAAGAATCGCATGCAGGTGGCCCAGCGGCCCTCGATGGCGGCTTTGTGGCAGCGGGCGGCCAGATCCGCGGCGGTGGTCACATACGTGCGGTAGCCGGCGTGCACCGCGGCATGCGCCAGCCCGACGGCGAGGTGGGTTTTGCCGGTGCCGGGCGGTCCGATGAGCAGCACGTTGGTGGCCGATTCGAGGTAGGCGCAAGTGCCCAGTTCGCGGATCAATGCTCGGTCGACTCCGGGGGCGGCGTCGTAGTCAAACCCGTCCAGGGTGGCGGGGGTGGGCAGGCAGGCGAACCGCAGCCGCCCGGCCAGGCGGCGGGCCTCGGTGGCATCGACCTCGATGCCGAGGAGGTGCTCGAGGGTGTAGGTCATCGTCCACTCCTGCTCGGCGGCGGTCTGCAGCACCTGCGGTAGGGCTTGCGCGGCGGAGTCGAGTTTGAGTGCGGCGAGATGCCCACGTAGCTGCTGATACACCGAGACCGCCGATTGTGACTGCGGTGCATCACTGTTCGGATTGGAGGTGGTGGTGGTTTCGTCGGTCTTGTTGGTCATGGGAGTTGGGTCCTGTTCTGTGCGGCGCGTTCGTACACGCTCAGATCGATCACCGACGCCTCGGTCGGTGTGGCGGGGTGGGCGGTTGCGCGGCGCAGCGCTTCTGCAGCTTGTCGGGCGGTCTGGCCGGGTGGGATGCGTTCCTTGCGGCGATGCGGTCGGCGACTCGATGAGGCGCCGGCCTGGGCCAGGGTGTCCAAGGCGACGACATGGCCGTGGTCACGCACTTGGGCTCCCGAGCCGGCAGTGGCCAGGCGGTGGCGGGCGATCACGATGCCCGAGTCGGTGGCGATGTCGATATGCCCGTCACCGAGACGCTCACTGACGTGCACGTCGCTCATCGCCAACTCCGGGGGCACCGAGTACTGGTTGCCCTTCCATGCCGCCAGCGCCTGGCGAGACACTTTCCGCACCTCGGTGACCGTCGTCGGGTACGGAGCTGCTGGCGGGGCGCTCAGGGGTTCGCGTTTGGCGATGGTGGCCACGTTCGAGCGCCCATCTTTGGTTCGGCGCACCCGAACATCCGAGCGGGTCCGGCAGAACGTGTCGCAACTGGTCTGGGCTTGCTCGACGGTCAGCTCGTCAGGAAGTGTGCGCCACCAGCGTTGCGCGGCAATGTGATTGGACTTCTCCACCACACCCTTGCGGTTCCCGCGCCGGGGTGGGCACACGGCCACCGAGACGCCGTAATGCTTGGCGACGCCGGCGAACTCGGCGGTCAACGCGCCGGTTGCCGGGTGACACACCGTGGCCATCCGGTCGAACCGCCACGACTTGGTGACCCCACCCAAGCGGCGGGTGATGCGGTCGATACCGGCGATCACCTGCGGGCGGGTCATATCCGGTGCCAGATAGCCACGCCACCGCCCCGAATGCGACAGTGACCCGACCAGCAGGAATGCGGTCGAACCCCAACCCCACTGCGCTGGAGGATTCGGCAACTCCACCCAATCCCATTGTGTCTCTTCACCCGGCGGGTGTTCGATGATCGCATTCGCCCGTTCGGTGACCTGCGCGCAGTCCGCACACTTCGGTCGCAGACCGCGAGTCCGGATCTGGCGGGTCAGGGTCTGATACGACTGGGTGTAGCCGAGGTCCTCGAGTTCATCGCACAACGTGCGTGACCACAGATGCGGGTCCTCGTCGAGTCGGGCCCGGACATAGTCGAGGTAGGGGTCGAACGGATCAACCGCCGGCCTCTTGCGCTGGCCCGGGGTGCGCTCACCGTTGAGGTAGGCCCGGATCGTCTTTCTATCGTGGCCGGTGTGGCGGGCGATCGCCGAGATCGTCCACCCCCGGTTGTGCAGTGCATGTACTTCCACATCGTTCTCCCGTGTCAACATGAAAGCGGGCCTCCCGAGGTTGCTGGTGAGTGGTCAGAGACCATCAGCATCACGGGAGGCCCGCCTACTCTGGCGGAGCCACACGGGTGGGGAATTCAGATGAGCATCACTGGGGAATTTCGATGAGCGCCGTCAGCAGCCCATCGGCTTTCGTTGGTCGGCATGCGCGGCGATCTGGGCGACCGTATCTCGCAGGGCTGCACGGATCCTCGGTGTGGTTGCAGGGTTTCTGAATCCCTCAGTGGTGCAACGTCGAACCGCCCCCCACGTCCAGGGACGCGAGGGGCGGTTGCGAAATCGGTGAGCTCAGACTCAGTCCGTCTCGGATTCCTTAGAGCCGGAAGACAGCGCGGTGAGGATCTCGCTGATGTTGAATTCGATTCCAGTTGCCATGTCGATCTCCTTGTTTCTGTGTGGTGCCTCGATGGGTTTCGCGGTGTCCCTGCGGAATCCGCGACGTCGGCGGCTGGTCTAGTTGGGTTCAGGCTCGCTCGAGCCGGCCTTCAGCTCGTCGATGATCTGTTGCAGTGTCACGCCAGCGATTTCGGCCATTCGTTACTCCTTATGATGGGTGGTTCTGAAAATCGAGTAGGACGAGGTCGTGGCCGCGTGATTGACCGCGCATGGCACGGTCGTGACGTGCGCAATCATACAAATCGGTTGCGGTCTCGACCTCGGCAGGTGCTGTTACTTGGCGTCGTCTGTGGAACCGAAGCCGGCGAGGACTTCCTCGATCTGAAAGTCGATGTATTCGATGCCGATTGCGTCAGCCATGGGATCTCCTAAAAGGTCTTTGTCGAGCTTGATGTTCCGGCTCCGAGGACCGCAACGGGGCAGACATTACCGCACCCATTCACGGCTGTCCTGGTCAGAGAAACTTGAACTCCTGGTGAATTATCTAGAAGTCACGCCTTGGACCTCGCGGCACAGCTAGGGGCCACTCGCCGACGAGGTCACCGGTGTGCTGATATTGAGGGCGTGATGCACCGCCTGAATGCAAGTGGCTTGACTGTCCGGCCGCTGCTGGCATCCGACCGGGATGCTGCCTTGGATCTTCTGCAGAACGGGTTGCGTGAGGTTCCGATTTACCGCTGGCTGCTGGGCGACGGCGCCTCCGACGGTGCTTTTCGTTGGTACGGCGAGATCTTGTTCGTCGAATACCTGAGCGGGCTGCAGGGGGTCTTCAACGAGACGGACCTAATCGCTCTGATTGCTGTCGCCAGAGATGCAAGCGAACCTGGCCGCGCTGACGATGATCTGAAAGCACGTACGCGGCACTACATTCAGACGATTAACGGGTTCGCGCAACGATTCGCCGAACTGAAGACAAAGACTTCGGAAGCTGCGGTGCCGGGGGGTGATCTCCGTGTGATCTTCGCTCTGGTTCACCCTTCCTATCGGAGGAACGGAACGTTGTCGGCACTCGTGGAACCCATCGTCGAGGAGGGGCGGAGGGCTGGGCTCACGCTCACCGCAAGCAGCAGCGAACCTGAATTGAGGGAACTGTATGCCCGTAAGTGGAATGCGCGGGTCTGCGGTGAGTTTGCGCTGACCGACGGTCCGACGGTGTGGTGCCAACGACTAGATCTTTGATGTGCGCGACCGCAGGTGCGGTCGGGTCCTCCCGCCGTCGCATGCTGCCTGGTGTGCGGAGTAGTAATCGCGGGAAGTAGCCGAGCCTCGGCGTCGACGGTGAGGATACCGCCGCTGGGAGAGTGGCCGAGGGTGCATAAGTACACAAATCGCTCCGTAGCCTGGGCTACGGAGCGATTGTGAAGTAGATCCCCGACCTACTCGGAAAGGCTCTCCGAACCCGACTCGACCGAACCCGTCACCAGTTCGACGATTGCTGCGGTGATCGCACCTTCGATGATGTCTGCCATGTCATCTCCTTCGTCGACGTTTAACTATCCTGCGGGCGGAACCTGCCATTCAGGCGTCCGATATCCGCGAGAATGACATTACGACAATCGGAGATCAGAGAGCGACTTTCGTGCGAACGCAGACCTAATACGACCCGAACTCTCCAGTGAGATCATTCCGATGTCGTCTGCCTTCCGGTACTTGCTGCCGGTGCCCGCCGACGACTTCGGCCCCCGCCTGGTGGGCGAGGGCCGAAAAAGGGCGAAACTCTCAGCGCGAGTGGCGTCCCGGCGCGTCCGGACCGTCACCGGGGAACTGTTCACCCGGAAACTGCTCGCCCGGGTACTGCTCACCTGGGTACTGCTCGCCCGGGTACGGCTGCTCACCGGGGTACTGGGAGCCGGGGGGCGGGTAGTTGCCGGGCGGCGGGTAGTTGCCGGGCGGTGGGTAGGTGCCCGGAGCCGGCTGCGGCGTCGGATAGGGCTGGCCTCCCGGGCCGGCGGGCTGACCCTGCGGCGAGTTGAACAGCGGCGACGACTGCGGTCCCGACTGAGACGGTCCGTGCTGGAACGGCTGACCCGACGACGGGGGAGTCGAAATCCGTTGCGTGGTACCGGCGCCGGACGGCGACTCGTACGGTGCGAGGGGGCCCGACTGGGGCGCGTAGGCATCACCGGCAGGCGCGGACGGTTCGGCCAGATGCGGCGGCAGATCGCTCTCCGCCTCGGCCTTGGCCCTCGACGTTCCCTCCGGATCGAGCAGGTCGCGGATCTCGGTGAGCAGAGCTACCTCGGTGACCTCGGACTTCTTGCCGAAGCCGCCCAGTTCCGCGAGCCTGTTGTAGGGCAGGATGATGATGAAGTACACCACCGCCGCGATGATCAGGAAGTTGATGATGGCGGTGATCACGCTGCCGAGGTCGACGAATGTCGAGGCGTTGTCGGTGATCTGGAAGCCGAGTCCCTGTGCGGCGTCGGTACCGATCGGGATCGAGTTGATGATCGGCTGGACGATGCCGTCGGTGAACGCGGTCACGATGGCGGTGAAGGCCGCACCGACGATGACTGCGGTAGCCAGCTCGACGACGTTGCCCTTGAGTATGAAGTCCTTGAATCCCTTGAGCACGGTGTGCGGCCTCTCCTTGGTTATCCCGCTCTTGTTTCCGGCGATTCGGTGTCGGTCGGTGCAAATCCGACATTTGCTGTGCGAACTCGTACTACCCTATCCACGATCGTGAACCGGACGATCCATTTGCCTTGAATCGTCCGGAGTGTCGCGGGTTCAGTGCAGGACGACCGCGAGCGAAGACTCCAGACCCGCGGCGGCGACGCGATGGGCAGCTGCGGCATCCATAGCCAGGAGCACCGGTGCGACCGAGTTCCGGCCGGAGGTGATCCCGCCTGAGGAGGACTGACCGGTGTGCATCGCCACGACGGCGCGTCGTGCGAGGACATCGGCCGAATCGGTCAGGACGTCAACCACATCCCCGGGTCGGAGTAACGAGGTGACCGCCTCGTCGGACAACCGGACCGGTACGAGACGGGCGTCGTCGACCCCGGTCAGCTCGGCCGGCAGACGCGAGGACAACAGCCGGGTGTCGGTGAGTATCTCCCCGGTCCGTACGCGACCGGTGACGGTTCGGCCGGTCGCGAGTGCGGCATCGGAGATCGCCCCGGCGGGGACCGTGCTCCCCATGACGAGCCGAGGGGTGAGATCACCGGCGTCGACCATCTGGCCGGGTACCAGATCGTGTGCCGCGACGAGCACCTCGAACTCCCCGTCGGCGCGGGCCCCGACCACTGCGACGACGGCGGCCGCGACGATCAGCGCTACCGCGACCAGTCGTCGGACCGCGAGACTGCGCGTCCATCCGGGACGCACTGCGTGAGCAAGCCGGTCGCCCAGGCGTGGGCCGAGCCGCTCGCGCGGCAACGACATCCGAGTCAGTGGCATGGCTGGACGATAGGCGTCGACCACCCGGGAAACGGTGCCGCGGACTCGTTGTGGACAGTCGTGGAGTCCGGCGTCGTGCTGTGCACAAGCGACCGCCGGGTCGGGCCTCCGCTAGGGTGACGTCGGAAACAAACCATGGTGTGCCGGGAAGTCTGGTCGGCCGTCGCCCGGTGAAGGGTGGCGTGAAGAGGGCACGTGTACGTGTGCCCCGCGGACAGAGGAGTTCCATGACACGCGACCGACTGCGGCAGTGGGCCGCTCTCGACACCACCAGCGGCGTGCTGTTGCTCATCACGGCGGCCATCGCAGTCGTATGGGCCAATTCGCCGTGGCGGGAGAGCTACACGTCGCTGCTGCACACCGAGATCGGTCCCGAAGCCCTGCATCTGCATCTCTCGCTGGCGCACTGGGCGTCCGACGGACTGCTGGCGATCTTCTTCTTCGTGGTCGGTGTGGAGCTCAAACACGAGTTCGTCGCCGGCAGCCTCCGCGACCTGAAGCTCGCCGGGGTGCCGATCGCGGCCGCCGTGGGCGGGATGGTCACGCCCGCGCTCTGTTACGTGGTCGTCGTCGCGGCGGGGGACCCCGAGGGACTTCGGGGATGGGCCATCCCGACGGCCACCGACATCGCCTTCGCGCTCGCCGTCCTCGCGATCTTCGGTCGCGGCCTCCCACTGCCGTTGCGGACGTTCCTGCTCACGCTGGCCGTCGTCGACGACCTGCTCGGCATCGTCGTGATCGCGACCTTCTACACCGACGAGATCGACTTCGTCATGCTCGGCGGCGCGATCGCGGTGGTCGCGGTGTTCGCCGTGCTGGTGCGCCGGTCGTGGCAGCTCTGGCCGCTCCTCATCCCGGTCGGCCTCGTCGCCTGGGGCCTCATGCACGCGTCCGGCGTGCACGCCACCGTCGCGGGTGTGCTGCTCGGCTTCGCCGTGCCCGCGGTCGCCATCCACGGCGAGAAGATCCCGCGTACCGAACGGCTCGACGAGGCGGTCCGTCCCTACTCCGCGGCGATCGCGCTCCCGGTCTTCGCCTTCGCCGCCGCCGGCGTGACGGTGATCGGCGGTGAGGGCTCGATCGTGCAGCCCGTGTCGATCGGCATCGTGCTCGGACTCGTGGCCGGCAAACTCGTCGGCGTCCTCGGATCGACGTGGCTGATGACGAGGTTCACGCCGCTACGGCTGCCCGACGCCATCGGAATCCGGGACCTGCTGCCGATCGGCATGCTCACCGGCGTCGGCTTCACCGTGGCGCTTCTCATC
This sequence comes from Gordonia sp. GONU, assembly GCF_024733855.1. Classification (NCBI taxonomy): domain Bacteria; kingdom Bacillati; phylum Actinomycetota; class Actinomycetes; order Mycobacteriales; family Gordoniaceae; genus Gordonia; species Gordonia sp. GONU. The sequence continues at coordinate 8,015 of NZ_JANRHB010000054.1, forward strand.
GCCGAACTCAGCTTCGAGGGCGGTTCCGACGACCACGCCGCGGCTGCCAAGGCGGCCATCCTGGCCGGTTCGCTCATCTCCGCGGTGCTCGCCGCGGTCCTGTTGCGCTGGGATGCCCGCCAGGCGCGCGACGCCGACATGAACCGCGACAACATCCCCGACGTCAACCGCGATGTGATCGGCGGATAGACGTCGGGAGGGGTCGCCGGGCGGGCTGGGTGGACCCGCGTTAGCACTCGGAATGTGGGAGTGCCAAAATCGGTTACACTTGTCAGCGTTTACTGACTTTCGGAGGTTCAGGTGCCCACCTACTCGTATGCCTGCACGGAGTGCGACAACAAGTTCGACATCGTCCAGTCGTTCTCCGACGATTCGTTGACCGAATGCCCGCAGTGCACAGGTCGCCTGCGCAAGCTGTTCAACTCGGTCGGCATCGTGTTCAAGGGGAGCGGCTTCTACCGCACCGACTCGCGGTCGGGTTCGTCCTCCTCGGACGCCGCGTCTTCCTCGTCGTCGGACAGTTCGTCGTCGAGCAGTTCCACGTCCGGCAGTTCCTCGACCTCGTCGGATTCGTCGAGCTCGAGCAGCGCCACCAAGAGCGACAGCAAGGCCGCCACGCCCGCCTGACACGCGGGGCGCACAACTTCAGACCAGAACCTGGGCAGGAGCTCACCCGTCACGCGACGGACGCACCGCCCGGGTTCTGTCGTCTCAGCCGAGTTCCTGGAACCCGCCGCCGGGGGTCAGCGCCCAGCCCACGGCCACATCGTGGTCGCCGGCCGGCAGGGAGTCGACGAGCTCCTCGTCGTAGACCACCGCGACGAGTTCTGCGGACAGCCCCACGAGCGTGCGGTCGTAGTATCCGGCACCTCGGCCGAGGCGGACGCCGGTCTTGTCGACGGACAGGGCGGGGATCAGGATCACCGACGCCGCGCGGATCGCGGCGACACCGAGGCGGTCGTTGGTGGGTTCGAGTAGGCCCCATCTCCCCGGCGACAACGATCCCGGACCGGTGTATCGCGCCCAGTCGAGCGGTGCCGGATCGCCGGCGGGAACCACCGGGAGCAGCACCGTGACGCCGCGATCGAGCAGTGCGTCGAGCATCGCCGTCGATCCCGGCTCGTCGCCGACCGGCACATACGCGGCCACCGTGACGTCGTACTCGAGCCGGAACGGGCAGGTGTGTATCCACTCGGCGAGGTCTGCCGCAGCCCGCTCGCGCGCGGCCTTCGGTATGGCCGACCGGCGTTTCGCGGCTTCCTCGCGCCGTTGGTCCTTCAGGGTTCGCACGACGCGTCCGTCCTTCATCCCGTGGTGGCTCGCCGACGACCGAACTGTATCCGACCACGGTCTCGATCCGGGTGAGGTCCGGGTCACTGCCGTCCGTCCGGCCGGCCGGGGACACCTGTCCTAGGGTGGATTCATGACTGCGTCCAAAGAAGGCTTCAGTGAGTACGAGGCGGTACCCAACACTCCGCCGATCCCGCGTACCGCGGTGGTCCCGGCTGCCGGGCTGGGGACGCGGTTCCTTCCCGCCACCAAGACGGTGCCCAAGGAGTTGCTGCCGGTGGTCGACACCCCGGGCATCGAGCTGGTCGCCGAGGAGGCCAAGTCCGCCGGCGCCGAACGGCTCCTGATCATCACCTCCCCGGGCAAGGACGGGGTGGTCGCCCACTTCGTCAAGGACCTCGTGCTGGAGAACACCCTCGCCAAGCGCGGCAAGGAGGCCATGCTCGCCAAGGTCCGCAAGGCCCCGAACCTCCTCGAGGTCGCCTCGGTGATCCAGGAGAAGCCTCTGGGTCTCGGTCATGCGGTCGGTTGCGTCGAGAACCTCCTCGACGACGACGAGGACGCCATCGCGGTCCTGTTGCCGGACGACCTCGTCCTGCCCGGTGGAGTGCTGGAGGTCATGGCACGTACCCGTCAGCGCCGGGGTGGTTCGGTACTGTGCGCGATCGAGGTTCCCGAGGACCGCATCAGCGCATACGGCGTCTTCGACGTCGAGCCGCTGCCGGATGCGAACAATCCCAATGTGATGAAGCTCAAGGGCATGGTCGAGAAGCCCGAGCCGCAGGACGCACCGTCGAACCTCGCGGCCGCTGGACGCTACATCCTCGACCGCAAGATCTTCGACGCGCTGCGCCGGATCAAGCCGGGTGCCGGTGGTGAACTCCAGCTCACCGACGCGATCGCGCTGCTCATCGAAGAGGGCGAACCGGTGCACGTCGTCGTGCACCGCGGCACCCGCCACGACCTGGGCAACCCGGGTGGCTACCTCAAGGCAGCGGTCGACTTCGCGCTCGACCGTGACGATTACGGGCCTGATCTGCGTGAGTGGCTGGAGAAGCGACTGGCCGAGAGCTGATCGCCAGCGACCTCCGCGCGCCTCGACCGTTCCGGCGCGCCCGCCCGATACCGTTTCCCTGTGTTGTATCGAGCAGTGCGGGAAGAGCGGTGAGATGCGGTCCGTCGAAGATCATCTGACGCTCGTGACCGCCGCCGCGGTGGCACCGCGGCCGGTGCGCGTCGCGATCTCCGAGGCGCAGGGTCTGATGTGCGCGGAGGAAGTGGTCACCGAGCATCCGATGCCGGGTTTCGACCAGGCCGCCATCGACGGTTACGCGGTGCGTGCGGTCGATGTGGCGCTCGCCGGTGTCGTCGCGCCGGAGGATCTCGAGGATTTCGATGCGAACGGCGCCGAACTCGTCGACCTCGAGGCAGGCGAACCGATGATCGTCTCGCTGCCCGTGGTCGGGGAGGTGGGTCCGGGGTCGCGGACCCCCACTCGGCTGCAGCCGCGACAGGCCGTCCGGGTCGAGACCGGTGCGCCGATGCCGACTCTCGCGGACGCGGTCGTGCCGCTGCGCTGGACCGACGGCGGCGACCAGAAGGTGAAGATCGGGCACGGCGTCGAGAGCGGCAACTATGTCCGAAGGGTCGGGGACGACGTCCAGCCCGGTGACGTCGCGGTCCGTGCCGGCGCGATCATCGGTCCCGCCCAGGTGGGTCTGCTGGCTGCGGTGGGGCAGTCGCGCGTGATGGTCCACCCGCGCCCGCGGCTGTCGGTGATCTCGGTCGGCAGTGAGCTCGTCGACATCGATCGCACTCCCGGCCCGGGGCAGATCTACGACGTCAACAGCTATGCGCTCGCCGCTGCGGCGCGCGACGCCGGCGCCGACGTCAATCGGGTCGGCATCGCCGAGCGCGACGCCTCCCGCATGCGAGAGGTGGTCGAGGCGCAGCTCATCCGCTCCGAGATCGTGGTGATCTGCGGCGCGGTCGGCGGTAGTGCGTCGAAGGCCATCGCCGACGCCCTCGCCGATCTCGGTGAGCTCGAGATCGTCCGGGTGGCCATGCATCCGGGATCGGTGCAGGGCTTCGGCCGGCTCGGTCGCGACGAGGTGCCGACCTTCCTGCTACCGGCGAATCCGGTGAGCGCGCTGGTGACCTTCGAGGTGATGGTGCGGCCGCTGATCCGTATCGCGCTGGGCAAGCGGCAGCCGATGCGCCGGGTCATCAAGGCCCGCACCATCGGACCGATCGCGTCGGTGCGCGGCCGCAAAGGGTACCTCCGCGGACAGCTCATGCGGGACGAGCGGACCGGGGACTACCTGGTTCAGGTGCTCGGCGCGTCGCCGACCGGCTCGTCGCATCTGCTGGCCGAACTCGCCGAGGCGAACTGCCTCATCATGGTCGACCCCGACGTCGAAGAGATGAGCACCGGCGACGAGGTCGAGGTCGCCTTCCTCGCCCAGCGCGGCTGACCGCGGAGCGCGACTCTCCGCGAGACGCAGGTCTCATGCGGGGGGAGCCTGTGATTGCGCCTAAACTGTCATCTCGTGTTCAGGTGGTTGAGTGGCGGTGAGGGGAGTCCGGGCTGGCCGGCGTCCCTGGGACCGCTGCGCACCAGGGGCGGAACGGTCACGCTGCGCCCGGTGAAGATGCGGGACGGCAAGACCTGGAGCGAACTGCGCATCCGTAATCAGAATTCGTTGTTGCCCTGGGAGCCGACCGGCGTCGGAAGCTGGGCCGACCGGCATCAGCCCGCTTCGTGGCCGCCGTTGTTCGCGGTGCTGAAATCCGAGGCCAAGCGCGGCACGATCCTGCCGTTCGTGATCGAACTCGACGGCCAATACGTGGGGCAGCTGACCGTCGGCAACATTCAGCGCGGAGCCGTGCGCAGCGCGTGGATCGGCTACTGGGTCGACGACACGCACTCCGGGAAGGGCATCGCGACGGCAGCTGTCGCTCTGGGCGTGGATCACTGCTTCGGTCCGGTCGGCCTGCACCGGCTCGACGCGACCGTGCAGCCGGCCAACGACGCCTCGCAGAAGGTGTTGAAGAACATCGGTTTTCGGCAGGAGGGCCTGCTGGTCCGGTACATGGACGTCAACAAGCGCTGGCGCGACCACATGTTGTTCGCGTTGACGGCCGAGGAGGTCGTCGGCTCCGCGGCCGAGGCGCTGGTCCGTTCGGGCCGGGCGTCCTTCCAGTAGAAAGGCACGCGTCGTGAGCGAGCTGGAAATCGTGGTTCGCGGCAACGCACGCGGCCGCTACGCCCCAGAACGTGGCGTCATCGACATCGCCGTCCATCTCGAAGGCCCGGTGAAGTCTGCGGTGTACGAGTCTGCGGTGACGCTGCATTCCAGGATCACCGACGCCCTCGGCGAACTCGAAGCGGCCGGCGCGGTCAACCGGTGGACCGCCGAATCGGTACGGGTGTACTCGTACCGGCCCTACACCAACGAGGGCGAGTCACGGGAACCGATGTACCACACCCGTATTCGCCTCGATGCCGAGTTCGGCGACTTCGAGAAGCTGTCAGAGTTCATCGACACCTGGTCGGGCGAGGAGGGGGTGACGATCGACGGCGTCCGTTGGGACGTGCACGAGGCCAGCCGTCGCGCACACGAACGTGAACTGCGCCGCGAGGCGGTCGAGGACGCAATTGCCAAGGCGCAGGCCTACTCCGACGCCGTGGGCCGCGGACCGGTGACACCGACACTCCTGTCCGACCCCGACATGGTCGACCACGTCCCGTCGCCGCGTGCGCGATTGATGGGTGCCGCCGTCGCAGGTTCGGCGCCGAGTCTGGAACTGCGGGCCGACGACATCGAGATCGACGTCGCGGTCGACGCGCGGTTCCGTGCTGAGTGATGCTGCGCGGTTTCGCGCTGAGTGATGCTGCGCCGCATGGGGCGACCGCACGTCGGTTGCTGAGATTGACGTGTGAATCCGCGTCGACATGACCGCGCTACGGCGCGTCGGCGTGGAACTGGGACTTTCGGGCCCTAGATTGTGGAGTGGCCTCGTGTGACCAGAGTGAATGAAGGGAGAGTCGCATGCCCAACTCCGTATTGTGGGTTTGTCTCGTCGCGGTCTGGCTCTTCGTGCTGGTCCCCATGGTGATCAAGGGTCGTCCCCAGATCCTCAAGTCCACTGAGGCCGCGAAGAAGACGCGACTGCTCCACCGTGGTGGAGCGCGAGCGACGGCACCGTCGACCGCGCGACGCCGCTCGTCGGCTCGCCATCCGCACGACCCGTCCTGGAAGTCGACGCGTAAGACGGCCGCGACCGCCACCGCCGTTGTCGACGAGACCGAGGACGACATCCAGACCGAGGATGACACCCAGGCCGAGGATGCCGTCGACACGACGAAGGTCCAGCGCGTCGGGGACGTCGAGGTCGAGAAGCCGACGGTCGAGGCCACCGATGACGCCGACGACGATCTGACCGACGCCGCCGACGACGTCGAGGCCGACGACACAGACGACGAAGCCGAGTACGAGGATTCCGAAGAGGCCGAGTACGAGGACGATTCGGAGGACGCCGAGTACGAGTACGACGACGAGTCCGACTACGAAGAGAGCGCTGAGTACGAGGACACCGAGTACGACGCCGCCGAGTACGAGGACGCGGCCGACGATCTCGACGAGGACGAATACGACGACTACGCCCGTGCGTCCCGGCACACCGAGGACGAGCCGGAATCGGTCGTCGACGAGCTGGAGGACGAGCGTCCGGCTGCGCACACCGCACAGTCCGGGCGGGGTCGCCGCAGCGTCTACTCCTCGGAGAAGGAACGCGAGCTGAAGTATCGCGAGCGCCAGCGGGTCACGCTCGGCCTGTTCGCGCTGCTAGTCCTGGCAGTGGTGTCCGGATTCCTCATCGGAACGACCGGTTGGGTCGCCACCGGTGTGATCGGGCTGATGCTGGTCGGCTACCTCGCATACCTGCGCCGGGCCGTGAAGGTGGAGCAACAGATCCGGGCCCAGCGGCTCGCCCGTGCCAAGCGTGCGCAGCGCGCTGAGGAGGAGCGTCGTCGACGCGCCGCCGCGGTGCCCGAGTTCGCCGCCGCACCGCCGCCCCCGCGCCTGCGACGTCCCGGTGGCGCAGTGGTTCTCGAGATCGACGACGAGGACCCCGTCTTCGATCACCTGCCCCCGTTCCAGCGTCGCCGCATGGACCGCGAGGACGTGGAGTACCGCCGGGTCGGCTGACCTTTCAGCTGCCTTTGGTCAGCGACGCCCTGCCGTGCGACTCCAGCCAGGCCCGGCCGCGTCTGGCGGCCGTCGAGAGGGCGAACCGCTCACCGACATAGGTCGCCGGTGCGCCGATCACCGGGATGTACCCGAGCATCCGGAACAGCACCAGCGGCTGGGGACGCTTCTCGAACTCGTCGTCGACCGCTCGGAGCAGCTTCGCGGCGTCCCAGATACCGCGGAACAGCGACTTCTTGCGCTCGTCCGGGTCGGTGGGGAGTGCGGCTCCGGATTCCGGGTTGACTTCAGGTGCGGAGATGTCCCGTCCGCACAGCACCGACGCCAGGAGCGCGACCTGGCGACCGCGCTCGGTGACCCCGTACTCGCGGGCGATCGCGACGAGCACCATCGCCTGGTTGGCGAACCCCAGGTAAGGCGTGACCGGCAGGCGCTTCGCCCAGACGCCGAAGACGCCGGGGAAGGCGACCGCACCGGTGTTGAGCGTGCCGATGCGGGTCACCCACCAGCTCGCGCGCTTGTGCATCGACCGGTCGCCCCAGCCCTTGGTGCCGGGCCAGTCGGCGACGTCGAGGAGCTTCGCCGCGGCGTGCCGGGCCTGCTGGAGGCGGGAATCCGGGTGGTCGTCGTCGTGGAAGGTGTGTTCCTTGAGGTCGAGCGGGTCCCGTTCGGCGAGCACGTCGAGGACCGGGTTGATCACCCCCACGACATTGCTGAGAACACCGGCCAACTGCTGATCAGACATCTGAGGCACCGACCCAGCCTAGCCATGGATCCAGGCGTTTGGGATCCCGCGCGGTGGGGCTGCTAAAGTGGGTCCCGGCTGGTCGCAATGCGACCCTCCGGGGCTATGGCGCAGTTGGTAGCGCGACTCGTTCGCATCGAGTAGGTCAGGGGTTCGATTCCCCTTAGCTCCACAGAGTCCGAGGGCTCCGGCGCACGCCGGGGCCCTCGCTGTCGTTTCGGCGCCGTCGTTTGGGCGCCGTCGATCCGATGTCCGCGCCGGTCGACGGCTCGGAGCACGGCCGGGGTAATGTCGAAGACATCCGGATCGAACATCCGACAGGCCGCTGTCGGCGTCTCCGGTGTCAGACAGACCGTTTTCCGTCTGGTGAACATGTCAGGTGGGAAATGTGAGTCCTCAGTCCCGTTGCTTCATCGCTCCGGTCGTGGCGGTGCGTCGATGAGCGCCCCGCCGCTCCTCGGTCCGCCTCGAGTCCGGTTCGGCGTCGATCCGTCAGTGGCGATCGGCGGCGCCTGGTACCCGTACACGGTCCAGCTCGCCGACGAGTTGCCCGGCGTCCTCGCCGCCGCGCGACCACAGATCGGCGAGGTGACCGGTATCGACGTCAACTGGCAGAGCTTCCGCCGATACCCCGGCCTGGATTCGCCCGACTCGCCCGCGACGCCGCCGTTGATGACTTTGACCGCGAAGGGGATCGAGGTGACCCTGCTGGTCATCCCACCGCGAACCGTGTCGTCCCTGGCAGCGATCCTGCTGCGTCAGGCGAGCAACACCGTGTCCCCGGACAGTCAGCTGCATTCGCTGGAATACCGTCGTGCGGAGCGGATTCTGGAGCTCGCTCGCCGGTCGCTGTCCACGTCCTGATCCCTGAGGTTCGAACTCGGGCACATCCGAACGCGACCTATCGTCGTCGTTCATCGCGTGGAGGGCGCTTTCCGGTCTCCGCAACCCGAGATGCAGCGGTCCGCCGTGGCAGGGGAGTGCTGCGGTTTCGGCCGCCGTCCGAGCCCGGGTCGCTGTAGGTTTCCGCCTATGACCGCCGCGATGCTCACCTTCGCCGGGACGCTGCTGGTCGCGATGATCGGAGCGGTCATCGCGCGACTCGACGCCAACGACCGGCACCAGAAGCTGTCCCAGAAGGTCGACATCCTGGCCAAGCTGTCGCCCGAGACGCCGGCACACACGCGGATGAGCGGAATCGTCCTCGCCGCCATCGACGATCTCGCCGAGCACGAGCATCGGCGTCGCAGTGCGGTCTTTCAGCGTCGGACTCTCACGATGGCGTTCCTCGCCTGGCTCGTCGTGGTCGGATTCCGAATCGTGGCCGAGCAATTCGACCTCGGTCACTACGAGAGCGTCATGCACTACGTCGCGGTGACACTGTTGGTGACCGGCTTCGTTCTCGTCCTCGCGTCGGCCGTCGCGACCGTGCGCGACTTCCGCCATCGCGACGAGGAAAACACGCCGTGACCTCTTCTGGACGCATGACGCCTCGGCGACCGTGACCGGAGATGCGCGTCAGCCGGTGACGCGCGCGGCGTTTCCGGCGTCGACCGGGATCACCGCACCGCTGATGTGAGCATTGTCCGGCTCGGTCAGGAACAGCACGACCCGGGTGATCTCCGCGGCCTCCAGCCAGGGGACCGGTTGTGCATGGAGAGTTTCGAAGACGGGTGCGACGTCGTCGATCGTGGGGGATTGCAGGTCGGGGCGCATCATCGAGTACAGCGCCTCGTTGTGGATCATCGGCGTCGAGATGTTTCCGGGCGCAATGGCGTTGACGGTGATGCCGTGACCGGCGAGGTCGAGGGCCGCGCTCTTGGTGAAACCGATGACACCCCATTTGGATGCCGCATACCCCGCCATGTTGGTGTTACCGGCCCGGCCGAGCATCGACGAGATGGTGACGATCCGTCCGTAGTTGCGTTCGATCATCCCGCCCGCCACCGCGCCGACCGTGTTGAAGACGCCGGTCAGATTGGAGGAGATGACCTCCGCCCACTGGCCGGAGGTCATCGACTGCACGGGTGCCGCGACCGACACGCCCGCGTTGGCGACCGCGATGTCGATGCGGCCGAACTCCGAATGCGCCTGTGCGACCAGCGCATCCATCGCGGCTCGGTCGGCGGTGTCGGCCCGGACGGAGATGCATCTGCGGCCGGTGGCGGCGACCAGACGCGCGGTCTCGGCGAGATCGGCCTCGGTGGCCAGCGGATAGCCGACCGCGGGGCTGTCCTCGCAGCGGTCGCAGAGGACGACGTCGGCCCCACGTTCGGCGAAGGCGACCGCGTGGCTGCGGCCCTGGCCGCGGGCCGCGCCGGTGATCAGTGCGACCTGGCCGTCGTATGTGCTCGTCATGTCTGCGTGATCCTCATCTGGTCCTAGGCGCATGACCGTATGGCTTCCCGTAGACCTCTCATCGTGCCACGGTGTGGACGTCCTCACCCGGCCATTGGGCGCGGAGGCGGTGATCTTCGAGATCGGCGCGTTCCGGCCAGTCGGTTCCCGTTGATCGGGAGTCCGGCAACGGGTCTGGGTAAACGCCCGACCAGGTGGGCAGGGGTTTGTTAGTTTCTACAGCGATGAGATCCTCGAAGCTGCTGTTGGGGCTGGTCGTGGCGGCGCTGGCCGGGGTGTTGGTCGCCACCGCCGCGCCCGCGCGAGCAGACACATTGCCGGTCACGTACAACTTCCTCTCCGGAATCCCCGGTGAACTCACCGACCCGGGCGGTTCGCTGCCCGGTGCTAACGACTGGAACTGCAAGCCGTCGGCACGGCACCCCAACCCGGTCATCCTCGTGCACGGGACGGGCGGATCGCAGCAGACCAACTGGGGAACCTATGTCCCGCTGCTGAAGAACGAGGGATACTGCGTCTTCACGCCCACCTATGGCGCGATCAAGGGTGCCCCGTGGCCGATCAGTGCGATCGGCGGGATGGGCCTGATGTCCGAGAGTGCACGCGAACTGGGCGGCTTCGTCGCCAAGGTGCGTCGCGCCACCGGAGCGTCGAAGGTCGACATCGTCGGACATTCCCAGGGGACCGTGGTACCGGCGTACTACGCCAAATATCTCGGTGGCGAAGACCACATCGACAAGTACGTCTCGCTGGCACCCGTCTGGCGGGGGACGACCGTCGCCGGCGCCGATGCCATCGGCCCGTTCGTACGCGGTCTCGGTGTTCGGCCCGAGCAGGTTCCCCTGTGCCAGGCGTGTTTCGACCTCGACCCCGGTGCCGCGTTCCTGCGCAGGATCGCCGAGGGCGGCTACTACCTGCCGGGCATCGAGTACACCAACATCGCCACGCGCAACGACGAACTGGTGGTGCCGTACTGGTACGGGCTTCCGCCGGGCGGATCGAATGTCCACAACATCGTTGTGCAGGAAGGCTGTTCGGTCGACTACACCGAGCACGCAGGTATGGCGGGGTCGCGGCGAACGGCGTACTTCGTGCTGAACGCGCTCGATCCCGAGCACCCTCGACGCGTGCCGTGCGAACGGGTCGCACCGTTCACGGGTAGCCCGTTCTGACCGTCGTGCACGAACCCTTCCGTCCCGGCGCTCGGCGTCGACCGCGGGTGTCCGCCGTGCTCGTGATCGCGCTTGCCGCAGTGCTGTTGCTGCCCGTCGGTTTCTCCTCGCCGGCGCGAGCCGCGGTTCCGCCGCTCGGTCCGGACTTCGACTTCGGCGTCGCCCAATCCGGCTTCCAGTCCGAGGGATACAACCGGGACTCGAACTGGCTGCGGTACGGAAAGCAGGGCAAGGTCGAGGATCCGGTCGGCAACGCCGTCGACTTCTACCATCGTCACGCCGAGGACATCGACCGGGCGGCGTCGCTCGGTGTCGGGATCTACCGCACGTCGGTCGAGTGGTCGCGGGTGGAACCGACACGTGGACACGATGATCCGGCGGGCTGGGCGTTCTATGACAGAGTGATCCGCAAAGTCGTCGACGCCGGCATGCGACCGATGATCACGCTCAACCACTGGGTGCATCCTGGCTGGGCGGTGGATCTCGGCGGGTGGAATCGCCCCGGAATGACCGACGACATGGTGGCGTTCGCCTCCCGGGTCGTCGACCGGTATGCCTGGGCCGACCCGCTGTGGATCACGTTCAACGAACCGACCGAGTACGTTCGGCGCGAACTCCAGTACGGCGGGGTCTCGCCGCAGAACCTGGGCCGGATGGCCGATGGGATCGTCGCGGCGCATCGGGCCGTCTACCGGCACATCCATCGGGTCCAGCCAGGCGCGGAGGTGTCGTCGAACTTCGCCTACTATCCGATCGCCGGACTCCAGCCGTGGCTGGAATCGATCTTCCCGCAACGGATGCGCGACACCCTGGACTTCGTCGGCGTCGACCACTACTACTCGTTCTCGGTCACCGATGCGTCGGTGGCCTACGGCGCACTCGGCGAGTTCTGGAAGAGTTCACAGGCGCCCGAGAGCATCTATTACGTGCTCCGTCACGTGGCGCGGCAGTTCCCGGGCAAGCCGATCCGGGTGATCGAGAACGGGCTGGCCACCGATCCGGCCGGCCGACGCCCCGACGGTTATCGACGTTCGGACCACCTACGTGACACGGTGTTCTGGCTGCAGCGGGCCAAGCAGGACGGCATCGCCGTGAAGTCCTACAACTACTGGAGTCTCACCGACAACTACGAGTGGGGCGATTTCGACTCGCGCTTCGGTCTGTACACCGTCGACGTCCGACGAGACCCGTCGCTGACACGGCGTCCCACCGACGGCGTCGCCGCTTACCGGGAGATCACGCGGTCCGGGGGAGTGCCTGCCGATTACCGGCCGACGCGGATGCCGGTGCCGTGCTCACTGGTCGACGTTCCGGACAGCTGCGCCGACCCGGCTGTCGTCCGCTGAACCTTCCGCAGATCCACCCCTTTTCCGCAAACCCACCACGCCGACCGGAATTTCTCAACCTGTCTGAGACAGGGGCTGGTTGGTTGTTCTTCTGTGGTTGATCCCGACGGTGGTCGGGATTTCCGGGGCCCGGGGTGGGCGCCGGAAGCGTTGCGGGTGGGCCAGG
>NZ_JANRHB010000055.1:0-16188 GCF_024733855.1 Gordonia sp. GONU
TCCGAAGCGCACGGTCGTTACAAGTCAGCCAGCATCGCCTACGCGGCAATTCTCAGCCACACCTCAACGTCTGCCGCCTCGCCGAGGACACCAGCCGGTTCGTTCTAGCCACCGTTATGGCCGCCATGGTGGGGTTCTCGAACAGTCTCGGCGAGGAAGTCGGTCGTTATGGCATCGGAGTCTCACTCGTCTGCCCTTCGGAGGTCAACACCGACTACTTCGAACGGAACGATGCAGACATGGGGTGGTACCCCCGGATGTCGCAGTGGTTTCCGGTTCTGGAGCCCGAAGACGTCGCTCGACGAACTGTCCGGGCGATACGCACCAACCGGCGTGAGGCCATCTTTCCCTGGGAATGGCGCTGGCCACCTGGCTGCACAAGCGATTCCCGAAGATGGGGATCAGTGTTCTCAAAGCGCTCGGCTTGGCTTGTTCCGTCCACGCGTCATCCCGCCGGGGGAGCTGGCGGGCTTGCGAACAAGGCGAGAATGACAGCGTGGATCTGCACGACGGATTCGGCACGCGAACCCCGGAGCTGGAGCAGGTGGCTCACGGTGAGTCGTACGAAGATCTCGGTGATCGACTCCAGCGCGAATTCGTCGAGATCGGGCTTCCGAGAACGGATCTGATCGGCTACCACCTGCGTCGCCCGCCCGAGGACGACCTCTGAGTCGACGGTGACCAGCGACAGGAGTTCGCCGCCCTGGAGTCTGCCCGAGATGATCGACATCAGAAGCTCGTTGTCCTCACCAAGGGTCAGTGTGCGCTCCGCGGCGGCTGTGAGTCCGTCAACGATGTCCTGTTCGTCCGCGATGCCCTCGACGACCCCGTGGAGGAAGCGGTCTGCCTCGCGTGCGATCAGCGATGCCGCAAGCTGATCCCTGGTCCCGACCTCGTTGTAGAGGGTCGTACGGCTGATTCCGACCTCGCGCGCCACCCGGGACATGTTCACCGCGGACCATCCCCGTTCCACCACGAGATCGCGAGCGGAGTCGAGTATGCGATCGCGCAGCAGGTCGCGTACTTCGTCGTGGAAGCTCGGGGGCGTAGCCATGTGTCCATCATGCCCGAATTGGCATGCAGGCCTAAGGCGCCCGCCTGAGTGTTTGACACATTAGGCAATTATGTGTAGAAACAATACAGTTCATCTCACAGTGTCAACACACTGTGTCCGGCCGCACCGCCCCGCTTGGCCAGGACGGACAGAAGCGGCGACCGGCACACGGTCATCACAGGGACGTGTTCCTGTAGAGGCTCAATCAGCCACGTAATACCCACGCCCACAGACGATTGCGAGCATCCAATGAACGCTGAGGCGAGCGAGAAAGACACCGACTACGACGTCCTGGTGATCGGCTCCGGGTTCGGCGGCAGCGTCACCGCCCTTCGCCTGGCAGAGAAGGGCTACCGGGTCGGCGTTCTCGAAGCCGGCCGCAGATTCGACGATGCGGACTTCGCCAAGACCAGCTGGGACGTTCGACGATTCCTGTGGGCGCCGAAGCTGGGTGCGTACGGGATTCAGCGCATCCACCTACTTCGCGACTGTGTCATCTTGGCCGGGGCGGGAGTCGGGGGGGGCTCTCTCAACTACGCCAACACCCTTTACCAGCCGGGATCAGCATTCTTCGGCGATCCGCAGTGGGCGCACATCACAGACTGGGAAGACGAGCTGACGCCCTACTACGACCAGGCGCGTCGCATGCTGGGCGTGGTCACCAACCCGCACATGACGCCTGCCGACGAGATCATCCGGTCGGTGGCCGACGACATGAGTGTCGGCGACACGTTTGTCCAGACTCCGGTCGGGGTGTACTTCGGCGAGCCCGGTCGTACCGTGTCGGATCCCTACTTCGGTGGGGTCGGACCGGATCGCACCGGCTGCATCGAGTGCGGCGAGTGCATGACAGGTTGCCGTCACGGTGCCAAGAACACGCTGCTCAAGAACTACCTCGGGCTCGCCGAACGCGCTGGAGTGGTGGTGAATCCGCTGACCACCGTCACCGACGTGCGTCAGCGACCCGATGGCTCCTGGACAGTCGACACAGTCAAGACCGGTGCCTGGATTCGTAAGCGCGAGAAGGCGTTCACCGCTCACAATGTCGTCTTCGCGGCGGGTACCTGGGGTACCCAGCAGTTGCTGCACAAGCTCAAGGACTCCGGCCGCCTTCCTGAGCTCTCGACGCGACTGGGCGAGTTGACCAGGACCAACTCCGAGTCGATCCTCGGGGCCACCCGTTACCGCGTCGACGAATCCCTCGACCTCACCAAGGGCGTGGCGATCACGTCGTCGTTCTACCCCACGCCGGACACCCACGTCGAACCCGTCCGATACGGCAAGGGCTCCAACGCGATGGGGTTGTTGCAGGCGCCGATGACCGACGGCGACGGACGGTTGCCGCGATGGCTGCGATTCATCGGCGTCGCGCTCCGGGATCCACTCGCCACAGCACGTGTCCTGGCGGTGAAGGGCTGGAGCGAGCGGACCGTGATCGCACTGGTGATGCAAAACCTCGACAACTCGATCACCACTTTCACAAAGCGCGGTCTGTTCGGTCGCCGGCTCACCAGCAAGCAGGGGCACGGCGAGCCCAATCCCACCTGGATCCCCGCGGGCAACGAAGCCACGCGGCGCATCGCCGAGAAGATCGGCGGCACCTCCGCCGGAACGTGGGGCGAGGTGTTCAACGTGCCGATGACCGCACACTTCCTCGGCGGATGCGTGATCGGGGACGATGAGGACAACGGTGTGATCGACCCATATCACCGCGTGTACGGCTATCCGTCGCTGAGTGTGGTCGACGGTTCGGCCGTGTCCGCGAATCTGGGCGTCAACCCGTCGCTGACCATAGCTGCTCAGGCCGAGCGGGCCGCCGCGTTGTGGCCGAACAAGGGGGAGAAGGACCTTCGCCCGATCCAGGGTTCGGGTTATCGGCGCATCGAGCCCACCGAACCCCGGTCGCCGATCGTGCCGGTCTCGGCGCCTGGAGCGCTGCGACTGCCCATCATTCCTGTCCGTCGAGTGGCAGACGAGAAGATCTCGCGGGCCGCAACGCGTGAGAGCTCCGACGCCCGATGAGCGCACTCGCCCCCGAAACAGCGCTCCCGGAACGACGCCAATCGTCAACGCTCGCACCGGTTCTCAAGAAGGCGCGCCACGGTACCGAAATGGTCGGCGACTTCTTCCTCACCTTCTGGGGCATCGTCAAGATGCTCCCACGGCGTCCCTTCCAGTGGCGTGAGCTGGTGGCGCAGGCGTGGTTCATCGCGAGCGTATCGATTGTCCCGACCATGCTGATGTCGATCCCGTTCTGCGTCATGGTGGTGTTCCAGATCAACGTTCTGCTGAACGAGATCGGTGCGATCGACCTGTCCGGTGCGGGCGCGGGTGTGGCCGTCATCCGAGAGATCGGACCCATCGTCACGGTTCTCGTCGTCGCGGGCGCAGGTGCCACCGCGATCTGCGCCGATCTCGGTTCGCGCACCATCCGCGAAGAGATCGACGCCATGAAGGTGCTCGGTATCGACCCGATCCAGCGACTCGCAGTTCCGCGCGTGATCGCCTCCTGCGGCGTCGCGGTGTTCCTGAACGGCCTGGTGACCGCCATCGGCCTGGCCGGGGGATACGTGTACGGCGTCTTCCTCCAAGGTGCCACGCCGGGTCAATACATCACCGCGATCCCGATCCTCACCGGAATTCCCGACCTACTCATCAGCGAGCTCAAGGCCGGCATCTTCGGTCTGCTGGCCGCACTGGTGGCCTGCCATCTCGGCTTCAACGCGGGAGGCGGACCGAAGGGTGTCGGCGACGCCGTGAACCAGACCGTTGTCTTCAGCTTTGTGCTGCTGTTCCTCGCGAACGCGGTCATCACCACGCTCGCACTGCACTGAAGGCCTCGACATGACTGCGCGAACACAAGAGCAGGGACCACGTTGACATCGACTCAGATGCCCACCGAACCGTCGCGGCGACTGACCGACCGGTTGGACGCCGGGAAGGCGCTGAAGCCCGCCGAATCCTTCGGAGAGAAACTGGCGTTCTACGGGGTGGCGCTGCGGGCGGTACCCAAGGCGATGACCCACTATCGTCGCGAGACCTTGCGCCTGCTAGCTGAGGTGTCGCTCGGCGCAGGTGCACTCGCCATCATCGGCGGGACCGTCGTGATCATCGGATTCCTCACGGCTGCAGCCGGATACGAGGTCGGTCAACAGGGATCGAGTTCACTGGGGCGCGTCGGTGTGGAAGCGATGTCGGGCTTCATTTCCGCCTTCTTCAACACCCGCGAAGCGATCCCGGTCATTGCTGGCGTCGCACTCACGGCGACGGTGGGCTCCGGTTTCACTGCGCAACTCGGTGCCATGCGCGTGAGCGAGGAGATCGACGCGCTCGAGGTGATGTCGGTTCAGTCGCTGCCCTATCTGGTGTCGACGCGGATCGCGGCGGGACTCGCCGCTGTGGTGCCGCTGTACGCGATCGCCCTCTTCACCGGGTACGCCGCCACCAAGTTCGTGAGCGTGTTCCTGTCGGACCAGTCGCCGGGCACCTACGACCACTACTTCCGGCTGTTCTTGCAGCCCGGTGACATCGCGATCTCACTGTTGAAGGTGATCGTCATGGCGGTCGCCGTGATGGCGGTGCACTGCTACTACGGCTACAACGCCAGCGGTGGACCGGCCGGGGTCGGCGTCGCTGTCGGCCACGCCGTCCGCACGTCACTGATCATCATCATGATGGTCGACTTCATCGTCGGTATCGCCTTGTACGGCGGCGTCCACGCGACTGTGCGGGTGTCGGGATGATCGAACACTCACGCAGACAACACCTGCTGTACGCGTTCGTCGCCTTCGCCGTGGTGGTGGGCGTCGTCGTGGCTGCGCTGATGTCGTACAACGGCAGGTTCCAGGCCACCGGGTCCATCTACCTGAACGCCCCGCGCACGGGGCTGCTGCTGGTGCCTGGATCGGACGTCAAGCTGTACGGCGTAGTGATCGGTCGTGTCGCATCTGTCGACGTGTACGGCGATCACGCTCGCATCGAGCTGGCGGTGGAGGAAGACCAGCTCGGCGATCTGCCGACGAACGTCCGGGCGGAGATGGAGCCGACCACGCTCTTCGGCCGCAAGTACGTCGCGCTGACGATGCCGGAGCAGCCGGCGGCATCGACGTTGAGCGCCGGTGCCACCATCGACACCTCGCAAACGCCGGTCGAGGTCTACGACACTTTCGAGTTGCTTGTCGGAATTCTCGACCGTGTGGACCCGGCGCGGGTGAATGCAACCCTGACCGCTGTGCAGACCGGCACCGTCGATCGGGGCGAGAAGCTCGGCGAGCTGGTCGACTCGGTGAACACCTACCTCGCGACCTTCAACAAGTCACTGCCAACTCTGCAACGGGATCTCGAGCTCGGTGCGGACAATCTCGACACATTCGCCGGACTGTCACCGGACCTGATGGCCACCGTCCGTCACCTCACCACCACCTCGAAGACGATTGTGGAGAACCAGTCGCAGCTGACTGCGTTCCTGTTGAGCTTCACCGAGTTCGGGAACACCGGCAACCGGTTCATGACTAACGCGGGCACGCCACTGGTGAAGGCCGCCGACGCCCTGGCGCCGCCGGCGCAGGTGCTCGGAGACTACGGACCGATCTACCCGTGCTTCCTGGACGGACTGAACACGAGCCGCAAATATCTCGAGCGGGCGTTCGGCGGAGCGAGACCGGGCCTCGACATCGTCGGCACCCTGCTCATCGGCGACCCGCCATACCGACCGGGCATCGACGCGCCCGAACACACGGCAGGAACGGCGGGACCGAGCTGCTACGGCTACCCGCGCGCACCCGGCGAAAAGGGGCCGGGGCACGTCGACTTCGACGACGGCAGTCACGCGTACCGCGATGTGAAGTCGATCGAAGACGTCATCGGAAACCCGTTCGCCTCGATGATCTACGGAATGACGAAATGACAATCACCGGACCGGCCATCAAGCTGGGGATCTTTCTCGCTGTCAGCTCGCTGATCACCTCGGCTCTGTTCGTGATCGTCGGCGACCTGCGTTTCGGTCCGACAACGGTTTTCCGCGCTCAGTTCATGTCCGCATCCGGCCTGCGGACCGGCGACGACGTCAAGGTGGCCGGTGTGGTGGTCGGGAAGGTCACCGATGTGGACATCGTGGACTCCGGTGCGGCTGCGCAGACGGGTCTGGGAGCAGAGGTCCGTATGGACGTCGACTCCCACATCCCGGTGACGACCACCACCAACGCCTACATCAGGTACAAGAACCTGATCGGTGATCGGTACCTCGAGCTGAAGACCGACCCCGGAGACGTGGGTAGGAGGCGGTCAGCCGACAGCGTGATCCCGGTATCGCAGACCAAGCCGGCTCTCGACATGGATGCACTCGTCAACGGGTTCAAACCCCTACTGACCGGGGTGAATCCAGAGCAGACCAACAAGCTGTCCGCTGCGCTGGTCTCGGTACTCAACGGCCGCACAGCCGATATCAGCGATCTGATCACCCAAATGGGTGAACTCGGCGAAACCATCGCCGATCGCGACGCGACGATCGGATCGGTGGTCACCGATCTGAACACCGTGCTCGTAACGGTAGCGGATCGCCGGGAGGCCTTCGGCAGCGTCGTCGTCCAGTTGCAGGAGCTGGTCTCCGAGCTTGCCGGTGATCGCCGGCTGATCGCCGACGGCCTCACGAACATCGCGGGCGCGACCACCGAGCTCGACGAGCTGCTGTCCCGAGCCCGCCCCGATCTCACCTCCGACATCGAGCATCTGCGCGGTCTGGCCCAGAACCTGAACAGCAACACTTCAACGATCAACATGCTGCTCGCGAAGATGCCGGAGGCCTATCGGCTTCTGGGCAGGTCGTCGGGCTACGGCAGTTTTGTGAACTTCTTCGTGTGCGGCCTCGCGATCCGCTATCCGACGCTCGACGGCGGACATGCGGACACACCGATGGTCCAAGTCCCAGCTCGGCGCTGTAAGTGAGGGAGACAACCAGATGAGGTCAAAACATCATGAGATCTGACGACTCCCGCCGTCGAATCCGGGCCGGTCTAATCGGAATCGGCGCGATACTCGCGGTTCTCGCGCTCGCGTTCAACTACCGCTCGATTCCGTTCCTGCCCGGCGTGACCGTCGTGGTCGCCGAGTTCTCCGACGCCAGTGGCCTGAATCCCGACGACGAAGTGCACATCGCCGGCGTGGCCGCGGGGAGTGTGCAGTCGATCGAGCTCGCCGAGGACCACGTCGACGTGACGATGCGGCTCACCGACGGCTGGGAGAAGCTCGGTTCCGAGACCACGGCCTCGATCAAGGTCGAGACCGCGCTCGGGCGTCGCTTCGTCCAACTCACGACCGCCGGCCCCGGCGAGCTCGGCGACCGAATCCCGGTGTCGCGGACAAGTTCCGGCTTCGACCTCACCGAGTCACTCGACCAGCTCACCGAGACCGTCGGAGACACCGACAAGAAGAGCGTCGTCGACGCGGTCGAGAGCCTCGACAAGGTCATGAACGATCTCCCGTCCGACATCGGCGGCTCCCTGGAGAACGTCGCCGCTGCGGCACGGACGGTGTCGTCGCGCGATGCCGGAATCCGGACGCTTCTGCAGAAGGCCGATTCGGTTTCCGACGTGCTGGCCGAGCGAAAGGGCAACATCACCAGGCTCATCGACGACGGGTCGGTGCTGTTCGAGACCCTCGTCGATCGGGCCGAGGTGATCCGCAGGCTGCTCACCAGCCTGCGCGCAGTATCCACCGAGATAGAGACGTTCGTCCATGACACCGGATCGTCCACCCCACAGATGCTCGAGGAGGTCCGTCAGGTGACGGCCACGCTCAACGCCAACTACGCCAACCTCGAAAAGTCGATCAAGGGGATGCGCACATTCGTCATGCAATTCGCCGACGTCCTGGGCAGCGGACCGTTCTTCTCAGTACTGCTCCAGAACATCACGCCGGCCAATCTCCGCGGCCAGCAGCCGGGCAGTCCGGGAGGCGGGCGATGAGCACGTCATCAGCCGTCAACCGACTCGGCGGGCCCGCGGTCATCGCCCTCGTCATCGTCGCCATGGTGGCCGTGACCGCGGCGAAGGTATGGGAGAGCACGCACACCTCACGGGCCACAATCTGGTTCACGGACGGCACCGGGCTGTTCGTCGGCGATCCGGTCAAGATGCGCGGCGTCACCATCGGCACTGTCGAAGCAGTGGAGGCCACACCGGCGAAGGTTCGCGTCGAGGTCTCGTACGACGACTCGGCGTACGTGGACTCCGAGGCACGGGCGGCGATCGTGGCGCCGACCCTCGTCTCCGGTCGGTATGTTCAGTTCGTCAACCCGGTCAAGCGATCGCCGGCTGGTGCGCTGGAAGACGATGCCGTGGTGGAGGTCGGCCGGACCGCGGTCCCGGTCGGGTACGACGAGATCAAGAAGCAGGTGACCGACCTCGCGCACCAACTCGGACCTTCCACCGGCGATGAGAAGGGGGCGCTCAGCCGACTCATCGACACCTCGGCCGGTGCGCTCGACACCAGCGGCGGCTCACTCCGGAAGTCGGTCGATGCGCTCTCCGACGCGATGAGGACGCTCTCCGCGGCCGGCCCCGACCTGTTCAGCACAGTCCGCAATCTCCAGCAGGTCGTCACCGCGCTGCGCACCGCCGACCAGCAGATCGTCGGTTTCGCCTCGCAACTCGACGACGCGTCGGCCGTGCTCGACGACAATCGGACGCAACTCGATGCCGCGATCCGTGCCCTCAACTCGATGGCCCCACGCCTGCGCGACTACTTGAAGCAGAACCAGGGTGCGCTAAGCCGTGACGTCAAGGACCTCACCAGGGTGTCCCGACTGCTCGTCGACAGGCAGGACGATCTGGCTCAGATCCTGCACACGGCGCCGACCGCGCTGTCGAACCTCTACAACATCTACGACCCGGACTCGAACTCACTGACGGCCGGTCTCGCGGTGGCCGACTTCCCGGATCCGGTGTCGCTCATCTGTGCACTGCTGACAACCGTGGACGCTCCCAAGTCGGAATGCCAGAAGGCCGAGACCACCCTGACCCGGGTCATCACGTCCGAGATGGCACGCTCGACCGGTCGCCCCGAGGAGGGAGGACGCTGATGGGACACAAGCGCTTTCACGTCGGCGCGGGACTGATCGCGGCGGCCGTCGCGATGTCGACGGTGGCGGGCTGTCGGTTCGACGGCGCCAACTCGTTGTCACTGCCAGGCGACGCCGTCTCCGGTGACAGCTACAGCATCACCGTCCAGTTAGCCGACGTGCAGAACCTGGTGTCGAACTCCCTGGTCAAGCTCGACAACGCGAATGTCGGGCAGATCCGGTCCATCACAGTGCGCGAGTCGTTCGCCGAAGTGGACGTGGAGCTCTCCGAGGGAGTGGAGATCCCGAACGGTTCGACCGTGAAGCTGGCACAGACCTCGGTGCTGGGCGCGCAGTACCTGGAGTTCATTCCTCCCGCGGAGCAGACGCCGGGCAAGCTGTTGCCCGGCGACACACTCGATGTCAACAGCTCCGCAGCCTATCCGTCGACCGAGTCGGTGCTGGCGGCCTTGTCGCTGATCCTCAACGGCAGTGGCCTCGAACAGCTCCGGTCGATCATGACCGAGCTCAACGACGCCACCGATGGCCGCACAGCCGCTGCCAACCGAGCGATATCTCAACTCAAGACCTTCGTCTCCGGACTACACAAGCAACGTGATGACATCGGCCGCGCCATCGATTCGCTCGGCAAGCTCAGCGCCACGCTGGCCGATCAGAGTTCGACCGTGGCGGAGGGCATCGACAACCTGGAACCCGCCCTGACCGTGCTGGCGGACCAACGCGAGGAGCTGGTCACGATGCTCGATCGCGTAGGAGTGTTCGGCGCAAAGGTGGGCAGCGTGATCGCACGCAGCAACGCCGATCTGAACTCCATTGCCGCGGAACTCCGTCCCGCACTGAAGGGGCTCGAGGAGTCCGGCGACGACCTGGTCGGCTCGCTCATCGTCGGGCTCACCGTTCCGTTCCCGGTGACCGTCATCGACAAGGGAATGAAGGGTGACTACCAGAACCTCTTCCTGACCCTCGACCTGTCGGTGGGCGCCATACGCGACAAGGTGCTCGGCAGTATTCCCAAGGTGGCCCTGGCCAGGATGGCGACCTCGCGGCAAGCCGCGGACCCACTCCGCGCTCCATTCGGACTGCGCACCCCCACAACGGATCACAGCCCATCGAAAAAGACCTCACCGCAGCCCGCCGGGATGGGGGGCCCCCGATGAAACTCACCAGACTGGTGCGATGGCAGCTCGTCGTATTCGCTGTCCTCACCGTGGTCAGCGTAGTCTACGGGACTGTCACCTACGTCGGCATCGGTCGGGTCACCGGCATCGGATCGTATCGCGTGGTCGCCGAGTTCGACACCGCCGGCGGCATTTACGAGACCGGACTGGTGACCTATCGAGGTGTAACCGTGGGACGGGTGGATTCGGTAGACGTCGATCTGGCCGACTTGTCGGCGCCGGTTCGCATCACCCTGCGCATCGATTCGGACAACACGATCCCGCGAAACAGTGCGGCGCACATCAGGAGTCAGTCTGCGGTCGGGGAACAATACGTGGATCTGATTCCCCGCGACAACGGCGGGCCCGCGCTGACGGACGGAGACGTGTTGTCGGCCAAGGGCAATGAGGCGCCCACGCCCACCAAAGACGTCCTGGAGAGGACCATGAACCTCGTTGCGACGATCTCGCCCCAGAATCTGGAGACGACCGTCGACGAGGTGTCCGACGGGCTAGGACAGACCGGTGATCGCCTGGCTCGGTTGATCGACGCATCACAGCGGCTGCTCGAGTTGGCGCAGATCGATATCGGCCCCACCACCCGGCTGATCGACGACGCCGAACCGCTGTTGACCACTGGCAACCGGGTGGCCGCCGACCTGACCTCTGCGGTGGCGAACCTCGCGTCGTTCACCGATCAGCTCGCGCTGAGCGATGAACACTTGCGGACTCTGCTGACCCAGACCCCGTCGGCAGCCGACCAGGTGTCGGCCACCCTGACCGAGCTGACGCCTACGCTGCCGACGCTGCTCGCCGACCTCCAGTCCGTGGGACAGGTGCTGCGCGTCAACGTCCCCAACCTCCGGCACATCCTGACCGTCTATCCGGCGTTCACGTCGGGAACCCTGAACTCGGTCGACGGCTACGCGCTCGGCCAGAGTCCGCAGGCTCCACTCGACATCAAGCTCGGAAACACGCTGAACCCGCCCCCGTGCACCGAGGGATATGGCGGCAGCCGACGTCGTGACGCATCGGACATGCGGACTGTGCCGGTGGTTCCGGACCAGTACTGCGACGCGCGCCCCGACAACCCGAAGGTGGCGCGTGGCGCCCGGAACGTCCCGTGCGCGACCGACCCCCGCGTGAGGACTCCCTTAGTGGCCGATTGCCCCGGGGGACTTCCGTCCACGTGGCCGGAGATGTTGTCGCGTCCGCACTCTATGGGCGACGCCGGCGGTGACCCAGGGGCGAAGAGGGTGCCGAAGCGCTTACGTACAGCGTCGAAGCCGGTGCCGTATTCGGAGACCACCGGAAGGTTCCGAGGGCCCGACGGGGTGACGTACTTCGTGGGAACACCCACCAACTCAGCTTCGGCGAAAGGAAAGGCGACATGGCAGTCGTTACTGATCAAGTAGAGGCCACCGGTCCGGAAGTCGACGACGACGCGGTCGGCCCGGAGAGCGCCGGCGAAGGGGCGGGCACTGCTCCACTCCGGTCCGTGGTCACCGTGTGGGCGCTGGTGGCGGCCCTCGTGGCGGTGCTCGCGCTGCTCGGCGTGAAGGGCACCGATCTCTATCAGGCCAAGCAGGACGAGAAGCGGAACTCTGAGGTACTCGACGTCACCCGCGAGGTGGTCGCCGGACTCGTCAGCCTCGACTACCGCCGGTCGAAGGCCGACCTGGATCGGATCAAGTCCGTCGCCACCGGATCCTTTCAGCAGCAGTTTGAACAGCTGGCGACGTCGTTCGAGCAGGTCCTTTCCTCCGGCGAGGTCCTCTCGACTGGATCGGTCAAGGAGGCGGGGATCATCACCGCCGACGACGACGCCGCGCAGGTCCTGGCCGCGGTCAGCTCGATCGTCAAGAACACCGAGGCACCCGACGGGCAGCAACGCGTCTATCGGATGAAGGTGGATCTGACGGCCGCCGACCATGCGTGGAAGGTCAGCAACGTGGAGTTCGTGTCATGAACGCGGGGAGCGCGGACCAAGAGGCGTCGACCGACGCGAAGGCGGCAGAACCGAGGAGGAAGCCATGAACAAGGTTGTGGAGCAAGATATCTCATCCGAGTTCGCCGAGGCGGAGGTGGATCGCGACGTCGACACCGACGCGGCGCCTACCGACGGCGCCGAGAAGCAGGACAAGGTGCGCGGCGGTCATGTCAAACGACTCGGCCCCGTCGTTGTGAGCTGGCCCGCCAGACTTTCGACAAAGGCGCGTAACGGGTTGGTCAGGGTGCTGGCGGCACTCGTGATCGCCGGCGCCGGTGGACTCGGCTACGTGTGGTTCGCGACGAGCGCGGCGACGACGGAGGCATCGGCGGGGCAGTCCGCGCTTGCATCGGCACGTACCGACATCCCCAAACTGCTCAGTTATGACTACCGAACAGTCGACACCGCGCTGCCCGAAGCTGCCGAGACCATGCTGACCGGCAGGTTCCTCGACGAATACACCCAACTGGGCGAATCAGTTATTCAACCTGCTGCCAAGAAGGAGCAGATCGTCACGAACGCCGAGGTGGTCGACGCCGCACTCGTCGCGTCGGACGCCGATCACGCAACCGTCCTGCTCTTCGTCAACCAGACGACGTCCAAGAAGGACGCTGAGGGGCCGCGACTCGACGGCAGCCGCATTCGCGTCCAGATGGCCAAGGACGGCGATCGCTGGAAGATCTCCGAATTCACACCGGTGTAGCCGCGGAAACCCTGAGCCATCCACACCACACCATGGAGAACAACTCATGACTCTCACCACCGATTTCACCACAGTCGCGGAGCTCGACAGTGCGCTGCTACGACTCAGCGCAGGCGAGCGCCGGTGGGCAGACCTCCCGCTGACCCGGCGCGCCGACCTTCTGCAACAGGTGGCGCACCAGGCGGCCGAGCAGGCATCGGATTGGGTTGAGGCCGCGTGCCGTGCGAAGCGGATCTCGCCCTCATCGCCGCTCGCAGGCGAAGAATGGCTGTCGGGGCCGTACCCGGTCATCACGAACGCTGCCACGCTGGCCCGTTCTCTGCGCGACCTGAGCTGCGGCGACAGTCCCATCGCCCACGTACCGACTTCCGTCGCTCCCGGCGGTCGTGTTGCGCTCGACGTCTTTCCCCATCAGATCTGGGATCGGCTACTGCTGTCGGGCGTCTCGGCCAAGGTCTGGCTGAAGCCGGGGGTGAGTGTCACCCAGGCGCGGTCGGCGGCGGGATTGGCGCAACTCGACCCCGCGACGACGCACGGCATGTCAGTCGTCCTCGGCGCCGGCAACATCACCTCGATCGCCGTGCTGGACACCCTGTACGAGCTGATCGCGCACAATCGCGTCGTGATCCTCAAACTGAACCCCGTCTTGGGCGAGATGTTCGACGCGATCAACGCCGTCCTGCGACCCCTGTCCGAGCGCGGCTTCGTGGAGGTCGTCAGGGGCGGTGTCGAGGTCGGCTCGTATCTCGTCGATCACCCGAATGTGGCGCATGTCCACATCACCGGAAGCTCGGCAAGTCACGACGCCATCGTCTTCGGCACCGGCCCGGAAGGCGAGGCCCGTCGCCGGGCCGGCGTACCGAAGCTCGGCAAGACCATCACCAGTGAACTCGGCGGCGTATCACCCACCGTCGTCGTCCCCACCGGGTGGTCGGCCAAGGACATCCGTTTCCAGGCGGAGCACCTGGCCACCCAGCGTCTGCACAACGGCGGCTACAACTGCATCGCCGCCCAGGTTGCCGTGATCCCGTCCGAGTGGTCCAAGAAAGGGGAGTTCCTCCGGGAACTCCGCGACCAGATCGACAAGGCTCCCGCGCGGCCAGCCTATTACCCCGGAAGCGACCAACGGGTCGCCGCGGCAGCCGACCGGCACGCCACGGCCAACGCACGCGAGAACGGCCGGCTGCTGATCGAGGGGCTCTCACCGGACCAGGTGGCCGAGGCCTTCACCGTGGAGTACTTCTCGCCCGTGCTGGCCGTCGTGGAGATCCCCGGAGACGGGATTGCCTACCTCCGGGCAGCGAGCCGCTTCGTCAATGAGCGGCTCGAGGGCACTCTCGGCGCCAACGTCTTGGTGCACCCGAGATACCGCCGCAAGCTCGGTCGAGAGTTCGAGTGGTTCGTGGAATCGCTCCGCTACGGCACGATTGCGATCAACGCGTGGACGGGGGTCGGTTATCTCACCGCAGCAGCACCATGGGGCGGCTTTCCCGGTGCGACCCTCGTCGATGTCGAGAGCGGAATCGGATTGGTACACAACGCATCACTGGTGGACGACACAGAGCGCACGGTCGTGACCGGCCCGTTCCGCCCGCTGAGCCGATCTCTGATCACCGGCCAGCTGTCGATCACGCCGAAGCCGGCGTGGTTCGTCAGGAACACGCATGCGCACCATGTAGGCCGAAAGATGGTTGCATTCGCGGCAGATCCGAAGGCCACCCGGCTGCCGTCGCTCTTTGCGTCCGCCTTACGCGGCTGACGCACCGCGCGCAGCGAGGTGCCCCGTCACGAAGCGTACGGGGTGTGGTGCGTCCACCTCAGGCCGGCTCGAGCGCCCGCTTGGCCTTCTCCAACGCGGCGAGCGTGCGCAACACGGAGTCGCGCTTCGCGGTCAGGTCGGACACCTTGGCCTTGCCACTCAAGCCGCCATCCTTCTGCGCGACCTGCAGACGTTCCTCGATCTCGGTGAGCTGCGCCAGGAGGCTCTGCGCCCGGCTCATGAGCTCGGCGCGGTCGGGTCGTGAGACGTTCGCCGGCCCGGCGACGCCGGACCTGACATTCTGCGGCTTGGTGGCCACCGCCTTCCCGCCTGCCTTCGTGGGCAGTCGTCGTCGCGGTTCGACGCTTCGCCGCCGGGAAGCAGCAGGGGGAGTCTGCGTGCGCGTCTGGTTGAGCACCGTCCGCGCCTCTCGCCGCGGAACTCCGCGATTTCGTCGGTGGACGAGCACCACACGCAAACACTCGAAGTGGTTTCGGTCACGAACGCATCGGCAGCAGCGGGATTCACGGGGAAAAGAGTACGAAACAAAGTTTTTCACCCGGAAATCGGGTTTCCGGTACACCGTATCCCGCCGCTGACTTGACCCGCCGGACCGTCCCCGACGCGCTGTTCATCGTCGTCGAGCAACTCGGACCCACCCTCGTCGTTGCGGACACGAGCTCGAGCCGGCGGCGGGGCAGTGGCGTTTACCGGCCACCCCCGGCGGGAACCTCATCTGCGTGCGATTACCTTCGGTACAGATGACGACGTGTCGGGCTGGAACAACCGGCCCTGCTCGACGGTGACGACCGTGTACCTGGCCGAGGCATTGCTGGTTGTGGCGGAGGGTCAGCAACCTCCGGGTCTGATGCCGGCCCGGCAGCAGATGGCGGTGTCCCTGGGCTGGCACATCGTCCTTGCGTGTTTCGGGGTGGCGTTCCCGACGATGATCTTCGTGATGCGCCGTCGCGGCATCGTGCGCGACGGCCCTGTCGCAATGGGACTGGCCCGACGGTGGGCCAAGGTGTCGGCAGTGCTGTTCGCGATCGGCGCGGTCTCGGGCACGATCCTCAGCTTCGAGATGGGTCTGCTGTGGCCCGGTTTGATGGGCCGGTTCGGTGACGTGCTGGGATTGCCATTCGCGTTCGAAGGGCTGTCGTTCTTCGTCGAGGCGATCTTCCTCGGGATCTACCTCTACGGCTGGGACCGCATGCCGCCTCGACGCCATCTGCTGATGCTGATTCCGATGGGCATCGCCGGGGTCGTCGGGACGTTCTGCGTGGTCTCGGTCAATGAGGTTCCCCCCGAACCGTAGAGGCATCGATAGTGAGGAGCACGATGCCAGAGAAGCGGAAGAAGTACGACCGGGAGTTTCGTGATGGGGCGGTCCGGATCGTCGAGGAGACAGGTAAGCCGATCGCCCAGGTCGCTCGAGACCTGGGGGTCAA
>NZ_JANRHB010000056.1:0-13229 GCF_024733855.1 Gordonia sp. GONU
GTTCAACGTCGACCACCACCACCGTGGACTGGCATTGTTCACTCCGCAATCAGTCCACGACGGCAGCTGGCGGAGGCACCACAGCGTGCGCGCCTCAACACTCAACACCTACTACGAGCACAATCCCGACCGGTTCCGCCGTCGTCGTCCCAGCGTGCACCGCCCGCGCAGTCGCGTCGGCATCAACCTGCACCACGAGCACAACCAGATCGCACTAAACACGAACTAGTGACTCAACACAGGTTGACACCCACCGATGCCGGGACAAAACGCAACCTGATCGGAAAGGCCGGTAGCCGTAACCCCTCTCGGCCGTATCGAGGTCAGCTCGCCGGGTGGTTTCGACGCGGCTCCTCGCTGCGCTCGGTGCCGGCTCAACCACCGGAGGGACCCCTCGCTGCGCTCGGTGCCGGCTCAACCACCGGAGGGACCCCTCGCTGCGCTCGGTGCCGGCTCAACCAACGAGACATGGCTCCGGACAGGGGGACGCCTACCCGCTCGTTGAGCCGGTAGCGAGCGCCAGCGAGCCACCGCGTCGAAACGAGCAACCACCCCACAGACCTCAACCAACGGAGGGGCCGGTGCCGGTTCAACCAGCGGGACATGGCACCGGGCAGGGGGACGCCTACCCGCTCGTTGAGCCGGTAGCGAGCGCCAGCGAGCCACCGCGTCGAAACGAGCAACCACCCCACAGACCTCAACCAGCGGGGAGTCAGTCCATCACATCGCGGACACGGGTGTTCTCGTGTCCGGCGAGGAGCGCCTGGTTCGAGTTCTTCATGTGCCGCTGCCAGTGGGCGGCGGCCTCGGCGCCGTCGCCGGCGCGGACGAGGTCGACGAGCTTCTGATACGAGCGGATGAGCTTGGTGTACTGCGACCGCGGCATCGGACCGTCATGGATGGTGCTGGCGATGTGCCGCTCGGCGATCTCGTTGAGCATGCCCGCGATCATCGCCATGGCCGAGTTGCCGGACAACTCGATCATCCGGCGATGGAACCAGACCGACGCCTGGGCCATGGTGCCGTTCTCGTAGGCGTCTTTCAGCTCGTTGTCGATGATCGACTGTAGTTCGTCGAACGCCTTGGTGTCGCCGGTGTCCGCGAGCATCTCCGCGGCCGCCGGCTCGATGACCTCGCGGGCGCGCATGACCTCGGCCAGCGACGTCCCCGACAGTTCGAGCAGGAGGCCCGCCGGACGCGCCACGATCTCGGGGCCGGGGATGCGGATCCGGGCGCCGGTACGGGAGCCACGACGCACCTCGACGAGACGCTCGGACTCGAGGACGCGGACCGCCTCACGCAACGTCGGGCGGCTGACCTGGAAGTGGGCCATCAGATCGGCTTCGTGGGGAAGGAAGTCACCCTCGTTCAGCTGGCCGTCGACGATCATCCGGCGCAGGGTGCGCGCCACCAGTTCCGCGGTCTTGGGGGACCGGATCGCACCGGAGGTGGTCGTGGGGACCATCATGGGAGCCAGGTTGACAGGCTTGGTCATGGGCACCTTCCTCTCGCGTCACCAGGACGCTCCCTGATGTGAGCGCGATGGCCGAACCGAATCTGAAACACTGGCCGATCTGATACACCCAGTTGTCAAACTCAGTGATACAAGTCGATTCTACCCAACAGTAGCGAGGTGGTCGCGCGCAAAACCGATCGCGGCGCCGGTGAAGCGTGCCCGGGCTCGACGACCGACGAGGAAGCCCGGACACGACAGGAACCCGACATCGGGCAGATCCGTGCGTTTGCCGAGCATTTCGGACGCCTGTGCGGTGTCCCCGCAGATCGCGATCGACCACAGCATCTCGTCGGAGACATGGTCGCCGATGGTGGTGGGCGACTCACGGAAGGCGTGACGGATGGCTGCGACCTCATCCTGCCACCCGTGGAGTTCGACGAGAGGGTCGTAGGTCTTGACGGTGAGATAGAAGGCGATCTGGCGGCGCGCGGCAGCGATCGCGGCTTCGGGATCCTCGTCGTCGACCGCGGTGATGACCCATCCCCAGCGGGTGATCTCGTCCACCGCCCGCCCCGAGTCGGCGGCGCCCACCGCGAGTTCGGGTGCGACGGCCTCCGACCACCAGCGATCGGTGAAGATGCCGTGCCCGAGGATGCCGTCGGCGTCCCGGCCGACCGTCCGCACCATGTACTTGTTGAACGCGCCGATGAGAATCGGGACGTCGAGCGGACCGAAGACGGGGGCGCGCACATCGGCGTCGATCGAATAGAAGCGACCGTCGAACGTGATGCGCTCACCGTTCTCGGCCGTGAGGAACGCGCGGATCGCCTGGATCAGCTCCGACATCCGCGGCGCGGCGTGGCTGGAATCGACGCCGAACCAGTCACGATTCATACGGAAGCTGCCCGCCCCCAGTCCGAGGAAGACGCGTTCAGGAGCAAGACGATGAAGGTGCCGCACCGCCGAGGCATGGACGAACGGAGACCTCGCGAACGCGTAGGCGATGCCCGGACCGACGACGGCCGACGACGTGCCGAGCGCCATCTCGGTGGAGGTGACATAGGCGTCGACGTGGGCGAACTCTCCGGTGCAGAAAGCGATCGCGCCGGTGGCTTCGGCGGCCCGTGCCTGTTCGGCACCCGGCCAGGGCAGACCCCACTGCATCGCAACCTCCATACATCGCTGGATCGGAACGGTCGACGACCGACCACTTCCGCAAGTGTAAGCAGGATAACTTAGTAATACATGTAAAGTCCCAGATGCGTTCGGTCCGACCGATCGCTGTCGGCAGTTCGAGTAGAGGCGAGGAGACCATGGACGTCGGAAGCTTTGAGACGGTGGAGGTGACGCTGTCCGACCACGTCCTGACGATCACTCTCAACCGACCGCAGGCGCTCAACTCGTTCAACCGGGCGATGCTCGACGAGTTCACGCGGCTCTGGGCTTTTGCGGCAACCGAGGACGACGTCCACGTCATCGTGTTGCGGGCCAACGGCGACCGCGCCTTCTCGACCGGCGTCGACGTGAAAGAGGGCTACCAGCTCCACGAGAATCCCTTCAGCCGAACCGATCCCGGCGCGCATCTGTCGCCCAAGCTCAATCACTGCTGGAAACCGCTGATCTGCGCGGTCCATGGGATGGTCGCCGGCGGCGCGCTGTACTGGCTCAACGAGGCCGACGTCATCATCGCCGCCGACGACGCCCAGTTCTTCGATCCCCATGTCTCCTACGGCCTGGTCGCAGCTCTCGAGCCGATCGGACTGGTCCGGCGTATCCCGATCGGCGAAGTGCTGCGCATGACGTTGCTCGGCCTGGACGAGCGGATGTCGGCGCGCCGGGCCCTCGAGATCGGTTTCGTGACCGAAGTACTGCCGCGCGAGCAACTCTGGGACCGGGCCGCGCAGCTTGCCGCCCGCATCGCCGCCAAACCGCCGGTGGCCATCCAGGGCTCGGTCCGGGCCATCTGGGAGTCCCTGGACTCGACCCGGTCCCATGCCCTGGCGACCGGCTTGTCGTACACCGACATCGGCAACCCGATCTCCACCCAGCAGGTCACGCGAAGCGAGGTACGTCATGACGGTTTCGATGTCCGCTGAACCCGGGGCCGGGGAAGAATCGGCGGAGGATTTCCGTAGCCGGGTGCGCGAGTTCATCGCCGCCCATGCGCCGGACATCCCGCCGCGTGCCGGGGTGCGCAGCGCGGACGACGCGGCGGAACTCGAACTCCTGAAGACCTGGACGGCCGAGCTCTACGGAGCCGGTCTGGCCGGCGCCGACTGGCCGACGGAATACGGTGGACGCGAGGACTATTCGCCGCGTCGCGACATCATCGTGGGGGAGGAGCTCGCCCGAGCCGGGGTGCCCGGCGCACCGAGTGCCGGCACGCTGGTCGCGCACGCGCTTCTCGGGCACGGGTCGGACGACCAGCGTCGTCGGCACCTCCCGGCGATCCGATCCGGCCGCGAGCTGTGGTGTCAGCTGTTCAGTGAGCCCGGCGCGGGCAGCGACCTCGCGTCGCTGCGCACCCGCGCCACCAAGGTCGACGGCGGGTACCGGATCAGCGGACAGAAGGTCTGGACCACCGACGGCCATTGGGCCGACTTCGGATACCTGTTGGCGCGGTCGGATCCCGATGCCCCCAAACACAAGGGGATCACCGCGTTCGTCCTCGACATGTCGACGCCCGGAGTCACCGTGCGTCCGCTCCGCGAGATCACCGGCACCTCCGACTTCAACGA
This sequence comes from Gordonia sp. GONU, assembly GCF_024733855.1. Taxonomy (NCBI): domain Bacteria; kingdom Bacillati; phylum Actinomycetota; class Actinomycetes; order Mycobacteriales; family Gordoniaceae; genus Gordonia; species Gordonia sp. GONU. Next base: position 4,195 of record NZ_JANRHB010000056.1, read on the forward strand.
GGTGTTCTTCGACGACGTCTTCGTCCCCGAGGACGCGGTCATCGGCACCGAGGGCAACGGCTGGCGCATCGCGTCGGAGACCCTGAGCCGGGAACGGACCAACGTCGGCGCGATCGTCGTCCGGCTGGAACTCACACTGGCCGCGATCACCGAACTCGCACGCACCGTGACGATCGATGGCGCACCGGCGATCTCGGACGGCGCCGTCCGGGAGCAGCTCGGCGCCTTCACGGCCGAGGTGACCGCACTGGCGGCGCTCACCACCGACAACATCGACCGTTGGCTGTCCGGCGCCGAACGCATCCACGACGCCGCCATGGGCAAACTGATGTTCTCCGAACTCAACCTCGCGATGGCCGAGTTCGCACTCGACCTGTGCGGCACACCCGGCCTCGAACTCACCCCGGACATGCACCGGTGGCAGGACGAGTGGCTCTACGCGCGTGCGTTCACCATCGCCGGCGGCACGTCGGAGATCATGCGCACGATGATCGCCGAGCGCGGGCTGGGGATGCCCCGCTCCTGACGCCTGACGGACCTTTACGGAATTCGGCGGGTCAGGAGACCAGCGCCCGACGCCGGTCCCGCACGCCGCCGTCGATGTTCCCGTTCACCTTGATGCGTCGTAGGTACAGGTGGAGGTCGTGCTCCCAGGTGAAGCCGATCCCACCGTGCACCTGCTGGGCGAGTCCCGCAACGGAGTTCGCGGCGTCGGCCGCGTAGGCCACCGCGGCATCGACCGGCCGGCGACGATCCGAAGCCTCCGACAGCGCGAGCGAATCCACGGCTGCACCGAGAGTCGCCTGCGCCGCGGAGACCCGGACGGCCATCGTCGCGCAATGGTGCTTGACCGCCTGGAACGAGCCGATCACCGCACCGAATTGCTCACGCTGTCCGGCATATTCGACCGTGCGGGTCAGCAGTTCCTCGGCGGCACCGACGGAGTCGACGGCGCGGTGGACCGCGATGGCGTCCCGGTACCGCGACGCCGTCCCGACAGGGAGGGCCACGCGCTCTGCGGCATCGACGTCGAGTCGTGCCCGAGCCCATGGCCGGGTGAGGTCCAGGGTGGCGAACGTCTCGACCGTCCGCCGGGAGGCGCTGGCGGGAAGGACGAACAGCGCATCGTCGTCGCTCAGCGCCACGAGATCGCGATCAGCCGGGTCCGGCAGGACGACGAAAGGTGCGCTGATCGCCGCGATCCGGTCACCGTGCAGCGACTGACCGTACGGTGACGTCACCACCGTGACGACGCGGTCACCGGACGCGTGGGCGTCAGCGAGGTCGGCGCGACCCGCGAGTTCGAGCAGCCACGCACCGAGGGCGAGGTCCGCGACCGGCAGCGAACTCGCGGCCCGACCGTGTTCGGCGGTCAGGACCGCGAGGTCGGCATGGGTGCCGCCCGCATCGGCGGTGAGGATCGAGGCGAGACCCGACTCGCGTATGTGGGTCAAGGCACGGGGATCGACGGACGCCAGCCCTTCCGGGACCCCCTCTCGTCCGGACTGGGACCGCAGATGGTCGATCGGATCGTGCTTGCCGAGCCATGCCCGTTCCGACTCGGCGAGTTCCCGCTGCTCCGCGGTGATCATCGGATCAAACCTCCCATACTTCTACGCTCACCTAGTAAACTATGTAATCTACCTGTGCGGCCACAGTACGCGGTACCTCGCAGGCTTTCCGCAGAACCACACCACACGGGGCACCCGACCACCGGGCACCCAGCCACAGGCCACACGGACAAAACAGGCCCAGACAGGACTCGCTCGATGACATCGAAGAACCAGACGGCGGGGATTCCGCATTCGCTGAACCGTCTGTGGGACGCCCCGGACGACGCCCGGATGGTGCACAGCGACGGCGAATGGTTCACCTGGGGACAGATGCGCGCACTCGTCGAAGGCATCGAGAAGAGTCTCGCCGACGCCGGGCTCGGCACGGATGCCCGGGTTGCCACCGTTCTCGGCAACCGGCTCGAGTCGATCGCCGCCCTGATCGCGGTGATCCGCACCGAGCGCACACTGGTCACGCTGAGCCCCCTTCAGCCGCCGACCCGCCTGGCCGCCGACCTCCGGCAGAGCGATCCGGCCGCCGTCCTGGCGGCGCCCCGGTACTGGGATGAGCCCGAGTTCGTAGCCGCAGCAGTCGATTCCGAAGCATGGGGCTTCAGCATAGATATCGACGCGCCCGTCACGACGCGACTCACCGGGACCCCTTCGGCATCGGAACCTCCACAACGCGGTGTGGCGATCGAGATGCGTACGTCCGGGACCACCGGCGAACCGAAGCGGATCCCGCTGAGCTACAAGCAGATCAACGCATCGCTCCATTCGGCGGTGGCACACGCCGGTGTGACGATCACCGAGGCACCACCCTTCACCGGGCAGCCGGCACTGATCACGCTGCCCATCGTGCACATCGGCGGAATGTTCGCGATGCTCCAGGGGTTGGTCCAGGCCCGGCCACTGGCGATCCTCGAGCGCTTCACGATCGACGGGTGGCGGGCCGCCATCCGCGAACACCGGCCCATCGTGGCCGGTCTGCCCGGCGCGGCGATCGGCACCGTCCTCGACGCCGACGTCCCGCCGGAGGACCTGTCGAGCCTGCGCGCCCTCAACGCGGGCACGAGCCCCGTCGACCCCGCGCTCGTCGACGAGTTCGTCGAGAAGTACGGCATCGCGATCCTGATCGTCTACGGCGCCACCGAATTCTCCGGTGCGGTCGCCGGCTGGACGATCAAGGACTTCCGGAAGTCGTGGGAGGCCAAGAAGGGGAGTGTCGGGCGTCCGTTCCCGGGCGTGGAGCTCAGCGTCGTCGACGGAGACGGTTCGCCCGTACCCACCGGGACCACGGGGCTTCTGCGCGTGCGGTCACATCAGTCCGGGCACGATTCGGAATGGCTGACGACCAGCGACCTCGCCCACATCGACGACGACGGGTTCCTCTACATCGACGGTCGCGCCGACGACGTGATCATCCGCGGTGGCTTCAAGGTGTCTCCCGACGTGGTCGCCCGTGCGCTGAAGTCGCACGACAGCGTCGCCGATGCAGCGGTGGCCGGTGTTCCCGACCCTCGGCTCGGCGCGGTCCCGGTCGCCGGGGTCGAGGTCCGACGCGGCGAGCGTCGGCCCAGTGGGTCCGAACTCCGCGACCATTGCCGGACCCAGCTCACGCCGTACGAGGTACCGGTCGCGGTCCACGTCTTCGACGAGCTGCCGCGATCCGCGTCCCTCAAGGTCGACCGGCGCCGGCTGCTCGAACTCTTCGCATCCACCGCCGCCGAATCCACCGTTCCCGAATCTCCCGGGAGGAACGGTGATCTCGCACCCGACCCGACCGCCCGAGACCTACAGTCTTCGGTGGGAAAGGACTAGACGATGACAGACTCAACCGACACCGGTACCGCCCGCACAGCCGGCACCGGCCGCGTCGCCGGGAAGGTCGCGCTGGTGACCGGGGCCGCCCGCGGACAGGGCAAGAGCCACGCGATCCGGCTCGCCGAAGAGGGTGCCGACATCATCCTCTTCGACCTGTGCCGCGACATCGAGACCAACGGCTATCCGCTGGCCACCCCGCGCGACCTGGAGGAGGCCGCACTCGAAGTCGAGAAGACCGGTCGCCGCGCCCTCGCCACCGAGGTCGACGTCCGTGACCGGGGCGCGCTCGACGCCGCGATCGCGACAGCGGTCGCCGAGTTCGGTCATCTCGACGTGGTCGTCGCCAACGCCGGCATCTGCCCGCTCGGCGACGGACCCGTCGAGGCATTCGCCGACGCCTTCGACGTCGACCTCGTGGGGGCGACCAACACGATCCACGCGAGCCTGCCGCATCTGACCGCCGGCGCATCGGTCATCGCGACCGGCTCGGTCGCCGCTCTCCTCGCCGCCGGTTCCCAGGGCGGCCCGTCCGGTGCCGGTGGGGAGGGCTACGTACTCGCCAAGGAGATGCTCACCACCTACATCCACCGGCTCGCGAAGGTCCTCGCCCCGAAGTCGATACGCGCCAACATCATCCATCCGACCAACGTCAACACCCCGATGCTGCAGAGCGGACCGATGTACCGGCAGTTCCGTCCCGATCTCACCGACCCGGGACCCGACGACGTCACCGCGGCATTCGCGTCGATGCAGTCCATGCCCGACGTCCCGTGGATAGAACCCGCGGATGTCAGCGACGCAGTCGTCTATCTGGCGTCGTCCGAATCCCGCTACATCACCGGCCTCGACCTCACGATCGACGCCGGCGCGACCCTGGGCCGAGGAGGCCACCGATGACGACAACCGAGAAGCCGGACACCTACGGCAAGATCACCGACGAGGACATCGAACGGGCCAAGGCGCAGATCGGGATCCCGGTCAAGCAGCGCGACATCCCGTGGAACAAGCTGCCGCAGGCCGATTCGATCAGTCACTTCGCCTTCGGCTGCGGCGATGACAACCCGCTGTTCCACGATCCCGAGTACGGCCGGACCACGCGCTGGCACGGACAGATCGCGCCGCCGACCTATCCGATCACCACCGGACTCGACCAGACCCCAGCATTCGCCGACGAGGAGCGGAAGAAGCTGTTCCGCGGTCTCTTCCGGGGGACGGGTAAGTACTACTCGGGTGTGAAATGGACGTGGTATCAACCCATCTACGCGGGTAACCCGGTCTACTCCGAGGTGTACACCCTCGATGTCCAGGTCAAGCAGAGTTCGTTCTCCGGAGGCCGGTCGGTGAAAGAGACCTACCGACACCTCTACGTCGACGCGGCAGGGCGTCCCGTCGCCACCCGCGACGAGTCCTACATCAATGCCGAGCGCAGTGGTTCCAAGAAGGCAGGCAAACTCCGCGACGTCGAACGCAAGCGCTGGACCCCCGAGGAACTCGAGGAGGTCGAGGCCGCTTACGAGGCCGAGGTGCGTCAGGGCGCGGATCCGAACTGGTGGGAGAGCATCGAGGTCGGCGCCGAACTCCCCAGCGTGATGAAGGGTCCACTCGGCGTCGTCGACATCATCAGCATGCACATGGGCTGGGGCTGGGGCGGATACGGTATCGGCCCGCTCAAGTACGCACACCAGGCACGCAAGCGCATGCCGGCCTTCTACGAGCCGGACGAGTACGGGATGCCCGAGGTCGTCCAGCGGCTGCACTGGGATTCGGCACGGGCACAGGAGCTGGGCATCCCGGCGGCGTACGACTACGGCCAGATGCGTGCGGCCTGGGTGAGCCACCTGCTGACCAACTGGATCGGTGACGACGGCTGGATCGTCGACATGAATCTCACGATGCGGGGCTTCAACTACCACGGCGACACCCACCTGTGCACCGGACGTGTTCTCGAGAAGGGCTCGACCCCCCGGGATCCGATCACCATCGAGGTCGCCGCGACCAGCCAGCGCGGAGAGTCCACCACCCAGGGGACCGCAAAGGTACTCTTGCCTTCTCAGTCGATCGGCGCAGTGGTCCTGCCCGAGCCGGACGAGGATCTCCGTGCGCGAGGCGCACAGGTCGTCAGCCGGCTCGGTGGCAAGGTCGGGGAAGCACTGCGCCGCAACGGTCTGGCATGACGGTCGTGCGTTAGCACCGGGCCCCGGGGGAGGTCGGCAGGTTGTCGAAGCAGATGCCGCGGAAAGTGCCGCGGCAGGAGCGATCTCAGCGGATGGTCGCCCGGATCCTCGACTCCTGCGCAAGCCTGCTCATCGAACGCGGCTATGACGGGGTCTCCACCCATCGGATCGCCCAGGAAGCCGAGATCAGTCCGGGAAGCCTCTACCAGTACTTCCCGAACAAGGACGCCATCGTCGCCCTGACGGTCGAACGGATGATCCAGAAGATCGCCACCGAACTCCTCGCTGCACTCGAGGTCGGCACCGACGCCCCGCCCGAGGAGCAGATCGCCTCCGTGGTCGACGCAGCGCTGACCGCCGCGGAACAGAACCGCGAACTCGTACGCGTCCTCGTTGAGCAGATGCCGAGACTCGGTGGCTCCACCGAGATCCGACGGGTCGAGCAGCATGCCGGCGAGATGATCGCCCAGTATCTGCTCACCGGTCCGGCGACCGCGGATCCGGACCGGCCACCCACTTTGGTCTGGATGGCATTTCAGGCAGTTCAGCAACTCAGCGTCCGGTACGTTCTCGATCAGCCCGACATACCTCGGGTGGAGTTCGTGACCGAATTGTCTCGTCTGCTGGTCACACTGGTTGCGCCGACGTCGTAGATCGCGCGCCCGCCGTGCTGATCGATCGTCTGATTTCAGCAAACTGATAACGACAGTTGTCTAACTAGGTATTCTCCGTTGATCAGCGCAATGTGATGCGCGGCACCGTGGGGGTAGGGAGTTCGAATGGCCATAGCGTCCGGTCCGCAGCGCGGCTCAGAGCCCGCTGCCGGCGAGATCGGGCCCGCCAAGGACAGCGACGCCGTCGGCGAGATCGGGGACTGGGGAAGCGGCTACGTCCAGCGGCATCCCAAGGCGTCACTCGAGACAGTCGGTGAGCAGTTCGTCCTCGGGGTGCGCTCGATTCAGTGGTTGTTCGCCGACATCGCGACCCGGAGGTTCCCGTACCGGGAGTTCGTCGAGCAGGCCGCGTTCATGGCACGGACCGCGGTGCTCCCGACGCTCCTCGTGGCCATCCCGATCGGCGTGACCCTCTCGATCCAGTTCGCGTTGCTCGCCGGCCAGGTCGGCGCGACCTCGCTCGCCGGCGCCGCGAGTGGACTGACCGTAATCCGCCAGGGCGCACCGCTCGTCGCCGCGATCCTCATGGCCGCTGCCGTCGGCTCGGCCATCTGCGCCGACCTCGGTTCACGACAGATCCGCGAGGAGATCGATGCCATGGAGGTGATGGGCGTCCAGGTGGTGCGCCGTCTGGTCTCGCCCCGACTGGCCGCCGGGATCGTTGTGTCCCTTGCACTCACCGGTCTCACGTGCTTCGTCGGCTTCTTCGCCGGATACCTCTACAACACCTTCGTCCAGGACGGCACACCCGGGAGCTTCGTCTCGACCTTCGCCTCGTTCGCCACCGTGGGCGACTTCATCCTCACGATGATCAAAGCAGTGGTGTTCGGTGCGATCGTGACCATCGTCGGATGCCAGAAAGGACTGTCCGCCAAGGGCGGTCCGGCCGGCGTGGCCAACGCGGTCAACGCATCGGTGGTGGCCTCGATCCTGCTGCTCATGATCGTCAACGTCGTCTTCACCCAGGTCTACGAGCTGGCGTTCCCGCGGCAGGGGTTCTGATGACGGTCGCACGGTATTACCCGCCGGGTGTCGGGCCGGTCCTGGCGAGCCTGCGCCGCCTCGGAGGTCCGATCACCCAGGTCGGGCACATGATCACCTTCTTCCTGCGGGCGGTCATCAGCATCCCGACGATGCTGCTGCACTACAAACGCGAGTTCGCCCGCGTGCTCTCGGATGTCACGTGGGGCAACGGTTCGATCGTGGTCGGCGGCGGCACGGCCGGGGTGATCATCGTGCTCGGTGCCACCGCCGGTGCGATCGTCGGCATCGAGGGGTACAGCGCCCTGGAACTGCTCGGCATGGGGCCCGCCACCGGATTCATCTCGTCCTTCGCGTCGACCCGCGAGCTGGCCCCGATCATGGCCGCGCTCGCGTTCGCCGCCCAGGCCGGGTGCCGCTTCACCGCACAGCTCGGCGCCATGCGGATCTCCGAGGAGATCGACGCCATGGAGTCCATCGCGATACGACCCATCCCGTACCTGGTGACGACACGGCTCATGGCGTCCGTCGTGGCCGTCATCCCGCTCTACATCGTGTGCCTCGGGGTGAACTACCTCGTGTGCCAGCTGGTCGTGAGTCTTTCGGGCGCCGGGTCGTCGGGTACCTATCTGCACTACTTCACCCTCGTCCTCAGCGGCACCGACATCGCCTATTCGATCCTCAAAGCAGTTGTCTTCGTGTCGCTCACGACGACCATCCAGTGCTACTACGGCTTCTACGCCTCGGGCGGTCCGCAGGGCGTCGGAGTCGCGGCGGGCCGGGCGATGCGCACTGCGATCACCGTGATGATCATCGTCAACATGCTGCTGACCATGGCGTTGTGGGGCGTCAACGCCGGCGCGAGGTTCGGAGGCTGACATGCAGTTCCCCTTCGAAGCCGAACGCCGCCTCGGCAATCAGCACCTCTTCTGGCGCGGACTGGCCACGATCATCGTGGCCGCGATCGTCGTCGGCGTCCTGATCGCCAAGTCCAACGGCGACCTCGACGAACACGTCGAGGTGAAGGCCATGCTCGAAGAGGTCGGTGACGGCCTGCCCACCCGCTCGGACGTGAAGTACCGCGGCGTTCTCGTGGGAGCGGTCAACGACGTCACCCCGGCCATCGACGGCGGCACCAACGTCGTCGACATCGACCTGAAGCCCCAGTACGCCACCGGGATCCCGTCAACGGTCACGGCACGGGTCGTGCCGGGCAACGTCTTCGCCGTGTCGTCGATCCAGCTGATCGACAACGGCCCGGCACCGCACATCACCGACGGCGCGGAGATCTCCCAGGACGACAGCGAGGCGACCATCCAGTTCCAGACCGCACTGACCAAACTGCGCGACATCGTCGGTGCCATGAGCCGGTCCCGGTCGGATTCGACGATCGGCGTGATCACCGCTCTCGCCGAGGCCACCGACCGGCGCGGCGACGACCTCGTCACGGCCGGGCGACAACTCGAACAGATCGTGACCGAGACCAACGCCCTCATGGAACCCGGTGACGGTCCGTCGACGATCCGCGCGTTCAACGAGGCGGTCCGGGGACTCGACCAGTCCGCCCCGGACCTGCTCGACGCCGTGCACAGCTCGGTGGTACCGATGCGCACCGTCGCCGAGAAGGAGATGGCGCTGACCGGCTTCCTGGCCGCCGGCTCGACGACACTCGGCACCGCGACGACGGCGATGGACAACAACACCGCCCGGCGGATTCTAGGGGTCCTCGCAACACCGGTTGGTTAGACGGGTACAAGTAAATCACGCAGACGCTCGGCTGGGGTTCTCCAGTCGAGCGTTTTGCGTGGTCGACTGTTGAGTCGTTGGGC
>NZ_JANRHB010000057.1:0-12461 GCF_024733855.1 Gordonia sp. GONU
ACCCTCACTGCGATGCAAACGGCGGATCTCCGCCCACTGCTCCACTGAAATCACCCTCCTAACAAGACGGGGGTCAAAATTCACCCGTCGTCAGGGGGTCAGTTTTCAGGCGCCGTCAACATACCCTTCGGGATCGATCCAACGACCGCGTCACCAGGTAGAGCGTTTTGAGTGCGGACTGCTCGTTCGGGAAGTGCCCTCGAGCGCGCACCGCACGCCGCTAGCGGGGCGTTGAGACTTTCGATAGCGTTGGTGGAGCACAACACTCGTCGAATTTCGACGTCGTTGTCAAGGAACGGGATGAACTCCTCCCACGCACTCTCCCACAGGGTCACGATCGCCGGGTACGGCGTGCCCCACTTCTCAGCGAATTCCTCCCATCGCAGCCGGGCCTCAGCGGCGGTCAGCGCGGTGTAGATCGGTCTGAGATCGGCGCTGATCTTGTCCCTATACTTGCGGGAGGCGTACTTGAAGGTGTTCCGGATCAAATGGATGATGCACGTCTGTACCGTGGCCAACGGAAACGCGGCGGACACACTGTCGGGCGACCCTTTCAAGCCGTCACAGACAAGGGAGAAGATGCCCCTGGCACCCCGGTTCTTGAGGTCGGTGAGCACCGCCCGCCGGAACGTGGCCGACTCGCTGCCGCCGTCGCCAGCCCACATGCCGAGGATGTCTTTGTGCCCATCGAGATCAACCCCGATCGCGGCGTAGATCGGCCGGCTACTCACTCACGCACCTCATCCGCGGTGGTGACATCGTGTTCTTGACCAGTCTCAACTGGCCCTGCCACCAGGGCATCCACGCCCTCGACTGTGTCGGTCATCGTCGTGATTCCTCCTGCCCCACGCCGGGGGCGATCAAACCACTTACACCGAATCAGCGACAGTCCCCCCTGCGGCGTCAGTCTGTACGCGTGAAGTTGGCGAAGAAGTCATCGATTGTTGATAGGTCGGCATACCGTCGAAAATGAGCGACGTCGACCTTGACGAAGACACCGCTAGAGGTGAAATACGTTCGATCATCGAACGATCCAACGGCCGCGATGTGCAGTAGGCGATCCGACTCGTGGTCAATCCAAGCAGAGAGGCGAATGGGAGTGTGCAGAGGGACCGGCTGACGGTATTCGACGGTCAGGGTGCGGGTCACCGCGGGGGTCCGCGCGATCCACAGGGTGAAACCCATGATGTCGTCGCAAGCGGCCGAGATCGCTCCGCCGTGCGCCAACCCGGGCGCGCCAAGGTGCCTCTCGTCGAAGGTGTGATCGGCGTACACCCGCTCGCCACTCCGGTAGACCTCAAGTTGAAGTCCGTGGGGGTTTTCGCTTCCGCAGCCCATGCACTGGGACGAGTGCGCCGGCAGTCTTGCTTCTGAGGTCATCTTCTGATCGTTGTCCTTACTAAGCCGCCACCTACTCAAACAGGGTGCGGGGGTCGATGAGGTGTGGGAGCAGGTCCCGACACGGTCTTTCTGTAAACACTATAGGTAATACTGCCAGTACCTGGTACCGTCCATAACGCGCACCAGCATTAAGCGGCGCATACCCCGTGTACGAGGGAAGGAGAGGTCCATCACCACTCGGACCGGCGCCAACCGTTTCCTGGACGGCGCCGCCACTTTCGGTAGCACCCTCGGCTTGGCTGGCCAGGCCCTGCGGTGGGTAGCGGTAGACATTGCTACGGGACGGTTTCCGTTTCGCGAAGCCGTATCGCAGACTTGGTTCGTTATTGTCGTGACGACTCTGCCCGCGATTCTGGTAGCTGTGCCATTCGGTGTCATCGTGTCGGTACAAGTGGGAAGCCTCACTCAGCAAGTTGGGGCCACGTCAATTGCTGGCGCCGCTGGGGGCCTCGGGATCATTCAACAGGGAGCGCCCATCGTTACCGCCCTTCTACTCGGGGGCGCGGCCGGATCAGCGATTGCCTCTGATTTGGGCGCTCGAACGATTCGCGAAGAAATTGCCGCCATGGAGACACTCGGACTCAACCCCACCAGGCGCGTCGTAGCACCTCGGTTCGTATCTGTGTTGATCACTGCGCCGATGCTCTGCATGCTGATCGTCTTCACCGGGCTGCTGGCGGGCTACGCCATCAGCGTCGATGTCCAAGGCATCACACCCGGCAGCTATGTTGCATCGTTCGCGTCGTTCGCATCGGTAACCGACATCGTTGTCGCTCTATGCAAATCGCTTGTGTTCGGACTTGTCGTGGTGACGATTGCTTGTCACCGCGGGCTGTCGACGAAGGGCGGCCCTAAAGGCGTCGCAACCTCGGTCAATGCCACCGTAGTGCTGGGTGTCGTCGCGTGCTTCGTGATCAATGTCTTTATCACGCAACTAACAACCATGTTCGTCCCCCAAACCATTGGATGAGAAACGCCTCGTGACCACCGTTCCCTCCCGGAGGTTCTCCGCCGCCACCCGGCCGGTCGGTGCCGTGATCGCGCCCGTTGCACAAGTACCTGAACGCTTGGGGCACGTCGCGACCTTTGTGATCGCCGCGGTCCTCGGCATCCGCCATGTCATCACCACATACCGGCGCCAAACCCTGCTCTACATACAAGAATTCGCCTGGGGTAGAGGTGCAGTCTTGGTCGGTGGTGGAACGGCCATCGTCCTCGCCATCCTCGGCATCGCCGTCGGCGCCTCAATCGGTATCCAGGGTTACGCCTCGCTGGACCTCGTAGGGATGGGTTCACTGACTGGATTCATCTCTTCCTACGCTAACACCCGAGAGCTTGCGCCAATGATCGCTGCGATCGGGTTCGCAGCACAAGCCGGCTGCCGGTTGACAGCTGAGATAGGCTCGATGCGCATTTCCGAGGAGATCGACGCTCTCGAGGCTATGGCGGTACGTCCCATTCCCTTCGTCGTCAGCACTCGCGTAGTGGCGTCGATCACGACCGTGATTCCTTTGTACATCATCGCGCTTATTCTCGGATTCGCGGCCGCTAAGCTCGTCGTCACACAGGTACACGGCCAATCCGGCGGCACTTATGATTTCTATTTCGACCAGTTCCTCAAACCTCAGGACCTTATCTTCTCGCTCATCAAAGTTCTTGTATTTGTCGTTTCCGTAGTGATTATCCATAGCTATCAGGGCTACTTCGCCACAGGCGGAGCTGAGGGGGTAGGCCGGGCGTCCGGCCGAGCGATCCGCACGAGCCTCATCGTCATCGTCGTGGAGGACATGATTCTGACACTTCTGATGTGGGGATTCGATTCCGGCGTACGGATTTCTGGGTAGGGGGGTTCAGTGGCTGTCTTTCATGATCCGTCCGGGCGCGAACCATCGCACGGGAACCTGGTCCTTCGGGGGGTCGCCCTCTTAATCCTCGGCGCGATAGCTGCCTACTTACTGATAAGTGACGCTAACGGTGACTTCAGCGATCACACGTCGTTGACCATCAACACCGACGCGATAGGCGACGGATTGAAGGGGGGATCGGAAGTGAAGTACCTTGGGTTCACCGTGGGCGAGGTCTCGAGCATCTCGGTTCGAGACCGTGGCGCGACGGTCAAAATCAACTTCACCGGTTCCGGCAACGACCTAGATCTCCGGCAGGGCATGACGGTGAATTACACTTCGGCAAACGCACTGGGACCGACGGCACTGGAAATCGTAGATCCTGGACACGGACCGCCCATCGGTTCCGGCGGGAGTGTCTACGTAAGCAGGTTGCAGTCTGAACAGACCTCGGTGTCAACACTTGTTCGCAAGATCTCCACGCTGGTCGAGGCACTGGACCAGCCCTCGTTCGAAGCGGTGGTGAGGTTCATCGTCGAGGATTCGCAGGCAATGTCTGATAGCGGAAAACTCGTATTCCAGATCGCGAAGCTCACGCGGGATGTCCAGAAACGGCCGGTCGGGGAGGACCTAGAAATTGCAGCCAATCTGTCCACCGGAGTCGCCGACTTCATGACGCCGTTCGTCCCTGGCGTCTTGAAGAACGTCGATATCGCTGACTTTTTCGCCACTCAACAGAACATCGATCGCACGAAAAGCAATCTCGGCGACACGGGAAAGGTTCTGTTCGGTGCACTCGGCGGACTGCTCGACAAGAATTACCCGGCCCTGAGTTCGCTGTTAGACGTCGGCCTTGATCTAGCGCGGCCCGTCGCCAGATCCGCCTCGGGGCTCGTTCGCACGGTGTACACGATCCCGCAGATCCTCGATGGCATCGACAAAGCCTTGCCGAAATTCGGCGACCGAGTCCAGCTCCAGCTAGCACTGGTGGTCCAGACCTCACCTGCTCTACAAAGCGCATTGAGAATGGGGGGGCCCACGGGATGACTCTGAGGTCTCTGACACCCACAATCATTAAGATCACCGCGTTCACCGCTGTCATCGGCGTCCTTACGTATGTCATCATCGCGATTCTGCAGCCGACCAACGAAGGATCCTCCAGTTCGCAGCATTCCGCGGTTTTTGCCGACGCTTCCGGACTCAAGCCCCGCGACGGGGTACGACTCGCTGGAGTGAAGGTGGGATATGTAACGGCTGTCGACCTGAAGGGATCAACAGCGATCGTCCGTTTCCAACTGGACGACGGCGTCTCGATTACCCCCGCGACGACTGCCGCCGTCCGTTACCAAAACCTGCTGGGGCAGCGGTATGTGGAGCTCATCAATGCCGGACAAGGCGCCGACCAGGAGTCGATCACACAGGTGGCACTCAACAAGACCGTCCCGTCGTTCGACGTATCGACACTATTCAACAGTTTCAAACCAGTATTCGATACATTGAATACGGCCGAGATCAATGAGCTTCAGTCGAACCTGCTACGGGTCGCCCAGGGGGACGGTCGAGGTATCGCACCAGTCATGAAGCAAGTCGCGAACATCACCGAGTACGGGAACCAGCGTTCAGAGATCATCACCAACATTGTGACGAGCCTGGGACAGGTGTCTGATCAGTTGATGGGGCGCTCCGCCGAACTGGTCGAGTTGATAGACAAATTGGGGTCAATCGTCGATGCGTTCAGCCGCGTGAGCGATCGCCTGAGGGCCTCGCTGCGGGAGGTCAACCGTTCGATGGCGAAGACTGTGCTCTCCGGTGAGCAGATCGAGTCGACCTACGACACCAGCTTCGCGGCCATTTATCAGAGATTGGTGCGGGAGCCAGGGGATACAGAAAGCTTACTGAACGGTGCCGTTCTCCTGAAGCCACTCCTGGACGCCCTGGAAACTACATCCAAAGCGACACCTTCGTCCTCGGCGGCAGGGTGCGCCCGAGGAGTGCTCGACCTACCGAGAACAGCGCAGATCGCCCTGATGGGTCAACGACTGGTGGTGTGCCAGTGACCCGCTTCTTCGATAAGCGTCCGCATCACCGCCCGCAGCGTCGGCGCGACCTCATCCTGGCGGGAGTCGTTACGATGGTCACGGTGGCCGGCCTCGTCGTGGCGGGTGCTGTGTACATCTCACCGCCCGGACAAACTAGCTACAGTGCCAAGTTAGTCAATACCGGCGGATTGGAAGCCGGCGACCAGGTACGTATCGCCGGGATCAGGAAAGGCAAGGTCGCGTCAGTCGACCTGACCGGAACGTTCATCACCGTGCGATTCCGGCTGGATGACTCGATTGCCGTTCGGTCGGACGCGACGGCGAACGTCCGTCTCATCACCCCTATTGGTGGACGTGTATTGGACCTCGACCCAGGTTCAGGCCCGTCGGCCCTCGACGGTGCAATCCCACTGGAGCAGACAAGCAGCACCTACGACATTTCCAGCACGCTTGAGACAACCACACCGGTGTTCCGTGACGTGCGTGGTGTTGATCTACGGCGCACAGCGGCGCTGCTACAGAATGCTTTCTCCGACGGAAACACCAATATCCCTGATGCCCTGCAAAACGCGAGCAGCCTGATGGACCTACTGCAACGTCAGTACGCACAACTCGACAAGACGATGACGTTGTCCGATGAGTACGTCGCCGCCCTCGCAAACCGCAAGCAGGTACTCGTGGACTTCCTCCGCCAGCTCAGCTTCCTTGCCCGCACCCTTGGACCAGACATCGCCAACGTCCAGAACGGATTCGATTATCTGCGCCGTCTTTTCAAGCTACTGACCCGACCGCTTGTCGCGTACCGCGACGGAATAGAACCATCGGTACAACAGTTCAAGACCCTTCTGAACAAGGTGTCGGCCCAGATGCCCGCCTACGCAAACGCGCTGACCCAGGTCGATCAGATCACCAGACGACTGAGCATTCTTCTCGACGCTCCAGAGGTCGGTCCAGCGAGTCCTGAACCGACTGTCCGCATCTGCATCCCGAGTGGTGATCAAAAATGCTGACAGAGCGGATGCGTCAGCATCTGATCCCGATCGCCACCATCGTCACACTCGCAGTAGTGATCGCGGCCGTAGGAATCAACTATGCGACAGCCGACGACGACACGCGGCCACTATGTGCGGAGTTTTCCGACGCATCAGGTCTGTACGAAGGCAACTCCGTCGCGATGCTCGGCAAGAAGGTGGGCAGGGTCGTAGGCATTCACGAGGAGGGCCAGAGGGGCGTGCGTGTCGACATGCGGATCGACAAGACCGTGCCGCTTCCCGCGGATGTGGGGGCCACCCTGGTGTCCACCTCGATTGTCACCGAAAGACAAATCGAGTTCACCCATCCCTATCGCGGCGGAGAGCATTACGAGTCGGCCAAGTGCATACCACTGAACAAAACCAGGACTCCACTGGGGATTAGTCAAACGCTCGACGCGATCAGCACTCTTTCCGATGAACTCGTCAAGGACGGCGGACGTGACACCGATGCGATTCTCCAGGCGCTCACGCTCGTCTCCAAGAACATGGAGGGAACCCAGGGCGATATCTCTGGCATTCTCAAGGACTCGGCCACGCTGATCAACGATCCGACCCGGCGTGATGGTCAGATACGCAGAATTGTAGCCAACCTCGCGACCTTAACCGGTGTTGCCACCGAGAACAGTGCTGAGGTGACCCAGCTGTTCGACAACTTCGTCGGCGCAATCGAGGTGATTGTTGCTTTCGGTCAAACATTCGGCGCCGCAACAGAGTACGCAGGTACCTTCGTCCCCATCCTGTCGCGATTGGCGTCCGACTTCGGTCCACCGATCTTCGCAATTGGTGATGCTGCGGTTCCACTCCTCGCGCAAGTAGGCAAGCAAGAGAACATCCTGGCGACCGTCGCCGCTCGAACGGCTGACCTCATCGTCAAGCATCCGGATGCGAAGTCGATCCTGCGGGCATTCGCCGTGTCTGTCCCACTGCAGACCCTAAGAACGGCGTGTGCCTCTCCCCCCGTCAACGGCGTCTGCAGGACGGGTAACGAAGTGGCGACGATCGCTAACTTGATCGGAGGGCAATCTCAATGATGACCTACGGCTACCTTCGCCGTGTCACGGCCGCGATCGTGACGCTGTTCGCAGCGACCATCGCCCTCGCCGCCTGCAGCATCAACGCCGACAACCCGCCGACCATCGGCGGATCATCCGCCCGAGACGGCTACGACATCGAGATCGAGTTCACGAGTGCTCTGAACTTGCCTGCCCGTGCCAAAGTCCTCTCTCGAGGGATTGACGTCGGTGCCGTCACCAGCGTCACGTACGACGGAGGCCACGCGCTGGTTGCCGCCCGAATTGATAAAGACGCCCAACTGCAGGAAGATTCGCGCGCGGAACTCCGCCAAGACACTCTCCTGGGCGAGATTTATGTGGCCATCCTTCCCCCCGCACAGCAGTCCACCCAAGCCTTGCTGCACGCGGGATCGGTAATACCTCTCTCACACACCGAACCGGCTGCCAACGTCGAGGACGTGATGCGGGGGATGGCTAATGTACTGGGCGGGGGTGAACTCGATAAAATCCATACCGCGATATCGACACTGAACTCGACCTTTCCGAGTGACCCCGCCCAATTCGATACGCTTTACCGCACGACGTTGCGCACCGTGTCTGAGGTGTCCGCCAACACCGACAAACTCGACGTAGTCCTGCAGTCGGCCGATCGCACACTGAAAGTGATCCTGGCCGACCCGTCAGGTACTGACCGAATGTTGACCAAGGGGGGAGTGAACTTCTATGGTCTGGGCTATTCGCTAATTGACGTCGCGCTACTTATCGCCAACCTGCGCGACTTCGCAGTATCTGCCGGCCGTATCGTCGACCCTGAGTATTCCCGCATCAAGGAAACGGTAGGAGCGATCGCGCCAGTAATCGCGTCCATCGCGTACTCGGACATCTACTCCAAGGATGTTTCCGACAAGGCGACGCGTGTAATACGCGAGAAGCTCATCCCATTCGTCAGCTCGCCAGATATCAACGTTTCCGACGTGTCTATCGACGGCCAAGATCTAGCCCGACGTGATGCCGGGTCGTTCATTAACGTATTGCGAGCGATCGGAATGATGCCATGATCCGCAGCACCGTCGTATCCCTGGTTGCCCTTGTCGTCGTCTTCCTCGTCGGAGCAACATACCTGACCATCGACGTGGCACGAATAAACCCGTTCCGCTCCGACTACACGATCTCGGCCATACTCAAGAGCTCGGGCGGCCTGCTCGACACATCGCCGGTGATGCTAGAGGGGGTGCCGGCGGGCAAGGTGACATCTATTCGCGTCACAGATAATCAGCTCGCCGTCGACATGTCCATCGACTCCGGCTACAAGATCCCTCGCGGCAGTGTCATGACGATCCAGAACCTCTCGGTCGCGGGAGAGCAATACATCAACTTCATCCCACCGGATACCACCACCAGTGAGTACTTGCGTAGTGGGGACCTAGTGCCCGCCAGCGCCATCCACGTGTCCCAATCCGTTCCCCAGGTGCTCCCGAAAATGTCGGCAGTGGCCGACGCGCTCGATCCAGCATCGATTCAGACCATCAACGAAACGATCTCGGCTGCAGTCGACGGCCGGCAAAAGGACCTCGACACGATCGGAGACATGATGCACCGCCTCGTGGACTTCGTCGGTGACGACGGTGCGGTCCGTACCACCGCGGACAATGCCGAGTTCCTCCTGGGCCTCATGTCGAACGTGGGCGGTGTGCTCAGTACCGCGTCGGTCCGGACCCCGGATGCCGTCGACGGTTTGGCGAGAATCCAACGTGCGTTCATCGTTTTCACCTCTACGTCCTACGACAAATGGCCACCAATCCTGAAGCTAGTGGAAAAGCTCAGCGGTTACATCCAGATACTTCAGCCCGACATTGTCGCCATCACCCGCGCGGTCAAACCGGCGACGGCGAAAGTCGCAGACACATACGTCGACTTCGGATCGATCGGTGATCTCCTGGCGCGAACAGTCCCCGCGTCCCATCGGGGACAGGCGCAAATCCCGATCGCCGTCACACCATCACCCCGCTGACGCCCGATGTCTCCCCCCCTACCCCAGCATTTACAGAAGGCAGCAAATGACCGCACACGACAACGGATCAGAATCCGAGGACAGCGGCACCGAAAATGAGCTGACTACGGCTTCCGATAAGGCAGACCGCGGCGACGCCACTAGTGCCACAGAACCTGCGACGTCACAGGACGTTTCCGCCTCGGACGAGGCAAGCCCCCCGACGTCCGAGGCCGAGCAGCGCTGGGGATCAGCACGCCTCCAGGTGGTGGCCGTCGGTGCTCTCGTGGTAGTACTCGCGGTGCTGGCCGGGCTCTTTGCTTACCTCTACATTGACATGCGGCAAGCAAAGACGTCCCTGGAGGACGCCGCCACACAACGAGCGCAGGCAGCGCAGGCAGCATCGGACTACACCACAAAGTCGCTCACGTACAGCTACCAAAACACCGACGCATTCTTTACCGAAGTGAAAGAGAATGCCAGCGATGCGTTGGTCAAGCGATACGACGATGTCGAACCCACCCTGACCCAAATCATGAAACAGGCCAAGGTCCAAGCGGCGGGACGCGTACTGGCGACCAGCGTCACCGGCAGCGCCAGCGAGAACCGGGGGGAATACACGGTGCTGGTCTTCGCCACCCAGAAGACCCAGAATGTTCAGAACCCTCAGCCGAGCGAACTCCCCACACTGTTGAAAGTCGTCGTGCTGAAGACCGATAACGGCTGGCAGATCCAGGATTACGGACCTGCCGAATGATCCAGCGTCCGCCGCGAAAGGAGAGTTAGATGAAAAGCACCATGCAGGAGGTGCCGATGACAGTGTCATCGATACTGCGCCACGTCGCAACCAATCACACTGTTAGGCAGGTGATTACCTATTCCGTGAACGGCTCTGCCCGGTATGCGACCTACGGCGATCTTGAAGAGCGATGCGCACGTCTGGCGAATGCTCTGCGTCGGGTCGGCGTGGTCGGCGACGACCGCGTGGCAACGATGCTGTGGAACAACCAGGAGCACCTCGAAGCGTACGCTGCGGTACCCGCGATGGGCGCGGTGCTGCATACGCTGAACATCCGGTTGTCACCGGCTCAGCTGCAGTTCATCGCGAACCACGCCGAAGACAAGGTCATTATCGTGGACGGGTCGCTGGTTCCGTTGTTGGCGGCGGTCCTACCGGGCTTGGCGACGGTTCGGGTTGTGTTCGTTACCGGCGACGGCGACACCTCCCCGCTCGACGGGCACGGCGTGACCGTGATGCGATATCATGACGCGCTCGCAGCGGAATCCCCAGTGTTCTCTTGGGTCGATCCCGACGAGCGGTCGGCTGCGGGTATGTGTTATACGAGCGGCACTACAGGCGATCCCAAGGGGGTCGTCTACAGTCATCGCTCGGTGTTTCTGCACTCCATGGCAGCGTGTACCGGTAACGCTCTGGCGATCGCAGAAGCCGATCGTGTACTTCCCGTCGTGCCGATGTTTCATGCCAGCGCCTGGGGTCTGCCCTACGCGTCGCTGATGGCCGGCGCGGACTTGCTGATGCCTGATCGATACCTTCAAGCAGCGCCGCTCGCTGACATGATCCAACAACATCGCCCCACGAAGGCAGGAGCAGTACCGACAATCTGGAACGATCTTCTTCAGTACGGTATCGCGAATCCGGGTGTCGACTTGTCATCGATCGACCTTGTCGCCTGTGGTGGAGCTCCCGTCCCGCAGTCGTTGATCGAGGGGTTTGCGGACCGCTTCGGCGTACAGATTATTCAGGCGTGGGGTATGACTGAGACGTCCCCGCTTGCAGCGGTAGGTCGGCCTCCCGCCGGGATCAGCCCCGCAAAGGAAATATCTTACCGCAAGCGACAGGGACGGGCAATTTGCGGGGTGGAGATGCGCCTCATCGACGAGGGCGGCCTGCCTGTTCCCCGTGACGACAAGTCCGTCGGTGAACTCGAAGTGCGGGGTCCGTGGGTCACAGGCAGCTACTACCGACTCGAGGACACCGAGAGGTTTCGGGATGGCTGGTTGCGGACCGGCGACGTGGGACACATCAGTCCGGACGGGTATCTGACGCTGACCGACCGGTCCAAGGACGTCATCAAGTCCGGGGGCGAATGGATCTCGTCAGTGGAGCTCGAGAACTGGATCATGTCGCACCCGGATGTCGCCGAGGCCGCGGTTGTCGCGATGCCCGACCCCCGATGGCAGGAGACAGCTCTCGCTGTTGTGGTTCCGGCACCGGGTCGCGAAGTGTCGGCTGACACGCTCCACGAGTGGTGCCTAAGAAATTGCCCGGAGGAGATCCCGCACTGGTGGATCCCGAACAACTGGACGTTCATGGAGCAGATACCACGGACGAGCGTGGGCAAGTTCGACAAGAAGGTGTTGCGCGCGAAGCATGAGCAGGGCGAGCTGCCGGTTGTATCGAACTAGCGCCGCACGGGGTCGGCTTCGCGTCCGCACTGGCCGAGATAGGACACCGCCGAGGTAAGGCACAGATGTGCCCACCGAACGTCCTCAGCGTTCGGTGGGCACGTATTTATTGGAGCGATCCGTCTGCCCGATGGCCCCGGTGGGAAAGACAGAACCGTCACTGGGAATTGCGCGGCCATTCATCTCTCACTCATCGTTCGTTGGGCGCCGTTTTATCGAGCGTCGTAGAGTTTGCGAGGTGGACATCGCAGCCAGCGCTCCACATTCGCAGTCATCAGCACACAACATCGAAGGGGCCACCATCATGGCCGAGGCTATCGTGGGCGCAATCATTACCGACATCGTCGGCGAACTGGTCACCGGATCGATCGAGTCCGGATCAGACGAAGCTACCGCTTGAGCGCTTCACAGAAGAACACACCGCCCCGTGGCTTCTGCCGCGGGGCGGTCTCTTGGTGCGCGGGGGATCGAGAGCTTGTCAAGATGTCTGTGTAAGAACGTGACTCCTGATTTTCTTGTGGTCTGTGGGGTCTAGCTGAGGTGGGGTTCGATCCGGTCGGGGTAGGCCAGTGCGAGTTGTCCGAGGGCCTGTTTCCAGTTGGTGACGACCTGTCCCTCGACCAGTCGTCCGAGGGCCTTACGGGGCTGTGACCGCCTGGTCCCGCGTTCTTTGAGGCGTTGAGCGGCTCGTTTGTCTTCGATGTCGCAGATGG
>NZ_JANRHB010000058.1:0-12197 GCF_024733855.1 Gordonia sp. GONU
TCCCGTCGCACAGTGTCCACCACCACTAGGGAGACCATGACAATGTCCGAGTCATTGCTCGACACCTATCCACACCGAATGGGCGGCCATTGCGGCTCCAGCGCGATGCGCGACTTGATGGAGTGGTCGGGACTAGGCTTCGACGGGCCACCGAACGAGGGTCTGGTGTTCGCTCTGGGCGGAGCACTCTCGCTCACGTATGTTCGCACCGACGCCCTCGTGCCGCCGTTGTATCTGGTAGGACGTGGTCCTGACTTCGAGATGGACCTCCCCCGCCGTCTCGGCGCTACGGTGGAGGTCCGGTCCACCGACGATCCCCAGCTAGGGTGGGATCTCGTCCGCGACGAACTCGACCGCGGCCGGCCCGCGCTCGTGTGGGCCGAAATTGCTGAATTGCCCTACCTGCGCGTTCAGTTGCGCATGAGTCGCCACGATATCGTCATAGTGGGCTACGACAGCGACGCAGAAATCGCTTACGTCGCAGACAACGATCGCGTCGAAATTCAACAGGTTCCCTTCGACGCGCTGGCGCGAGCCCGACGCTCGATGACCTTCCCCGAGCCGACCCGACATACGCTCTTCCGCATTGACTGGCCCGAGGCGCTACCGTCAATCGCCGTCGTGGCTGCGGAGGCGTTCGCGCAATCTGCGGCATGCATGCGCGCGCCCGCAGGATCCACGATCGCCGGCCCTGTCGAACACTCGGGGACACACGGAATAGACGCAGCCCTAGCACTATCCTCTGACGTGGTGCTCTGGCATGAGCTGCCCTCCGACGTGCTCGAAGTCCACCTATTCAGTCTTGGTGCATTCATCGAGAAGGCAGGTACGGGTGGTGGCCTGTTCCGACGACTACTCGCGTGTGGCTGCGACGAGATCGCCCGACTGACCGGCGATGCTGCAACCAGCGACCTTGCCAGAGATGCTCACCGAGCGGCTGCAGCATGGACATCAGTCGCTCAGGCGGCCGTACACAAGGGCTCGACCGCTGCTACCCGGCTCGACCACGTCATCGAGGCCGCGGCGGTTCTAACTGACACTGAGTCGAGCCTTGCCACCTCACTGGACTCCGCCGCCAGATCCCTAAGGTCCGCCGTTTAGAAGAACTGCCAGCACCGCATCGGTGAGTGGCTGGCCCTAGCCCGGCCCTTTCGCATCTGGATCGACTGAGGTGGGTCGCTACCGGAGTCCGACGGGGTGAACCACGAGATCGTGGGCATCAGTTCCTACGAGTTGATTCGGTCCTACTGGTCGCGCCAGACCTGGGGCCTGACTGGCTCGCCGGCTTCATCACCGGGGGCGACGTGATGACACTAGATCAGGTGGTAGACGACGAGTCGTTCGACCCGCCCATCCGACACTTGGACAAGTGCTCCTCGCGATAAGGAACACAGTTGTGATCAAATACTGAGGGCGGAGACTGGGGCGGCACCGTCTCTCGCGAGCGGGATCAGTCTAGTCCGAGGCGAGTGGCGAACGCGGGGTCGCCGAAGGGTCTGTCTCTGCGGAAGCGAACGCCCACTGTGGCCGCAGCGCCGTCAATGATCCCCCACGACGTCTGATAAAGGTGCGCGGAGAACAGGTCCTTGCTCATTCCATTGAGCCGACCGTGATCGATCCACCACTGGGTCGCTGATAGACCAGCCCCTAGGATAGAGGCCACTGCTACGGCGACGAGGGACTCGTCGGCGCCGACCTCTCGGAGGCCACGAGCGAACTCGTCAGAAATAATCTCCATTGCCGATCTCAGCTGATCTGCGGCCCCTCCCTCGCCGGACTCAGAGTACTGGAACATGTGATTCGTCATGAGGAAACGGACGACCGCCGGATGGTCGTCGACCAAGGATACGTATGCAGAGATCGCTGAACGGAAAAGCTCGTCAACGGAGCTGTCTTCCTGTCCGGAGAGCAGAGTTGACTGCGCTGACTCCCACATCATCGAACCCAGACGTGCTGCCACGGCGGAATAGAGCCCAGCTCTGTCACCGAAATGGCGGTAGAGCTTAGGTTTCGACGCACCTGCCTCTTCCGCAAAATCGTCCATGCTCACAGCATCGCCGAACTTTTCGATCGCGCGTATAGCCGCGTCGACGAGTTCAGCCTTAACGACAGCGCGGTGGTCGTCCCAACGCGTGCTTCGTGCGTCGCGCACACGACGCTGCACTTTCACCGGGGCCGCGGAGATTCGACGGACTACAGACATGGCCTCCTAGGTTATCAGGATGGACGACTCGTCGCGCCGGTGAGCACGTGGCGCCCGCGTGGCCGAGGCATTGGTTGATGAGACGAGCTTCAGGCGGATCTGTCTAACCTGGCCACAGCTGAATTGAAGTCTTCAACGGCCTCTAGGTTGGACATGTGACCGACCTTGTCGAGAAGAGTGAATTCAAATAGAACGCCCTGCCGACCCAGTCGCGCTGCGAGATCCACCGAATGGGCCGCCGGGGTCAGTCTGTCGGCATCGCCCACGATGACCGCCGCCGGCACTGTCAGCGAGTCAACACCCCTGCTGACGTCGATTGTCGCCAAAACCGCACCCCACATCCCCCGCACCTGTGGTGGGCATCGCAACACGATGTCGGCGCACTCATCGATTACCTCGACAGTCGCGCCCGGGCCCAGGGTTCCGTAACGAATCAGGCGGCGAGACAAACGCGTGTCCTGCATCTCGGGTCCCGCGACCGCAAGACTAGCCGCGAAGGCCCGTTCAAGTCTCGGTCGTAGCTGGCGGGGAACTTTGAGTAACGTTGACCGATCCACCAACTGTGATGGCCCGGTGCTTGCCAGTACTACTCCGCGGGCCAGCTCCGACACCGAGGCTGGGTACTCAGCTGCCCAGCTCATGATGGACATACCTCCCATGCTGTGTCCGACCACGACAGCCTTGTCGGTGGGAGTGGCTACCGCCCGAACTACGGCCTCCAAGTCATCGGCCAGAAGTCTCGCCGAGAACGGTACCCGGCCCCGGTCGCTCCACCCGTGTCCGCGTTGGTCGTAGACCACTACCCTATGCGTCGCCGCGAACTGTTCGATCTGTGGCCGCCAGAAACGCCCCTGACAGGCCCAGCCGTGACTAAAGACTAGAAGTGGAGCATCCCGGCCCGGGCCGAATTCCTGGGCGAACAACCTGGTTCCGTCGGAGGAGAGGACCTCGAGGTGCCGCGATCCTCGCGACTCGCTCGCTATCTCAGAGGTCATCGAAGCTCACCGTGACTGCATCCGTCAGCGGAAGTGCCTGACACGCAAGCCGTTCACCGTCGGCAATGTCATCTTCAACGAGGATGTGGTTTTGTGCCATTTCTACATCACCCTCAACCAGCTTGCATACGCACGCGCTGCAGGCCCCTTCTCGGCAGGAGTACGGGGCATTGTGACCTTGGGCCAATAGCACGTCGAGCAACGGAGTGTTGCGCGGCCACTCAGTCGTGATGGACTGCCCATTCAGATAGACCGTGGCGGTCGCCACACCATCGTCGTCACTGAGCTGACGCATCGTGGCTGTCTCGAATGGATCTCCGGTCAGTGACTGAAAGACTTCTCGATGTACCGAGGCGTGCTCGACACCGCAGGCCTCCGCCGACTTCTGAACCAGATCCATGAACGGCGCCGGACCACAGGTGTAGATCTGTGCACCGCGGTGCTCACGTATGGCGGATTCGACATCCTCAGGTGCCGGAATCCCCATAGCCGACTCCAACCAGTGGAAGACCGTGAAACGCTCGGGGAACTCGGAGGCGATCTGCGCCAGTTGGCCCTCGTACATGATCGACTCGGCATCGCGATTCGCGTAGAACAGTGTGACTTCGCCCCCGCCGCACACAAGCGCCGACTTAATCAGCGACAAGACCGGAGTGATCCCACTTCCTCCTGCAAAGAATAGAAAATCGACGTCGAGATTCTTAGCCGTGAAGTGCCCCGACGGCGGGAGGACGGTCAACTCCATTCCCGTCATCGCGTTGTCGCACAGCCAGTTCGATGCGTAACCGTTCTCCGTCCGCTTGATCCCGATCTCGAGACGGAAGTCCTCGACGTGAGGCGAGCTGCTCAACGAGTAGCATCGTGCGACATGACCGGTCCGATCAGATGGGATCTTCACGGTGATGAATTGCCCTGGGACATGCTTGAACTCCTCGACCATGGCATCGGGGATCTCGAACGAAATGGTGACGGAGTCTTTCGTTTCCTGGGTCACTTCTGAGACGCGCAAGGTGCGTGAGCGGGCTGCGGCAGCCGGACGTGCATCGGGTTCGACGGTCACTTGAGGATCCCCTGTCTACGTGCGACCGCGTAACCCGCCCGTGTCAGTGGCGCCGCGATGTCCTGGTAGCGGGGACCGATCACCCGTGCCACGAAGTCGAAACCGCGGGCGTCCGCACCGATCAACACTCGTGCCTTCTTCTTGTCCATACCTTTGAGGATTGTCGCCGCTGCTTTATCCGGGGTGCTTCGTGCGATCCTGTCGAACAGCGAGGCGACAGTCGCGGTGTCTGCCCCCATGGCGGAAACGCCTCGGGCATTGTTGACGATGTTGGTTTTTACACCCCCCGGGTGCACACATGTCACTGTGACCGGGTATCGACTGATTTTCATCTCCTGTCGGAGCGCCTCGGTGAAGCCTCTGACGCCGAATTTCGCGGCATTGTATGCGCTCTGGCTGGGGATTCCGATCAAGCCGAAGACGCTCGACGTGTTAATGAGATGTCCGTCCCCGGACGCGATCAGGTGAGGCAGAAACGCCTTCGACCCGTTAACGACTCCGCCAAAGTTGATGCCCATGAGCCAGTCGAAGTCTTCCCAGGTCATGTCGACCACGTCGACGCCCAAGGCCACGCCGGCGTTGTTGAACACCATGTCGACGTGGCCCGACTCTGACCGCACTCCGTCGGCATAGTCCTGAAACGCACTGCGGTCCGCAACGTCTAGTACGGCGGCGGTTACCGTCGCCGCATACGTGGTGCGGCAAAGTTCTGCAGTCTCCTTCAAGTGCATCTCATCAATGTCGGACAGTGCCAGTGCGGCACCTCGCTCCGCCAACTGGAGTGCCAGAGACCGACCGATCCCTGACGCGGCACCGGTGATCACTGCCACCTTGCCTGTGTAATCATGCCGGTCAGAATTGCTCACTGTCGTCTCACCATTTCTACGAATCGTGTCTCTCCGTGCGTTCGGGCTCAGGCGATGTCGTACTCGGCGGGGTCGAAATCTTTTGTGGCGCGCCAGTACTGCCATGTGAAGCCCGGCCACACGGTCCGGTTGACGCCCTGCGAGTCGAGATACCAACTCGTGCAGCCGCCGTTGGTCCACACTCCCTTGGCCAGCTTCCGCTGGATGTCGGTGTTGAACTGTTCTTGCACGGACGGGCGTACGTCAACCTTCTCAGCGCCTCGGCTTTCTACTGTGTCGATGGCCTTCATGATGTATTTGATCTGTTGCTCGATCATGAACACCACTGAGTTGTGGCCGAGGCCCGTGTTGGGTCCGAGGAGGAAAAACAGGTTGGGAAAACCCTCGGTCGTGATGCCCAGGTGCGTGTTAATCCCCGTCTGATGCCAGTGGGACGGGAGATCCTCGCCAGTGGCACCTTTCAGGGCGAGCTGATCGAAACCATCAGTCACGTGAAAACCGGTCGCATAAATAATTACGTCGATGAGGTGCTCGACGCCGTCTGAGGTGATGATGGAATCAGCGGTGACCCTCTCAATCCGATCGCTGATGACGGTGGTGTTGGGCGCCGCAAGTGCAGGGTAATAGTCGTTTGACCCCAGAATTCGCTTACAGCCGATGCGATATGACGGGGTCAGTTTCTTGCGTAGTGCCGGATCAGAGATGGAGCGTTCAATGTTCCACCGAGCGACCCGTTCGATTGGCCGCATAAGGTTGGAGTGACCGTTGAGGCCGAAGGCTAGGCTCTCCGCACCCCAGTACACCGACCACCTGGCGATACGACGTGCAATCGGGAGTCTGCTCAGAAGAGTCCGCAGGGCCGGCGGAACGGTGAAATTCTTGCGGGGTAGGACCCAGGCAGGGGTTCGCTGGAAGACCTTGAGGGACATGGCCTCCTTCTGTACGAACGGCACAAACTGGATAGCGCTGGCACCAGTGCCGATCACGGCGACACGCTTGCCCTCCAGATCCACCGAATGATCCCACTGTGCGGAGTGAAACGCTTCGCCTTTAAAGTCCTCAATCCCCGAAATTTCGGGAAAATTGGGGATATGCAGCGCACCGACTCCTGAAACTACGAACTGAGCAATGTACTCACGTCCGGACTCAGTACGCAGGTGCCACCGCGACTCTGACTCGCTCCAGTATCCGGAAACCAACTTCTGACCGAAATGAATCTTTTGTGTCACGCCGCGCTTGTCCGCGACGTCTTGTAGATACCGCTCAATTTCTGGTTGTGACGACCACACCTTCGACCAGCTACCTCGACTTTCGAATGAGTACGAGTACATCAGCGACGGGACGTCACATGCACAGCCCGGATAGGTATTGTCGCGCCAGGTTCCACCGACGGAGCTTGCCTTCTCCAGGATTAGAAAGTCGCTGTACCCGCGACGTCTTAGCTGTGCGGCCATCCCGAGACCAGAGAACCCGCTTCCGATGATCAGAATCTTGGTCGAAATCGGGTCGTCGGTTGAGTCGGTTTTGGCGGCGGCGCGCGAGGCGCGCCGGGTAGTTGAAGATGCCATGTTTATGCTTTCTCCCTCGTGGGTTCGTTGGCACAACACATCACCTGCGCACAGTGGCAGCGGGTGATCTGTTGAGGCGGAAGTGATCGCGAAGCCATCGAGAATGCTCCGCACAGGTCTAACTGATGTCGACCGTGACGGCTCGGCCGCGTGAACGGAGATCAGCGGAGATCGTCGGGAAGGCTCCGCGTCGCGCGCCACATGGCCATTGTGAACTTGCCTTCCAGCATTCCCGCCTCATGGAAGAACCGAATCATGGGCTCCGACATGAACTGCAGGTTGGTCCGATAGTTTGGGCTGGTTTGTTGTGCCCATACGCCACGCCAGCGGCTAATTCCCACTGCGGGGTACACTTTCGGATTAATGAGCAGCGGGTACGCCAGGTTCGCGATGACGGCAAGCACCCCTCGGTGCCAAGCGCGCGTCGCCTTACGTCGACGCTGCATGCCTTCGATCATCTCCAGTCGCGCAAAGGTAATGTGACGGGCTTCCTCGAGGACATGGATCTTCATGAGCTGGCGAAGCTGAGGCTGCATACTGGGGTCGTTCATCGCCTCGCGCTGGGCGCGGTCCAGGATTTCCTCGATCAGCAGCGTGGCTCCGGACACCGACGGTCCGAGCGGGACGAAATGCAGGATCTTTGCGAAGCTCAAGAAGCCCTTAGGGAGCTTGTAAGGGGGCACGCCTGTTTTGTTAATGAGGCGCGCGAACATAGTGGAATGGCGGGACTCATCGCCGATTTCTGTTAGCGCGTATAGGGACTTCTGATCGGTTAGGGCCCCCTTTGCCGACATGCGCAGGAGCGCCGAACTCAAGAGGTTCTCTGCGTAGATGCCGAAACTGAGGATGCTCACGATCTCGTGGCGTCCCAGCTCGCGACGCTGCTCCTCGGTCATCTTGTTCCATAGTTTGGTGCCGTATAGCGACACCCGGTGCTCTGGCAGAAAGTACTTGCCTTCCTCCCAGGGCGACTCCCAGTCGATGTCGATCTCCGCGTCGTAGAACTTCTCCGCGGAAGACCGCAACAGACGACCTGCAGATCGTTCCATGTCGACGGGCTTGCGCCCGTTCACCCGGGCCATGCCCTCCTGTGAAAAGTCGGGCTTGATATGGGCATCCTGCACGGTCATGTCTTCTCCTCGGTCGTTCAAGGCTGGGAGTCGGGGCCTGGCGCCCAGTACCCATTACTCGCAGTATCTGGTACTGCTAGTATCCACGAACCGCGTTATTTGTCAACGCTCAATGCGAAGAAGGTAGGGCTGCATGTCTGACGACCATGACCTCGACTACTCCGGCGAAGGAACCCTGGTGTGCCGCGGGACGGAGATCCATGTCGAAGCGAAGATCAAAGGCTATTTCCAGCCGCTGAACGGCCTCTACACCTGGTATGGCCGGATTCAGAAGAATGATGAGCTCGACGAGCTCCTGAAGGGCGCCCGCGCGATCGCTGTATTTACGACCCCCGAGGGCCGAGCGGAGTGTGTCGTCGGGGATCCCGACTTCTGGGGCCGATACCGCATCTCAGGTAAGAGCACCCCCCCATACCACCTGCCCACCACTCTCGAGGAGGTCGAAGACATGGCCGAGCACCACCGCAAGTGACAACCATCCACCGCCGCACGGACGTTCGCATAACGGGTGCGCACGATTGGGTCGCCCACTTCAGGTCGAGAGGAAATTTCACATGGTGAGTTCGTCTCCCATTCGAACCCGCCCGTCGAGAGGGGGCGAGAAACTCGGCGAATACAGTCCGACCCTTGAGCGGGTTGCATGGTTTACCCTCCGCCGCAAAGGGATTGTGACGCTGGTCTGGCTCGGCGCCGCCATCGGCTTAGGCCTTCTCTTTCCTCAACTGGAGTCAGTGATACGGGAACAATCTGTGGATCCGATCCCGGCCGGAGTCCCGTCTTTTCAGACCTTGGACCGTATGGGCGCCGCTTTCGACGAGCGCGGCGCCAAGACCACAGTATTCGTAGTGATGGAGAACAGTGCAGGCCTGTCCGACAACACCCGCGATCGATACCACGTGCTTGTCGACACCCTGCGGGCGGACGACAAGCACGTCATCGCCGTCCGAGACCTGCTGAGCGATCCTTTTACTGCGAGTCAGGCTCTCAGCAAAGACAAGCAAGCCTGGTATCTGCCCGTGGGAGTGACCGGCACACTCGGGGGACCCGATACCGCGGAGGCGGTCGCAGCGGTACGCGACACCGCGGAGAGAATCTTTCGCGACACTGAGACGAGAGTCCGTGTGACAGGCCCACCCGCGACATTTAGCGACCAACTCGCCGTGGGCGAGTCGGATCTGGTCCTGATCACTGTCGCCACCGTGCTGCTGATCGCCGTGATCCTCCTCGTCGTCTACCGTTCGGTGTTCACCGCGCTGATGCCGCTGCTTGTCGTGGGCATGAGTTTGGCCGTAGGTCGCGGAGTTCTATCTGGACTAGGCGAGCTGGGCATGCCGGTATCCCAGTTCACCTCGATGTTCATGACCGTCATCATCTTCGGTGCCGGAGTTGACTATTCGGTGTTCCTCATAAGCCGCTATCATGAGGGTATTCGAGCAGGCAACTCTCCTGATGCCGCTATTGCCCACGCGAATGCAACTATCGGCCGCGTGGTTCTCGCATCGGCGGGCACTGTGGCCCTAGCCTTCCTGGCTATGGCCTTCGCCAATCTCAGTGTGTTCAACACATTAGGTCCGGCCTGCGCAATCGCCATAGCATTCGCATTCTTGGCAACGGTTACATTGTTGCCCCCCGTGCTCTCCTTCGCCGCCAAGAGAGGTGCCGGCCTTCCCCGCCGTGACCTGACGCGGGATTACTGGAGAAGAGTCGGAGTCATGGTTATCCGGCGGCCGGTACCTCTGCTGGCGATCAGTGTGGTCGCGTTGATCGGCCTCGCCCTGGTAGCCGCAACAATTCAGATCACCTACGACGATCGCGAGGGGCAGCCAACTGACACAGGGAGCAACGAAGGCTACGCGCTGCTCAACCGCCACTTCCCGAAAGACATCATTATCTCGGAATTCTTGGTGGTGGAGTCCGAGAACGACATGCGCACGGCTCAAGGCCTTGCCGACCTCGACCAGTTGGCATCCCGCGTCGCGCAGATTCCCGGCGTGACCAGGGTCATTGGCGTGACGCGCCCGACCGGTGAGAAGCTACAGCAGGCGCAATTGTCTTGGCAGAACGATCAGATCGGTACCAAGATCACCGAGGAGACCGGAGATGTACAGGCCCGCAAGGGTGATCTGGCCGTCCTTAAGACCGGATCAGAGCAGCTAGCCGGAGGCCTGGCACAGCTAGAAGAGCAGATCTCCTCCAATCTCGCTCCGCTGTCGGGGTTGCTCGACGAGGTGTCGTCCTTTGGCCCACAACTCGACGAGTATCGGCCGTTGGTGAACCAGCTCGCGAGCGCTGCTCCAACGCTTCAGCAGTTCTCCCAGCAAGCGCCTGAGCTGTCTCAACTCGCCCGTCGGGCCCAGTCTGCGGCAGATGCGATCGCGCCGGCATTGTCCGCATTGGACGCTCCGTGGTGTCAGCAGATCGCGGAGTGCTCGGCACTGCGCGCGCAGACGGCCGACATCCGGGCACTCGCGGATGATCAGTCGCTCGCGAGGGTGGCTGACTTTACCGCGCAGCTCGGCCGCGTGAGTGCGCCAGGCTCTACCGACATGGCACAGCTTCAGCGTTCTTTTCAAACGCTGGATTCTGCACTACAGACGATCGGTGGGCAGAACCTCGGGAACAGGGTGTCGCAACTCGAGTCCGGCGTCGGCGTTCTCGCCGACGGCGCACGTCAGTTGTCGAATGGAGTCGGGGCTTTGGTGGACAGCAACCTTCAGTTACTCGGTGGACTGGCACAGGTCGCCGCACAGCTTCGGGCTCCTGCCCGCGAGGTCGGCGATTCTGATTCGGCAACCGGCTTCTATCTCCCCGCGGATGCGTTCAAGGACCAGCAGTTCAGTCAGGTCGCTCGACAGTTCATCTCGCCCGACGGGAAAACCGTGCGCTATGCGATACAGACCGCCTACGACCCATACTCTGCCGAGGCAATGAAGCTCGCGAACGAGCTGTCCAGCGTCGCCGAGAACGCAATGCCGAACACCACGCTGGAGGGCGGACGCGCTTCGGTCGCGGGCTTTCCTGCGATCAACGCCGACGTCCAGCGGCTGTTGTCGCACGATTTCAAACTGCTTGGCATTGCCACCCTTCTCATCGTGGGTCTGATTCTGATGCTGCTGCTGCGGGCCGTCGTTGCGCCGGTGTACCTTCTTGCAACCGTCGTCTTGAACTACATGGCGGCGCTCGGTATCGGTGTGCTTGTACTCCAACATATGTTCGGTGCCGGGATTGCCTGGCCAGCTCCACTGGTGTCATTCATTGTTTTGGTGGCGGTGGGCGCTGACTACAACATGTTGCTGGTCTCACGACTGAGAGAGGAGACGAGGGCGAGCGTGCGGGTTGGCGTAATGCGTACAGTCGCCTACACCGGGTCAGTGATCACCTCGGCCGGGTTGATCTTCGCAGCCAGCATGTTCGGGCTGATGGTCGGCTCCATCGATGTGATGGTGCAAATCGGGTTCATCATCGGTGTCGGTTTGCTGCTCGACACGTTCCTGGTGCGGACCTTAGTAGTCCCGGCACTAGCGGTGCTGCTGGGCACTGCAAGCTGGTGGCCGGGTGACATCGACCGCTTCCGGCGCGCCCTGGGACCATCGCAAAAGACACGCGGACGGACCCATGGGGATCTGACAAGCGTCGGTCCCTGAACTTCCCGACCATCCCGTCAACAGGTAAGGATCGGCATAGGGCATGACGCGGCACGGTCGCTCGTGATAGACGAATTGCGTCCGTACAACGCTAGACGGTATGGGTGACTCCACGGCGATGTGTTGGGGGTTGCGGGCCGGAGCCTCACGCACAGGGACTGAACGACCCGAGGTTTTGTGCCGCCTCCATTGTGGGCTGGTCCTCGGGCCGAGGCCAGAGTAGTGGAGCGTTTCGAACTCGGTCGGGGGGATCTGGCCGATACTCGAGTGCAGCCTGCTGTTGTTGTACCAGTCGACCCAACCAGCGGCCGCGAACTCGACGTCGGAGACGGTCTTGTACGGGCTGGAGTGGAAGATCGTGGTCCCGCTGTACGCCGGCGGCATGACGTTGCGCGATATCCAACACCATTTGGCCGCCACGATCGGCACCGATCTCTCGCACGAGACGATCTCCAAGATCTGCGACGAGGTCCTCGACGCGGTCGACGAATGGCAGAACCGGCCGCTGGAGCCGTTGTATCCCGTCATCTACCTTGATGCCCTGGTGGTGAACGTCAAAGACAGTTCTCATGTTCGAAACAAGCACGCCCACATCGCTATTGGCGTCGACATGGCCGGCGTCAAGCATGTGCTGGGAATCTGGATACAGGCCGAAGAAGGCGCCAAGTTCTGGGCCGGGGTGTGTGCGAATCTGGCCAACCGCGGCGTCAAGGACGTGCTGATCGTGTGCT
>NZ_JANRHB010000059.1:0-12188 GCF_024733855.1 Gordonia sp. GONU
CCGCGACACTCCCACCCGCCAGACACCGCCGCGGGGCGGGAATCCATGAAGGATTCCCGCCCCGCGGTGCTACTGAGGGTCAGCGAGTCGATCAGCCGAGGCTGAACGGCTTGCCGTTGAGCGCGACGACGCCCTTGACGGCGTCGGTGCTGACCGTCACCTGGATGAAGGCGCGAGCAGCGGCGTAGCCGGCGCAGCTCTCCACCTTGAACTGCTCCTGGCTGTAGGCCACACCACCGGTCTTGCCCTTGAAGGTGTAACCGTTGAGCTCGTAGTCGGTGTAAGCGG
Organism: Gordonia sp. GONU; assembly: GCF_024733855.1. Classification (NCBI taxonomy): domain Bacteria; kingdom Bacillati; phylum Actinomycetota; class Actinomycetes; order Mycobacteriales; family Gordoniaceae; genus Gordonia; species Gordonia sp. GONU. Next base: position 289 of record NZ_JANRHB010000059.1, read on the forward strand.
TGTTGTCGCCCGAGGTCTCGTTGATGAGCCACTTGCGCTTGACCTCACCCGGACCGAGGGTAAGGCTGCCGCCGACGAGGTCCCCTTCTTTGTTGTACGGAGTGATGCCACCGTTTGCGGTGATGTTGCTGGGAGTTCCGTAGTCGACCCCGCCCGCGACGCCCGGAACGTTTGCTTTTCCACTACCGAAGTTCACCTGGCAGCCGACGTCGTAGCCGACCTTGACGGCGCCGCCCTTGGCCTTGCCGCCGACGGTGACGCGGACCTTGCCCGACAGCCACACCTCACGGGTGGTGGGGACGTTGCTGATCGGACGCTGCACGTTGACGTACTCGTCGAACAGCTGAACCGTGACCGGCGTGCCGTCGACCAGGGTCTTGGTGATCGTGCCACCGGGCAGCGGGCCGGCGGTGGCGCCGCCGGCGCCGAGGCTGGTGAGGCCCATCGCGACGGCACCGGCGAGACCGGCCGCCGCAACCACGCGACGCGTGATGTTCTTCTTCATGATTCCCCTTCGTGGAATATCAATCTGCACAGGGCAGATAAGTCAGGAAGTGCTAGTTATCTGCCCGGTCAGTTGATGGTGAAGGGCTTGCCGTACAGGGTGGACTGGATCAGGGTGCCCTCGCCGCTCAGCTTGCCGTCGTCGGTGCTGTATCCCTTGGCACCGATGACCTTGGCCGCGGAGCGTGCCGAGGCGTAGCCACCGCACTGGTTGAGGTTGAACGTGAGCTGCGACAGCTGGACGGCGGCGATGCCACTGTCCGAGAAGTCCTTGTCGGTGATGTCGACGACCGCGACCTGACCCGGCTTCAGCGGGAGGCCGAGCGAACCGGACAGCGTGGTCGCGGTGAGGCTGATGGCGCCGCCCAGATCGAGCGAGATGCCGCTGACGTCGACCTGGCAACCGATGATGTACTTGACGGCGAGCTTGCCGCCGACACCGGCCGAAGCCTTCGCGGTGTAGGTGCCGGAGATCGCGAAGCCACGCGATGCCGGGTTGTTCGCCACAGTCGAAACCGGGTACGCGCTCTCACCGGTGCGCCAAGTCTGAATGGACTCGCCGTCGATGCCGGCGGCCTTCTTGTAACCATTCGGCAGACCGGCAGCCGCGGCATCGCCGACGCCCATGCCTGCCAGGCCCACGACCGCGGCCGAGGCGATCGCGACCGCGCCCGCGGCGCGGCGCAGCCCAAGCTTGCTGAACTTGCTCATTCGTTCCCTCTCACAGGATTCGGCTGTTACCCCCACGGAATGCATCCGCATCCGCAAGTCATGACCCTCGACGTTCGATGTGCTCCACACGGCGATGCCCAGCATGCTCTGGCGCACGCCTTGGCTTCCGTTGAGGATTCATCGAATTCCTGGTCACTGCTGCGTCGTCACTCGCGACAGATCGCAGGACGCTGCTCATGTCCCCATTTACGGGGCGCCGAGCGTTGTCGAGCCGAACGTTATCGGAGGGGTCTCAGAACGGGCAACAGCTGGACTCAGCTGTGTCACGAACTGGGGTCGCAGCATCACAAATATCGAATACGTGATCTATCAACGAACCAAAGTTAACGGTAGATAAACACGCTGATGCGGCTATGTAGAAGAAGTCGCATTTCACTCGTAATGGGGTGGGCGCTGCGCTTCGAACCAATCCTGAGAGTGGCCTTTGTGATCTTCGCCACACTCGTCTGTGGTGATGTCCGGGAGGTCGTCACCGAACACGGAATCGAGCTTCGCCCGCCGCGCAGCACGACGAGCAGCAGCGTCATCGCTACTGCTCATCGGTCGTTTTCCGGGGCGCTCACGGTCAGCCGCCGGCGGACGGGACGCCCCGTTTCCGGTCGGTCGATCGTCCCTGTGTTCAGGGAGATCCTTAGCCTTGCTCAACAGTACTCGAGACGAGTAATCGCGACCATGATCAGAATTCACTTATGGACTCGATCACATATTTGGCGAGTGGCGCCGCGGTCGCCATACCGTCACGCACTGCAGCGCGGGAATTGGCCAGATTGACGACTAACGTCTGCCCGGAGATTCCAGCCAGCCCGCGCGAAAGTCCGCCATCCGTCGCGCCGGCGGCGAGACCGGAACTGCGGACCGCCTCCTCGATGCCACGGAGCCGGCGATCGAGCAGGGGCTCGGTGGCCTCCGGGGTGACGTCGCGGGCGCCGACACCTACCCCGCCGACCGACACCACCAGATCGACGCCACCGATCACCGCGGTGTTCAGTGCGTTGCGGATCTCCACCTCGTCGCCGGATACGACGACGGCCGCGTCGACATGGAACCCCGCCTCGGCGAGCAGTTCGCCGACGAGCGGCCCGAGCAGACGCTGATCCTCTCCATGCGCCGCCTCGTCGTCGACGACGACGACGAGTGCCCGGCCGATCTCCTCACCCTGCGGCCGGTGCGTGGCCTGCTCGTGGCGCGCGACGAACTCCCGCGCGGCGGCGTCGGCGGCCACCACGTCGGCCGGATCGACCTGACCCGGATCACCGGCGAGACGGACGTCCAGGGACTGCCCTTCGTCGGTGTCGCCGGAGATGGCGGGGTTTCCGGGAACGGGGGATCCGGCGTAAGTCATGGCAGGCCCTTTCTCTAGCTTGTCGGACCGTCCGATGGACGGTCGTGGTGCGCTCTGTAGTTGTGCGATTCGTACTCGCGGGCGGACGCGCAGCGCGTCACTTCACCTCGAGCGTGCCCAGCTTGACCTGCGCGGTCTTGCTGTTCCCGCCATCGGAGTAGGTCACGGTGACGGTGTCCCCCGGCGCGTGCGACCGGATGGCCGCCACCAGAGCGTCTCCCGACGCGATCGGACGGTCGTCGACCTTCGTGATGACCGCATTCTTCGGGATACCCGCGGTCGCTGCCGGACCTCCCGGGGTCACATCGGTGACGACGGCGCCGGGCGTGTCGGAGTCACCACTCGGGCGCACGGACACACCGATGTTGGCGTGGCTGGCCCTGCCCGTGGACTCGAGCTGTTTGGCCACGCGGATCGCCTGATCGATGGGGATCGCGAACCCGAGTCCGATGCTGCCACCGGCCTGTTGCTCGCCTCCACCGAGGGTGGCGATGGCAGTGTTGATGCCGACCAGCGCTCCCCTGGCGTTGACGAGCGCACCGCCCGAGTTCCCGGGATTGATCGCGGCGTCGGTCTGGATGGCGTCGATCACCGAGGTGGTGTTCGTGCCCGGATCGCGCGAGGTCAGGACCGGTCGGTTGAGCGCGCTGATGATCCCCGTGGTGACAGTCCCGGCCAGGCCGAGCGGGGAACCGATGGCGATGACGTCCTGCCCCACCGCCAGGTTGTTCGAATTACCGACCGTGACCGGGGTCAGGTCGTTCCGGTCGACCTTGATCACCGCGATGTCGGAGATCGGGTCGGCGCCCAGCACCCGGGCCTGCGCACGCGAACCGTCGGAGAAGTTGACCGCGACCTTGGCCGCGGGGCCGTTGCCGCCGGCGCTCACGACGTGGTTGTTGGTCATGATGACCCCGTCCTCGGTCAGGACGACCCCCGATCCCGAGCCCAGCGCGCCGCCCGAGGCGACCTCGATGGAGACCACCGACGGGAGCACGCGGGCGGCCACCTCCTGGACCGAGCCGGCCGGCGCCTCGACGGGCGCGGTGTTCCCGTTCGCCTTGGGGTCGCCGCCGAGCGGGCCGCTGCTCGTGCTGCTGCTCGACGACCCGTCGGAACCGTCGGCCAGTGTGTAACCGATCGCACCGCCGGCACCACCGGCGACAAGGGCGACCACCAGCGCACCGGCGCCGAGTGCGGCCAGGCGTCCGCCGCCCTTGTTCTTCGCCGCCTGGGGCGGCGGATTGCCACCCGACCCGCCGAACGCGGGCTGCGGGTAGGCATTGCCGGCTCCGGGCCCGCCATACGGGGCCTGCGGAGGGAAAGGACTGGTTCCCGGGTTGCCGTAGACAGACGTGGGTGCGTTGTTGCCGCCGAAGACGGGCCGGCCGCCCTGCGCGGGGAACGCACCCGAGGCCGGACCGGGAGTGCCCTGACCGCTGTAGGACTGCGTCGGTGACTCGGAGCCCGATGGTGTGGAGGGAGCGCTGCCCCCGTTCGACGGGCCAGCGCCGTGCTGACCGTGCTGGCCACCCCCGTACGGACCGCCACCCTGCGAACCGCCAGTCGTCATCTTCGTCTCTTCCTCGTCGTCTGACCGGCACACAGCCGGCTCAGTGGTCTCCGCCGGCCATGTGCCGGCAAGGTTCACTTCGCTCGGGTTTGTCGGCCGAAACCACTCGACCGGCGTCCCGCGCAGCGCCTTGGTCAACCCTAGGGGATCGATGGGCAGGTCACACCGGGTAACCACACAGCTGTCGATGGTGTGGACGACGGCCGACGTGACCCGCCGATGCACGGCGCTTCACCCTTATTGACGAATCACTTGCGGAGATGGTTCCGCGGGAGTTGCCCGGCCGGGCAGAGTCATCCGAATGAGTGCACCGCCGCGCGGCGACGTGTCGGCCACGACGGTTCCACCATGACGTTCGACGACCTGCCGCACGATCGCCAGGCCCAGACCGGATCCCGGCATCGACCGCGATTGCGTCGAACGATAGAAGCGTTCGAAGACGAGACCACGGTCCTCCTCGGGAATCCCGGGACCGGCGTCGGCGACGGTGAGCTGCGCGGTGGACATCCCGGTCTGCGTCAGCCCGACGGCCACCGATGTCCCCGGCGGACTCCATTTCGCCGCGTTGTCCAACACATTCAGTACCGCACGGGACAGTCCGTGCTGTTCACCGAAGATGTACCAGGGCGACAGGTCCAGCTCGAATTCGATGTCGTTGCGGCGGCGTCGGACACGTTCGAGGGCCTGCTCGACGATCTCCGCGAGGTCGACTTCCTCGTACACCACCTCGGGGGCGTCCTCGCGGGCGAGGTCGACGAGATCGCCCACCAGCGTGGACAATTCCTCGATCTGGGCCATGACGTCGGCGCGCAGGTCGACCATGTCCTGCTCGGGGACGGCCGGCGCACCCGGCCTGCTCGCCGCGATCAGCAGTTCGAGGTTGGTGCGCAAGGAGGTCAACGGGGTTCGCAGTTCATGTCCGGCATCGGCGACGAGACGTGCCTGGCGGTCCCGGGATTCGGCGAGTGCCCGGAGCATCGCGTTGAAACTCGCGGTGAGCTTGGCCAATTCGTCGTTGCCGCTCACCGGGATGGGTGTCAGGTCGTTCGTTCGCGCGACTCGTTCGACGGCCCGGTTCAGCCGGGCCACCGGTCTCAGGCCGGCACGTCCGACCGTTGTGCCGGCGAGAGCCGCCAAAGCCACTCCGCCACAACCGACCACGAGCAGCACCCAGGCCAGGCGTTTGAGAACGCGATCGGTCTGGATGAGACTCTGCGCCAGGACAAGAGTGTTGCCGTCGTCGAGTTTGCGCGTCAGCACGCGCTGATTGCGGGTGGTGCGCAGGCTCTGCGGATTGGTCCCGGGAACCGACGGCGAGCGCACGATCTCGCGCTCTGGGTCCTCGAACGGGACCTGCCCGATGAGGTACGTCTGACCGCTCGGGGTCACGAGGGCGACCGAGATGTTCGTCGAGAACACGGTTCCCGCCACCAGCTGCTCGGGCTGGTTGCGGAGCACACCGGCGCGCGCCAGAGCCGCCATGCCGTCGGCACGGCTCTCCAACTGCTGGTCGACCTCGTTGTACATCGCCCGGTACACCACGAAGTAGGCGGCCGCGGCCATCAGACTCACCGACACCAGCACGACGGTCGCGGACAGGATCGTGACACGCGAACGCAGGGACACCGCCCGCGTCAACGGCATCGGCGCCCGCATCTCCTTCTCTCCGGACGACCCCTTCGCCCCGGACGAACCGGGGCCGCCGGCGAGCACACGGGTCAGGTGGTCGCGCATCCGCGAGGGCGACGACACTAGGGCGGGGTCTCCCGCAGCACGTATCCGACGCCGCGCACGGTGTGGATGAGTCGCGACTCGCCGTCGGCCTCGGTCTTGCGGCGCAGGTAGCCGACATAGACCTCGAGGGCATTGCCCGAGGTCGGGAAGTCGTATCCCCACACCTCCTCGAGGATGCGGCTTCGGGACAGCACCCGGCGCGGGTTGGCCATCAACATCTCGAGCAGGGCGAACTCGGTGCGTGTAAGGCTGATCGGCCGCTCACCACGGGTCACGTCACGCGTCACCGGGTCGAGCGACAGGTCCGCGAAGGTGAGCGTCTCCGAGTCGATGTCGTCTTCAGGTGCCGCGCGACGCAACAGCGCCCGCAACCGTGCGAGCAACTCTTCGAGTGCGAACGGTTTCGGCAGATAGTCGTCGGCGCCGGCGTCGAGCCCGGAGACTCGCTCGGACACCGAGTCCCGTGCCGTCAGCACCAGGATCGGCAGGTCGTCACCGGCGGAGCGGAGTCGGCGGCACACCTCGAGGCCGTCGAGTCGCGGCATCATGACGTCGAGGATGACGACGTCGGGACGATCGGCGAGGATCTTCTCGAGTGCCTCGATGCCGTCGCCCGCGGTCTCGACGCTGTATCCGTTGAAGGTGAGCGACCGCCGCAGCGACTCCCGGACCGCCCGGTCGTCATCAACCACGAGGATGCGCATGGCATACAGTCTTATCCGCCTCGGCTGAGATCCGCCTGAGCAACGCCGCAACACGGACCATCCGGTCTCGGAATTGCGCGCGACCTGCAGTTTCTCCCGCCTTCACGCCAGTGCCCGTCGACTGTGAGATCAAGTTGATGGTTGCGTAACGCCGGCCTTCGGGTTGCGAAACATCCGACTTCGACGCTGGAACCGTGACCGCCTCACCCCCCACGCACCCCGTCATGTCCCGATCGGTCATGTCCCTGTGCGCCTACTGCGGCGTCGGCTGCGGTATGGAGATGCGGCTCGACGACTCCGGCGGGCTCGTCAAGACCGTCGGGCGCGCCGATCACCCCACGAACTTCGGCCGGCTGTGCACCAAGGGATCGACCACCTCCGACATGCTCGCCGCCGGCGGACGGCTCGACGCTCCCCTCGTCCGCGACGACCGCGGCGGTCAGCTACGACGCGGCGACCTCGACGCGGTCCTCACCGACACCGCGCGCCGGTTGCGCGCCATCGTCGACGATCACGGCCCCGACGCGGTCGCGCTGTACGTGTCCGGTCAGATGTCACTCGAGGCGCAGTATCTGTCGAACAAACTCACCAAGGGTTTCATCGGTACCAACCAGATCGAGTCGAACTCCCGGTTGTGCATGGCCAGCGCCGGCACCGGCTACAAGCTGTCGCTCGGCTCCGACGGTCCGCCCGGTTCGTACCAGGACTTCGACCACGCCGACGTCTTCCTGGTCATCGGGTCCAACATGGCCGACTGCCACCCGATCCTCTTCCTGCGAATGATGGACCGGGTCAAGGCGGGGGCGAAGCTGATCGTGGTCGACCCGCGGCGGACCGCGACCGCCGACAAGGCCGATCTGTTCTTGCAGATCGAATCCGGCACCGACCTCGCCTTCCTCAACGGGCTCCTGCATCTGCTGATCTCCGACGGCCACACCGACGACGAGTTCATCGCGTCGTTCACCGACGGATTCGAGCAGATGCCGGACTTCGCTGCGCAGTACCCGCCCGAGGTGGTCGAATCCATCACCGGGATCCCCGCCGAGGACCTGCGTACCGCGGCCACGATGATCGGCGAGGCCGGCGACTGGATGAGCTGCTGGACCATGGGCCTCAACCAGTCGACCCACGGCACCTGGAATACCAACGCGCTCATCAACCTCCACCTCGCGACAGGCGCGATCTGCCGACTCGGCAGCGGGCCGTTCTCCTTGACCGGCCAGCCGAACGCGATGGGCGGCCGCGAGATGGGTTACATGGGGCCGGGATTGCCCGGCCAGAGGTCGGTGCTGTCCGAGGTGGATCGCACGTTCGTGGAGACCGCGTGGGGCCTCCCGGCCGGGACAATACGCACCGACGTCGGCGGCGGCACCATCGACATGTTCCGCAAGATGGCCGATGGCGAGATCAAGGCCTGCTGGATCATCTGCACCAATCCTGTTGCCTCCGTCGGCAATCGCAAGACCGTCATCGAAGGACTCGAACGCGCGGATCTCGTGATCACGCAGGACGCCTTCGCCGAGACGGAGACCAACCAGTACGCCGACGTCGTGCTCCCGGCGACGCTGTGGTCGGAATCGACCGGGATCATGGTGAACTCGGAGCGGAACCTCACCCTGTTCGAACCCGCTCTCGACGCGCCCGGGCAGGCGATCCCCGACTGGGAGATCATCGCACGCATCGCCTGCGAGATGGGCTACGCGGAAGCCTTCAGCTATTCGAGTGCCGAGGAGATCTTCGCCGAGATCAAGCAGTTCGCCAACCCCGACACCGGTTACGACCTGCGCGGCGTCACCTACGACGGCCTGCGCCGGACACCGATGCAATGGCCGTGCCCACCGTCGTCCGACGGGGCCGACCTCCTCGAAGACGGCGCGCGCAACCCGATCCGCTATCTGAACGACGGTCGGAGCCAGACGCTGCACCGCCTCGACGACGGATCGATTCCGCGACTGGCATTCGCCACGCCCACACGCCGCGCACAGTTCTTCGCCAGGCCGCACCTCGACCCCGCCGAGCTCCCGGACGACGACTATCCGTTCCTGCTCAACACCGGCCGTCTGCCGCACCAATGGCACACGATGACCAAGACCGGCCGGGTTGCCAAGCTGAACAAACTCAACCCGGAGCCGTTCGTCGAACTCCATCCGGAGGACGCCGAGCGCATCGGTGTCGCGGCGAAGGACAAGGTCGAGGTGGCGTCGCGTCGTGGACGAGCGGTGTTGCCGGCCAGGCTCTCTGATCGGGTGCGTCCCGGGAACTGCTTCGTGCCGTTCCACTGGAACGACGTCTTCGGTGAGCACCTCTCCATCAACGCGGTCACGTCTGATGCGGTGGACCCGCTCTCCCGGCAGCCCGAGCTGAAGGTGTGCGCCGTGACGCTGACAAAGGTCGCCGGGTCTGCACCGGCCGTGGTGCCGGCCGCCGGGTCTTCTGAGTTGGCTGTCGCACTCGGGGTTTCGGACGTCACCGCTCCGGAGTTGTCATCGACCGAACAGTTGTACCTGGCCGGGCTGGCCGCGGGTGTCCCCGACGCACCGTCAACGGTTCCCACGGTTCCGGCCGATGCACCGCTGCGCCCGGAGGTCCGAGTGTGGGTGTCGGGGCTGCTGGCCGGGATGTTCGCGCGCACCGAAGTCGCCCCGCCGAGCGAAGAGCCTTCGGATCCGGCGGAGTCGACCGGCACGATCACCGTCCTGTGGGCGTCGCAGATGGGCAACGCGGAGGAACTGGCCACCGAGGCCGCCGAACGGGTGAAGGCGAGCGGGCTCCGCGTCGATGCCAAGTCGATGGACGAGGTCGAGGTCGGCGACTTGCGGGGTACCGCACTGTTCGTCACGTCCACGACCGGCGACGGCGATCCGCCGGACAACGGTACGGCCTTCTGGGAGGCGCTGAATGGCGCGGAGGCACCAGACCTCTCCGGCGTCGACTACGCGGTGCTCGCCCTCGGCGACTCGAACTACGACGACTTCTGCGGCCACGGGCGCAAACTCGACGAGCGGATCGGTGAGCTCGGTGGTCGTCGGATCGTCGACCGCGTCGACTGCGAACCGGACTTCGAGGAGACCGCGGGCGGCTGGCTCAACGAGGTGATCCGCGCGATCAGCATCGGCAACCGCGCGCCCGTCTCCGGCGTCACCGACGAGCGGGTCACCGTCGTCAGCGAGCCCGCGGACTCGTCGGCAGCACCGTCGGTGAGGACCGCGCCGGCCTACTCACGCAAGAAGCCGCTGGTCACCTCGCTGGTGCGCAATGTGAAGCTGAACACCGAGGGGTCGCAGAAGGACGTGCGCAACTTCGGGTTCCGGCTGCCCGCCGACACCTTGACCTATCAGGCCGGTGACGCGCTCGGCGTGTGGCCGCTGAACAACCCGACCCTGATCGACGAGTTTCTCGACCGGACGGGACTCGACGGCGGACACTCGGTGACGGTCGACGGCGACGACATGCCCCTGCACCAGGCACTGCGCGAACGGCTCGAGTTCGCGCGGGTCACCCCCGATTTCGTCCGATTCGTCGGCGAGCGTTCCGGTTCCGACGATCTGAAGACGCTCGTCGCGGCCGGCAACAAGCAGGCGTTCAACGACTGGTCCTGGGGCCGTCAGTCGGTGGACGTCCTCACCGAGCACCCGATCTCCGCCGACGTCGACGAGTGGCTGAAGATCCTCAAACCACTGTCCCCGCGGTCGTATTCGATCTCGTCGAGCCCGCTGGAGAGTCCCGACGAGGTGCAGCTGACGGTGTCGGCGGTGCGCTACAACCGATGCGGCATCCAGCGTGGCGGGGTCTGCTCGACCTTCCTCGCCGACCAAGCCGAAGACACCGAGGTCGGGGTCTTCGTCACCTCGACCACGCACTTCCGCCCGCCGGCCGATCCCGACACCCCGATGATCATGATCGGACCGGGCACCGGTATCGCCCCGTTCCGCGGTTTTCTCCGCGAACGAGAGGCCCTGGGCCACAACGGCAAGAACTGGCTGTTCTTCGGCGAACAGTACTCGGCCACCGACTTCTACTACCGAGACGAGCTGACGACCATGCTCGGCGACGGCCTGCTGACCCGCCTCGACGTCGCTTTCTCCCGCGACCAGGATCGCAAGATCTACGTCCAGGACCGCATGGTCGAACACGGCGAAGAGCTCTACCAGTGGCTGCACGACGGTGCCCACGTGTACGTCTGCGGTGACGCCACCCGGATGGCCAAGGACGTCGACGCGACCCTGAAAGGCATTGTCGCGCAGTACGGGCGCCGATCCCCCGCCGGTGCCGAGGCCTACGTCAAAGCCCTCGCCGCCGACAAGCGGTACGTGCGGGACGTGTACTGACACCCGAGCTCCGCCTTGCTGCCCGAGGTCCCCGGCGCTCCCGGATCCAAAGAAACCCGACACAACCGAACACTGCTGCCTGAGGTGCGAGGAGCGATAGCGACCGGCCTCCCCTCGCTGCCTGAGGTGCGAGGAGCGATAGCGACGAGCCACGAAGGCCTGGTGAGTCGACGTCGCCAGGCCCTTCGTGACGCGACCTCCGCAAGCTCCGGTCGCTCCTCAGGGAGCGGTTCTTTCGACCTCCACGACGGCTGGCAGGCTGGCCGTGGGCACTGAGGTGCGAGGAGCGCAAGCGACGAGCCACGAAGGGCTCGCAACCGAAAGGTCCACAGAGACAACGACGTCGTCGACCTTGTCCACAATCTGCCGCAAGCAAGCCAGGCCCAGCGACCAATCCCTGATGATCCCCCTATGGCATGGGTCTACATCCTCGAATGCGCCGACGGCGCGTACTACGTAGGTAGCACGCGTGACCTGACAAACCGTCTCCAACAACATAGCTCGGCGCAGATCGGGTTCACCTCGCACAGGCGCCCGGTCAGGCTGGCGTGGTCCGCGGAGCTCGAACTCACCGAGGCCTACCGCATCGAGCGGCGGATTCACGGTTGGTCCCGAGCGAAGAAGAGGGCGTTGATCGACGGCGAGATCGATCATCTGAAGTTGCTAGCGAAGCGACCAGGTGCGCAGGACCGTCGCAATTCTGGTTGAGACAGAACCAATCCTGCGGGAACAGTGCGCAGTTGAGGTCGCCAGACCCTTCGTGGCTCGTCGCTATCGCTCCTCACACCTCAGGGAGCGAGCGGCTCGTCGCTATCGCTCCTCACACCTCAGGGAGCGAGCGGCTCGTCGCTATCGCTCCTCACACCTCAGCCTGGATGCACCGATGTGGTGTGCCGGTGGTGGTGGAGGGTGTTGTGGGCGTGCGGTTTTGGGGGTGGTGGTATGTGGGCGTGGGTGGTCTGCCGATCTCGGAATGTCGGCTT